>JBEOKA010000240.1:0-36258 GCA_040275325.1 Myxococcaceae bacterium | reverse complement strand
GCCCGGTACCACCGCGCTGGGGGCGCTCTACCGCCACGTCACGGGAGAAGCGCACCCGCCCGGCGCGCCGTATCAGCCCACCAACGTCGTCTTCGCGCTCTTCCCTCCCGTCGAGGGCCGCATGAAGAAGGCCGACAAGCGCGTCGCGTACTCAGGGCGCGGTCGGGAGGCGTTCGATGCGTGGGCGCCGTCGGCTCCGCACCCCGTGACGGCGGCCGTCGTGAGGGCGCCTCCGTCTCCAGCGCCTCCAGTGCCTGTCGTCGTGGCTGCGCCCTGAGTCCGGGGTTCGGCGGCGAGTGGCGCGACGAAGGCGCGACCGACCTCGACGCTGAACGGCGCCATGCGAGGAGTCGAGCCCGAGCGCGCGATGCTGTCGCTGGTGCTGACTCGACGCGCACTCGACGCGGCGGCCCTCAGGACGGGGCGGTCGCGACGGGCCGGGATGTTGCGGCCGGTGCTGGCCCTCGGGCCCGGTGCGTGGCGAACCTGACGGCTGCCGCTGGTGTCAGTGCCTGCGTGGTTTGCGAGCCAGACAAGGTGTGGTTCAAGGGAGCGCAATGCAGACCTCCAAGCTGTGCGTTGTGGTGTTGGCCTCGTTGGCGCTCGTCGCCTGCAAGAAAGAGGGCCAGCCGAAGACGATTCGCCAGAGCATCGAGAAGCCCGTTCGGCAGGCCTCGCTGGGCGTTCGCAAGGTCGAAGGCAGCGCGATCGATCTGCGCGCCTCACCCGACGGCAAGATCGTGACGGCACTGCTCGACGGAGAGAAGCCACGCATCGACGGCGTGCCTCCGACGATGCGCATGGGCTCGCTCTGGGCCGTTCCGACGGGTGACGGTGCCGCCGTGAAGGTCGCGACGGGCGCGGTCAACGTGCCCGGCGGGCTGCTCTTCACGAATGACGGAAAGTACCTGCTCGTGATCGGCGCGTACGACCCCACGCAGCAGTCGGGTGAGCTGCTCGTGCAGGATCTGACCGATCTCTCGAAGGAGCGGCAACGCCTCGCGCCGCACGTCACGTACATGAAGCCCAGCCTCGACGGCACACGCGTGGCCTACGTCGACGACGGGGTGCTGTTCGAGGGGCCGCTCCCAGGCGGGCCATTCCGCCAGCTCGCCGGAGAGGTCGCCACGGCCGAGTACGCGCCCAACGGCAAGCAGCTGTACTTCCGTCGCAAGTCGGTGGCTGGCGGCGGCGTGTTTCAGCTCGAGCTCGGCGACGAGAAGCCCACCCCGAAGCGCTTCGTCGACGCGGTGGGTGAGTACGTCATCTCGGACGACTCGAAGTGGGTGATCGCGATGGCGCGCACCAACCCGCGCCAGTCAGGCTTCGAGCTCTTCGTCGCTGACGTCGCGACGCTGAAGGCCGTGAAGGTGGCCGACGACGTGGTGCGCTTCGCCATCAGCCGTGATGGCAAGTGGCTGGCCCGCATGCAGGTGCCGAGGAGCGCCACCGCCGCGACCGATCTGCAGATCGGCGAGCTGTGGCTCGCGAAGACCGGCCAGCCCGAGGGCCGCAAGGTGGGCGAGAAGGTGCGTGAGTTCGAGTTCACGAAGGACTCGAAGAAGCTCATCTTCCGCGACAACTACCAGGTGCTCGCGCTCATCGGCGGCAAGTCGGACGAGAAGGTCGGCGATCTCACCTCGGTGACGCTGCCCGACGGCGCGCCGGTGGTGCTGCAGAAGCGCTCCCCGAACTACGAGCTCTCGCCCGACGGCACCGCCATCGCCTACACGGCGCGCATCGAGCGGCCCGAGTACTCGCGGCACCTCTTCCTCCGCAAAGAGGGGAGCGAGCCGGTGAAGCTGCAGGAGTGGCTCTACGACTACGTCTTTTCACCGCAGGGCGATCGGCTCTTCTTCCGCGCGAACTGCATGCGCGAAGGCCGCAGCTGCGACCTGATGATGCAGGAGCTGGCGAAGGTCGGCGTCGAGAAGCCGCGGAAGACGGCGCAGAACACCTTCAACTTCAAGCTGTCGGAGGACGGCTCCCGGGCGATCACCACGAGCCCCCACATGACGGACGAGCTCTTCGACGTGCTGCTCACGAACTTCACCACCGGCGAGACGAAGACCCTCGATCAGTACGTGATTCAGCCCGTGCACCTGCTCTCGAAGGACGGCCGGACCGCGGCGTGGATCGTCTCTGACAGGAAGAACTCGGGCGTCTACGTGGGCACGAACCTGCCCTGAAACCTGCGTCGGCCTCACGAGGGCAGTAGGGTGTCGCTGGTGGATGCGCACGTCGCCGAGTTCATGAAGCACCTCGAGGTCGCGCGGGCGGCTTCGAAGAACACGCTCAAGGCCTACGCGCAGGATCTCGCGGCGCTGACGGCGTACCTCGAGCCGCAGAACGTGCCGCTGCTCAAGGTCACGCACCTGCACCTGCGTGGCTTTCTCGGGCAGCAGTCACTCGACAAGGCGGCGTCGACGCGGGCGCGGCAGCTCGCGGCGATCAAGTCGTTCTACAAGTACCTCGTGCGCCGCAAGGTGATCGAGGTGAGCCCCGCTCGCCGCGTGAAGACGCCGAAGTTGCCGCAGCGGTTGCCGCGCGCCGTGCCCATCGACGAGACGTTCGCGATCATGGAGGCGCCCGACACCGATCGGCTCCTGCAGCTTCGCGACAAGGCGATGCTCGAGGTGCTGTACGGCGCCGGCCTGCGCGTCAGCGAACTCTGTGGCCTCGGCTTGAAGGACGTCGACCTGCGCGCGCGCATGGTGCGGGTGCTCGGCAAGGGCAACAAGGAGCGTCTCGTTCCCCTGAACGAGGGCGCGGTCGAGGCCATCAATGCGTGGCTCGTGCGACGTGGAGAGCTGCTCGCAAAGCCGCGCCCGAAGCAGGACCCGCAGGCGATGTTCCTCAACTTCCGAGGCGGGCGGCTCACCACCCGCAGCATGCAGAACCACCTCGATCGCTACGTGAAGCAGCTGGGCATCACCCGTGACGTGTCGCCCCACGCGCTGCGCCACTCGTTCGCGACGCACCTGCTCGCGTCTGGCGCAGACGTACGATCGATTCAGGAGCTGCTCGGTCACGCGAGCCTCTCAACCACCCAGCGCTATACGGCCGTGTCCTTCGAGCAGTTGCAGAAGGTGTACGACGACGCGCACCCGAGGGCGTGACGTGGCGAAGAAACCCGAGCCGTTCAACAACCCCTTCAAGGCCGTGAAGCTCGAACAGCCGAAGAAGGCCGAGCAGCCGAAGCCGGCGCCGATGTCGAAGGCCGAGAAGAAGCGGGCCACGACCTCGGACGACGCCGACGCGGCGCTGTTCCTCGAGGCGATCGGTGAGGTCGCTCCAGTGAAGGTGAAGGTCGAGCGGGTGCCGCCGAAAGAGCCACCCTCGGCCGAGCAGCTGCGTATTCCGACCGAAGAGGCCGAGTCACTCGCGCGCCTCGCCGAGCTGGTGTCGGAGGAGGGCTCGTTCAGCCTCTCGGACTCCGACGAGTTCCTCGAAGGGGCCGTGCAGGGCTTCGACGAGCGCGTGCTGCGCAAGCTGCGCCGCGGAGAGTTCCCGCCTCGCGCCGCCCTCGATTTGCACGGCCTCACGAAAGACACTGCCAGGCCGACGCTCGAGAAGTTCATCAACGACGCGCGCGTCGCGGGGCATCGGTGCGTGTTGGTGGTGACGGGGCGGGGGCTGCACTCGGCCGATTCGATTCCCGTGCTGAAGCAGGGCGTGCAGACGTGGCTGACTCGCGGGCGGCCTGCGCGTCAGGTGCTGGCCTTCTGTTCGGCCCGCCCCGAGGACGGGGGCGCCGGCGCCGTCTACGTGTTGCTCCGTCGGTAGACGAGATGTCCCGAATGCGGCCTCCTGCTCCGCCGAACGACGCGCCCTGAAAGACGGCGGTCTCGGTGCGACCGTGTGCTCAGCGCGGCCAGGTCCGGAACTCGAGTTCGTCGACCCGAACCAGACCTGACTCGTGCTCCACACCGTAGAAGACGACGACCGCGTTTACCGCTGATGGGAGTTCGTCGGCTGCGCGCTCCAGCAGTGTTGACGCGAACGACAACCCGCCCAGCAACTCCTTCGCGGAGCGGGTGGGCGTGGACAGCACCCGCGACTCGCGAATCGCAGAGGCGAGCGCTGGCACTTCGGCGCCGCGGGAGAACGCCGACCCCAGCCCGTCTCCATCGCAGGCCGTCACGTCGACGGTGAGCGCGGCCTCGAGCGAGGCCTCGTCGGCCACGGTTCCCACCCAGATCGAAGCGACCGGCGGCGTCATGCGCAGGGCGGATCAGACGATGGATTCCTCGCGGCGTCACCCGAAGAAATTCCAACGCCCGACTCTCCGAGCGGGTGGTGGGCCGCGTTCACGCAACCTGTTACACCGCAAACCATGACGACGATTCTGTGCGTCCGGCGCGACGGGAAGACGGTGATCGGCGGCGACGGTCAGGTGACGCTCGACAAGATCGTGATGAAGGGCAACGCGAAGAAGGTGCGGCGGCTTGGTGATGGCTCGGTCATCGCCGGCTTCGCGGGGGGCACCGCAGACGCCTTCACCCTCTTCGAGCGCTTCGAGGCGAAGCTGCTCGAGTTTCAAAAGAACCTGCCGCGCGCCTGCGTCGAGCTGGGGAAGGACTGGCGAACCGATCGCTTCCTGCGCCGCCTCGAGGCGCTGCTGGTCGTCGCCGACACCGAGCGAACCTTCATTCTCTCGGGCGCGGGCGACGTCATCGACCCCGACTTCGGCATCGCGGCGGTCGGCTCGGGTGGCTCGTACGCGCTGGCCTCGGCGCGCGCGCTGCTGCAGCACTCGAAGCTGTCGGCGAGGCAGATCGTCGAAGAGTCGCTGCGCATCGCGGCCGACATCGACATCTACACGAACCCGAACCTCGTGCTCGAGGAGCTCTGATGCGCTCGTCACTCACTCCGCGCGAGATCGTCGGAGAGCTCGATCGCTACATCGTCGGCCAGACGAAGGCCAAACGTGCCGTCGCCATCGCCCTGCGCAACCGTTGGCGCCGCCAGCAGGTCACCGGCGAGCTCAAAGAAGACATCACGCCGAAGAACATCATTCTCATCGGGCCCACGGGCGTCGGGAAGACCGAGATCGCGCGACGGCTCGCGAAGCTGGCGGGTTCTCCGTTCGTGAAGGTCGAGGCCTCGAAGTTCACCGAGGTCGGCTACGTCGGGCGCGACGTCGAGTCGATGGTGCGCGACCTCGTCGAGGCGGCGATCTCGCTCGTGCGTGACGAAGAGCTGCTGCGCGTGCGTGAGCGCGCCGTCGAGGCCGCAGAAGATCGGCTGGCCGAGCTGCTCAAGAGCGGCTCCGGCAGCCGCGGCTTCGGGCTCAGCTCGGCGAACTCGACCGCGCCCAGGCTCTCGGAGGGCGATCGCGAGAAGTTCCGCGCTCAGCTTCGCGCCGGCACCTTCGACGATCAGATCGTCGAGGTCGAGGTGCAGGACTCGAACCTGATGTTCGTGCGCAACTTCTCGGGCCAGGGCCTCGAAGAGCTCGGCGTCAACCTGCAGGACCTGTTCAAGGGGTTCCCCGGTCAGAGTCGAACCCGCAAGCGCAAGGCGCCGGTGCCCGAGGCGCTCAAGCTGCTCGAAGCCGAAGAGTCGGCGAAGCTGATCGATCAAGATCGCGTCAACCGCGACGCCCTCAAGCGTGCCGAGAACGACGGCATCATCTTCCTCGACGAGATCGACAAGATCGCCAGCCGCGAAGGCGGGAAGGGTGGCGGCCCCGATGTCTCACGTGAAGGCGTTCAGCGCGACCTGCTGCCGATCGTCGAGGGCAGCACCGTCACCACCAAGTACGGGCCCCTGAAGACCGATCACGTGCTCTTCATCGCGGCTGGCGCGTTTCACGTCTCGAAGCCCTCCGATCTGATCCCCGAGCTGCAGGGGCGCTTCCCGATTCGCGTCGAGCTCGAGCCGCTCACGGGCGACGATCTCGTGCGCATTCTGAAGGAGCCGAAGAACTCGCTGCTCAAGCAGTACACGGCGCTGCTCTCGGTCGAAGGCGTCACGCTCACCGTCACCGACGACGCGATCGTCGAGCTCGCCCGCCTCGCCCAGCTGGTGAACGAGCGCAGCCAGAACATCGGCGCGCGGCGGCTGCACACCATTCTCGAGCGCTTGCTCGAAGACGTCTCGTTCTCTTCCGGCGACGGCGGCAGCAAGACCATCACGATTGACGTGCCCTTCGTTCGCGAGCGCCTCTCGGGCCTCGTGAAGGACGAAGATCTGTCGCGCTACATCCTGTAAGTCGAGGTCGTCATGATCGAAGCCAAAGCCGCCAACGAGACCGCCGCTCCGGCGCCCACGAAGACCGATCGCCTGGTCGACAGCGCGAAGCACCACCTGCTGCAGAACTACAAGCAGCAGCCCGTCGTGCTCGTGAAGGGCGAGGGCGCCTACGTGTGGGACGCGGAGGGCCGCCGATATCTCGATCTCATCTCGGGCATCGCGACGTGCGCGCTCGGTCACTGTCACCCGGCCGTGGTCGAGGCCGCGAAGAAGCAGCTCGAGACCCTGTGGCACGTGTCGAACGTCTTCTACACCGAGCCCCAGATTCAGCTGGCCGAGCGGCTCACGAAGGCCTTCGGCGGCACCGACTCCCGCGCGTTCTTCTGCAACTCTGGCGCGGAGGCGAACGAAGCGCTCATCAAGCTCGCCCGCCGCTGGCAGCACGAGATCGCCGGGAACAAGGCGCGCAGCGAGATCATCACCTTCGAGGGCAGCTTCCACGGCCGCACGCTCGCGACCGTCACCGCCACGGCGCAGCCGAAGTACCAGGCTGGCTTCGAGCCGCTGCCTCAGGGCTTCGTCTACGCGCCGATGGGCGATCTCGAGGCGGTGAAGAAGCTGGTTGGCCCGCAGACGGCCGCGATTCTCATCGAGCCCATTCAGGGTGAAGGCGGCGTTCGCCCCGCGCCCGAGGGTTTCCTCCAGGGCCTGCGCGAGCTCTGCGACGAACACGGGCTGTTGCTGCTCATCGACGAGGTGCAGACGGGCATCGGTCGAACCGGCAAGCCCTTCGCGTACCAGCACCACGGCATTCAGCCCGACGCGATCTCGCTCGCCAAGTCGCTCGGCAACGGCCTGCCGATCGGCGCGATGGTGTGCGGCGACGCGGTGGGCAAGGCGCTGCCTTCGGGAACGCACGGCTCGACCTTCGGTGGAAACCCGGTCGCCGCTGCAGCAGCCGTCGCCACGTGGGATCTCGCGACCAGCCCGCAGATGCTGGCGTCGAACACCGAGAAGGGCGCGTTGCTCCACCGGCTCGGCAACGAGCTCAAGGCCCGCAAGCCCGGTCGCGTCGTCGAGTGTCGTGGTCGCGGCATGCTCTTCGGCATCGAGGTCGACACTGGAGCCGCCGACGTCGTCGCGCGCTGCCGGCAGAACGGGTTGCTCGTCAACCTCGCGGGCGAGCGAACCATTCGTTTCGCGCCTTCGTACGTCACCACGGAAGCGCAGCTGACCGAGGGGTTGACGCTGTTCGAGCGTTCGCTCTGAAATGTCCGTGGGGGCGGAAACCACCGATGCCTGAGATGGAGAAGGTCGACATACCGCCGGATCGTCAGCAGGAGATCCTCGCGCTCGAAGCCAAGCTGGGCGCCAACCACTTCGAGGTGCTGGGCATCGCCCCGGGCGCGACCTCGGAGCAGGCGCGTGATGCCTTTCACGCGCTCTCGCGAAAGTTCCACCCCGATCGCTTCCACGGCCGTCAGCTGGGCTCGTTCGCCAGGCGCATCGACTCGATCTTCAAGCGCCTCGTCGAGGCGAACAACATTCTCACCGACCCCGACAAGCGGCAGGCGTACCTCGACGCAAACCCGTTCGTGCGCGCCGCGATTCGTGCTGCCACCGGAACCAACCCGGCGGCGCAGCCCGTCGCTCCGAAGACGGCCGAAGAAGAGGCCCGTGACGCCGAGCGCCGCGCCCGCCTCTCGCGCCACCCCTACCTCGCGAAGACCTCGAAGGTGTCTGAGCAGCTCCACAAGGCGAAGGCCCACATCGCGAAGCAGGAGTACAGCCACGCCTTCACGATGCTGAACCTCGCCACCCAGATCGACCCGCAGAACGTCGAGGTGAAGACGCTGCTGGCCGACGTTCGCAAGAAGGCCGAGGTGCTGCGCAGCGAGACGGACTACAAGCGTGGCCTCGACGCGCTGAATCAAGGCAACGAGGAGCTGGCGCTCCAGGCCTTCAAGGCGTCGGTGAACGCCAGCGCCTCGAACCACGTCGCTGCCTTCAAGGCCGCCACCCTGATCGAACGACTGGGCGGAGACATCAAGGAAATCAGTGCCTTTGCCCAGAAGGCGGTCGACGCGTCGCCCAACACCGTCGAGTACCGCGTGCTGCTCGGCCGAATGCTCGACCAGGCGGGCATGAAGGCGCTGGCCAAGAAGCACTTCGAAGAGGCCCTGCGACTTGGTCCAGATCACCCGGACGTGAAAAAACACGTCAAGAAGCGCTGGCCGTTCTAACTTCTGGTTTTCATGGCAGAGCGCGAGCCCGTCATCGGTATCGACCTCGGTACGACGAACAGCGTGGTGGCGTTCATGCAAGACGGAACGCCCACGGTGATTCGCAACCGCGGATCGTCAAACCTCACGCCCTCGGTCGTGGCGATGTCCAAGACGGGCAAGATGCTCGTTGGGCAGATCGCCAAGCGGCAGGCGATCACGAACGCCAACGACACCGTCTACGCGGCCAAGCGGCTCATCGGCCGCAAGTTCTCGGCAGCGCAGACGCAAGACGCGGTGAAGGTGCTGCCGTACACGGTGATCGCGGGCGATCACGACGACATCAAGCTGCAGCTGGCCGACAAGCAGTACTCGGTGCCCGAGATCTCGGCGATGGTGTTGCGCGAGCTCAAGCTCGACGCCGAGGCCTTCTTCGGCAAGCCGGTGCGCAAGGCCGTCATCACCGTGCCCGCGTACTTCAACGATGGGCAGCGGCAGGCCACCAAAGACGCTGGCCGCATCGCGGGCCTCGAGGTGCTGCGCATCATCAACGAGCCCACGGCCGCGGCGCTCGCGTACGGCTTCGGCAAGTCGGTCAACGGCAAGATCGCCGTCTTCGATCTCGGGGGCGGCACCTTCGACGTCTCGGTGCTCGACGTCTCCAGCGGCGTCTTCGACGTCATCGCGACCGGCGGCGACACCTACCTGGGCGGCGAAGACTTCGACAACCGCGTGATCGAGTGGCTCGTCTTCGACTTTGCCAAAGAGAACGGCGTCGATCTTCGCAAGGATCGCATGGCGCTGCAGCGCCTGAAGGACGCCGCCGAGAAGGGGAAGATCGAGCTCTCGTCGTCGAAAGAGACGCAGATCAACCTGCCGTTCATCTCGTCTCCCGCTGGTGGCGGCGCCGCGCTGCACCTGCAGAAGACGCTGACCCGCGAGAAGCTCGAAGAGCTCTGCGGCGATCTCGTGGCGCGCACCATCACGATCTGCGAGCAGGTGCTCAACGACGCGCGGGTGAAGGCGACCGATCTCAAAGAGATGATTCTGGTCGGCGGCATGACCCGCATGCCGAAGGTCGTCGAGGCGGTGAAGGCCTTCTTCCGCCGCGACCCGTGCAAGGGCGTGCACCCCGACGAGGTGGTGGCCCTCGGCGCCGCGGTTCAGGCCGACGCGCTCACCAGCCAGGACAGCGAGGTGGTGCTGCTCGACGTCACGCCGCAGAGCCTCGGCGTCGCGGTGGCCGGTGGCTACGTGCGCAAGCTGATTCCCCGCAACACCACCGTGCCCACGTCGGTCACCGAGGTCTTCAACACCTCGAAGGACGATCAGACGACGGTGAAGATCATGGTGCTGCAGGGCGAGGCCGAGGTGGCGCACCAGAACGAGCTGCTCGGTGAGTTCATTCTCACCGGCTTGCGCAAGGCCCGTCGCGGAGAGGTCGAGATCGACGTCACCTTCGAGATCAACTCAGAGGGCATCGTCTCGGTCTCGGCGCGCGATCGCGAGACCGGCCTGCAGCAGTCCATTCAAGTGACGGCCTCGGGCGGCCTCACCGAAGACGAGCTCAAGCGCATCATGGAGGAACAGGCCGACCTGCTGCTCGAGGCTCGCACGGGGGAAGAGCTTCAGAACAAGCGCACCGAGCTCAAGGCGCTCATGCGCGAGGTCGAAGAGCTCATTCCGCAGCTCGACAAGGCGACCCAGGGCTCGGAGTTCGGCCAGGACGCCATCGCGAAGGCGAAGGCCACGCTCGAGAACGCCCGCAAGGCCTTCGAAGGGCCGCTGCTCTCGAAGGTGACCGAGAGTATGGACACCCTCACCAGGACCATCAGCCTCTTCAAGGGCGTGCTGGATCGCATCAAGTGAAGGGCGGAGGGGGATGAGCAAGGAGCGCGCAGCACAGCTCATCGACGCCGGCATCTGGCTCCGGTTGTCGGGCGACCTCGAGGGCGCCCGAAAGCTCTTCGAGCGCGCTGTGAAGCTCGACCCTGCGAACGAGCGCGCGGCGCAGTTGCTCCACGAGGGGCCCGTTCAGCCTCCGCCTCCTTCATCGCCGTCGGGCTCGAGCCCCTTCGAGGCGCCAGCGTCGGTCGCGCCAGCGGTCGCCCCCGTCATCTCGAGTCCCTCAGCGACGAGCACGACCGCCACCGAGCCCACCACCGACCCTTCGGTCGCCGTCACCACGCTCACCTCGCTGCCACCCGAAGAGATGGACTGGGGCCGCGCGACGGGGTTCGAGTCACCCGCGCCGTTCGCGAACCCTTCACCCAAGCCCTCGAACCCCGACGACTGGGGCTCGATGCTCGAGCCACCCGAGCTGCCGCCGAACCCTGCCGTCACGAGCAGCACGAGCTCGACGATCTCGATTGGCAGTGAGCCTGATGGGCCGCCGATGCGCTCCACGCCTCCCATCTACGGAGGCTCCTCAGCTCAGAAGTCGCCCGCGCTGGTGGTGACGCTCGACGGTGCCGCGCCGCCGCCCTCGCCGATTCGGGCCACGCCGCCCCAGTTCACCGAGCCGCCTCCCCCCAGCCGCCCAGCGCCGCCGCAGGCCGAGCCATCTCAGTCGTCTGTCGTCACCTCGCCGATGGAGTGGAAGCCGCCCTCGTTCGTGGGCTTCGAGCCGCCCCCAAGCACGAGCGCCTCGGGCGTGACCGTCACGTTGACCGACGCGAACGCGCCAGCGCCTTCGCCGCCGCGCTCGACGCCGCCGCTCTTCGAGACGACGCCCGAGGCTCCATTTCCGACGGCGGCCCCTTCGCCGCCGAAGGTGCCCTCGTTCAGCAAGTCGCCGATTCCGGTCGCGCCAGTGCCCACCAACGTCGACGTGCCGCTCACTGCAGCGCCCGACCCGGTTGGTGTCGCGTGGGCGTGGTCGAGCAACAGCCCTGCGCCCTTCCGCGACCCCGCCACGGCGCCCGCCGTCGTGCCTGCCGAGAACCGGGTGGTGCCGACGCCAACGCCCTCGCCGCTCTCTCCAAACGCGACCTCAGCCTGGGACGCGCGCAGCAACCCCGGCATCAAGCTCTCGGCGATCGTCGGCGAGGACAAAGCCCTCGAGATGCTCTCGTCGGACTCGGCCGTTCGCCAATCGGCCAGCGGCCCCGCGGCGAAAGACGAGGTGAAGACGCTGCTCCGCGGCGCGCGCGATCTGCTCGACCTCGACGATCACACCGGCGCGATGGAGCTGATCGTCAAGGCGCAGGCGATGGCGCCCGACGACCCCGACGTGAAGGCGCTGCGGGAGCGGAGCGAGAAGACGCTCCTGACGATGTTCGAGTCGAAGCTGGGAAAGATCGAGACCATTCCCCGCGTGTTGCTCAAGGAAGACGAGATCATCTGGCTCAACCTCGATCACCGCGCCGGCTTCGTGCTGGCGCAGATCGACGGCACGGTCAGCTTCGACGATCTCTTCGCGGTCTCGGGCATGTCCCGCCTCGACACGGCGCGCATTCTCGCGCAGCTCGTCGACGAGGGCGTGATCAACAAGGGCTAACGATCGAGCGGGTCGTCAGGCTCGCGGCCCTCCGACACCTGGTGTTGCCGGTCTTTCCAGACGGTCATCGCGTAGTCGACGAGCGTGTCGAGGTACGTGCTGAGCGGCGGGCACCGTACGCCCGTGCCGTCGAGCAACTCGAGGGCCGTGTGGCAGTTGTAGAGCGCGAGGTGGTTCACGTAGTTGATGGCGGCGCGCTGGGGCCGCGCGAGCTTCTCGAGGCCTGGCAGGCGCAGCATGAAGTCGGCCGCGCGCGCCGAGACGTTGAAGCGAGGCAGCTTGCGGTTCGACTTCGCGGCGATCAGCTCGTACACGCGACGCGCCGACATGGGGTTGGGGTCGACGAGGTGCACCGTCTTGCCCTTCGCGGCCGGGTTCTGCGCGAGCAGCCAGGTCGCGTCGGTGACGAAGTCGACTGGCACGACGTTGAGGGGCGCCACGCCGTTGCCCGGCAGCGGCAGGGGAATCACCAGCGGCGACATCACCAGCAACATGCCGAGGTAGTAGGGGCCGTCGAAGCGCTCGATCTCTCCCGTGCGCGAGTCGCCCACCACGGTCGAGGGGCGAATGATGGTGATGGGCAGCTCCTCCATCGCGCGCTGCACGAGCTTCTCGGCGAGAAACTTCGTCTCTTCGTACGGGGTGCGAAAGCCCTGACCACAGTCGAGCTCGTCTTCGGCGATGACGCCCACGCGATCGCCCGAGACGTACGTGGTGCTGAAGTGCACCAGCCGCTCGAGGTGCTTCGCGTCTCTGGCCAGCTCGAGCACGTGCCGCGTGCCGTGCACGTTCACCTGATGGGCCGTCTCTCGCGGCATGCCGAGGTACGAGATGGCCGCGAGGTGGAAGACGTGCGTCACCTCGTCGCACAGGCGCTGGTACTCGGGCCCCGACAGGCCAAGGTGAATGTCGACGATGTCGCCCGAGAGAATGTCGATCGGCGCGGGGCCCAGCTTCGAGGCGTACTGGGTGGCCTCCTTCACGAAGCGCGGCTGCACGAGCAGCACGATGCGCTTGTCGGGAGCCACCTTCGCCAGGTGGCGAACCAACCGCTTGCCGATGAAGCCCGGGTACCCCGTGACGAAGATGGTGCCTGACACGCGCGGCAGCATAGACGCCCAGGCGTCGTGACGCGTCAGCCGCGGGCGACAATCTGTCTGAAGACCTCGTCGACCTGCGCCGCCGTTGCCTCGGGCGTGCCGCCGTTGTCGATGATCCACGTGGCAAACGGGCGCTTCGCGTCGAGCGGCATCTGCGCGTCGATGCGGGCGTCGGCCTCGGCGGCGGTCAGCTGGTTCCTCGCCATCAGCCGCGTGCGCTGCACGTCACGGGGCGCGACGACCAGCACCACGCCCGACAGCCCCTCGTGCAGGCGGTTCTCGATGAGCAGGGGCGCGTCGTAGAGCGCGCGAGGGGCTCCGGCCTCGGCCAGCTTCACGGACTGCTCGAGCACGGCCTGCCGAATGCGAGGGTGGGTGATGGCGTTGAGGGCCTCACGCTCGCCCGGGTTCGAGAAGATGCGCGCGCCGAGCGCAGCGCGATCGAGCACGCCGTCGACCACCACGCCTGGAAACCTCGCGGCGATCTCGAGCAACGCAGGCTGGCCCGGGGCGACCACTTCGCGCGCCACCACGTCGGCGTCGATGAGCGGCATGCCCTTCTCGACGAACCGCTTCGCCACGGTGGACTTGCCGGTCGCGATGCCGCCAGTCAGACCGTACAGCTGCATGTCAGGGCTTCGAGGGAAGGAAGGCGAACGAGAGCACGTTGCCGTCGTCTTTGAAGAACACCGCGAGCCCGAGGCGCAGGTACACCAGGTACGGCTTCTTGCCCGCGCCCGCCTCTTTGACGAAGTAGCAGGGAGACTGCAGATCGGGGTCCTTCTTCTTCGCGTCGCACTGCGGCCCGTAGCTCTCTTCGACGGCGGCCTTGTCGATGACGGGCGAGACGTAGACGTCGATGCGGGCGACGGTGTCGGCGCCGGGCGAGAGCTTGAACTGCGCCTGCACCGTGCCGGGGATCGCCTGCAGCCCCGCGTAGATGAGAACGGTCTGGCCCTTCACGTCGGTCTTCTTCGTGGGCTCGCCGAACTTCCCGTAGACGTCGAGGGTGCTCGAGACACCCGGTTGAATGCCCTGCCAGGGTTTGGCGAACACCGCCGACGATACGAGGAGGAGGCCCAACGAGAGGAAGCGCGACATGGTGAGCACGTGCATGCTACGCCAGACGCGATGGCTTCGAGCTTTCTTCGTGTCGGGATCGCGGTGGTGATGTGCGCCTCCTCGGGTGCGCTCGCGTACGACTTTCTGGGCGCCGAGAGCTGCCAGAGCTGCCACCCCGACGCGTACGCCGCGTGGAAGGCCTCACCCCACGCCCGCGCGAAGGACGTGCTCTCGCCGACGCAGCAACGCGACGCGCGCTGTCTGTCGTGCCACTCGCCCAACGACGTCGATCAGAAGCAGGCCGGCGTCACGTGCGAGACCTGTCACGGCGGCGGCCAGTACTACTCTCCGAAGTACATCATGAAGGACCCCGAGCTCGCCCGGCTGTCGGGGCTGGTCGACCCGACCGAGAAGTCGTGTCGCGGCTGCCATGACGCCTCGAGCCCCTCGCTGAAGCCCTTCGACTTCGCCTCGCGCCTCAAGGCGATGGATCACTGGTCGACCGAGCGCGCGAAGAAGAAGGAGCAGTCCTCCTCGCGCACGCCCGGCACCTTCCTCAAGTTCGGCGCCTGGCTCAGCCACCAGCCCGCGCTCGTTCGCCGGTGACGCCATGCTGAAGGTTCTCGACGCCGTCTTCGTCACCACGGCCACCAAGGCCAGCCAATGGCCGCGGGAGCCGGTGCCCGAGGTGGCCTTCGTCGGCCGCTCGAACGTCGGCAAGTCGTCGATGATCAACACGCTCGCCCAGCGCAACAAGCTGGTGCGCGTGTCGAACACGCCGGGCCGCACCCGCACGCTCAACTTCTTCGACATCACCATGGAGTCGCACGCGAAGAAGCGCGTCGTGCGCCTGTGCGATCTGCCCGGCTATGGCTTCGCGAAGGTCTCGAAGGTCGAGCGCGAAGACTGGCACCACATGATCAACGAGTACCTCTCGGAGCGGCACACCCTGAAGGTGATCGTCAGCATCATCGACGCCGAGGTGGGGCCGACGGCCGACGACGTGTCGATGCTCGACTTCCTGCAGGGCACGCCGCCGAAGATCCTCGTGGTGGGCACCAAGATCGATCGCATCGGCAAGTCGTACCGGAAGCCGCGCCTGCAGGAATTGGCGAAGAAGCTCGAGGTGCCGATCGAGGCCGTCGTGGGCTTCTCGGCCACCGAGCGCATCGGCGTGAGCGACGTCTGGAATCGGCTGCTCGCGACCGTCGACGGCAAGGGTTGACCCCCGTCTCAGGGTGGGCCAACACTGCCTTCATGCGCACGAGGCTCGTCGTCCTCCTTGCCTGGTCCGTCGTTTCGGGCTGCCAGTGCAACTGTTCCAACCGTGTCGACTTCACCAAAGACGGCGGCCGCGCCGGGGGTGAAGGCGGCGGGCTCTCGGGTGATGGCGGCACGGGCGGCGGAAGTTCGACGGCCGGCGGTCAGGGCGGAGCCGGTGGCGGGGGCGCGGCCTTCGACGCAGGTGACGGCACCACGACGACCACCATCGGGCCCGGCGGCTTCACCCTCGATGGCGGCTCGGGAGGCCTCGGCTCAGGCGTCGTGATCAACCCGATGGGCCACATCGTGCTCGGCACCAGCTCGCTCGATCTCGGGTTCATGTGGGTCGCCAACAACAGCATGGGCTGGGTCTCGAAGTACGACACGCGCACCGGCAGAGAGGTCGGCCGCTTCTGGGCCACCATTCCCAAAGACTGCGCGAACAGCCCCAACGGGCCACCGTGCGCGGGCGGCAGCTTTCAGGCGGCGTTGACCGCGGGCCCCGGCAAGCACAACCCTTCGCGCACCGCGATCGATCGCTTCGGCAACGTGTGGGTCGCGAACCGCGCGGTCGGCCAGCAGGGCTCGGTGACGAAGATCGCGAACGACCCGGTCGACTGCGTCGATCGCAACGGCAACGGCTCCATTCAGACGAGCCGCGATCTGAACAACGACGGCCGCATCAGCATGACGCCCGCCGACGGCGAGATGATCATTCCCACCAACTACGACGACCCGAACCAGTACGACGAGTGCGTGCTCTTCTCGACGCCCGTGGGCGCGGCCGGCGGAGACGTCGCGGCCCGTGCCATTGCGGTGTCGGCAGGCATCGAAGGCAGCGCCGGTGACGTGTGGGTCGGCATCTACCGTGAGCAGCGCATCTACAAGCTGTCGTCGTTGACAGGTCAGCCCGTGCCCGTGAGCGGCGGAGCGGGCCCCACCTTCATTCAGCTCAACTTCGGTCCCTACGGCGCGATCGTCGACTCGAAGCAGCGGCTGTGGATCGTCGAGGTCGGCCAGGCCCGCTTTGGGCTGATCGACGCCAACACCGGCACGCTCATCAACAACATGATTCGAGCGCCGGCGAACCTGAACTGCGGCTCGTACGCGCTGGGCATCGACGGGAAGGATCGGGTCTGGGTGCCGGGGTGGACGCAGGGCGCGAGGGCCTGCCGGTACGATCACACCACCCAGACGTGGGCGGCGTTCGACTTCGCGTCGGCGCGCAGCCAGCGAAACACGACCTTCGAGTGGGGCCGTGGCATCGCCGTCGACGTGCTCGGCACCGTCTACATGAGCGGCTACGGCGGCAGCACCGGCCAGCTCATTCGCTTCGACGCCGAGACGGGCGCGGTGAAGCCCTACGGCAGCGCCGACTTCATCGACTACAGCGACCCGCAGTCTGGCTCCGCCATCGGCGTGGGGCTCGACAGCGACGGCCAGCCCTGGGTGAACAACAGCTCGGGCAACATGGTGCGCGTCGACAACGCGACCGGAGCGATCCTCAAGTCGACCCAGCAGGACCCGGGGCTGTACACGTACAGCGACTTCACCGGCTACCAGCTGCGCAACTTCACCGCGCCGCGCGGCGTCTACCGGCGTGACTTCGAGGGCTGTGGCGAAGAGGCCGAGTGGCGCACGTTGAGCTGGGACGCGACCGTGCCCGCCAACACGACCCTGAGCGTCACTGTCAGGGTGGCGAACACCCTTGCCGAGCTCTCGCAGCCGGGCGCCGCGCGCTACGGCCCGTTCACGACCTCTCCGGTCGATCTGCAGGCGCAGGGCGTGGTGAAACGAAAGTACCTGCGCGCCGAGTTCACCCTGTCGTCTGCCGATCGGGTGACGACGCCGGTGCTGCGCTCGTTCCAGGTGACGTCCTTCTGTGGAGTGATGATCCAGTGACCTCGCCGACGAGTGAGACGCATGAAGCGCGCAGGGCCGAGCTGGTGCGGCGGCTGACCGAGCTGGCGCCGAAGAAGAAGCTCGACGCGATGCTCGAAGAGGTCGACGGGCGCGCGCTGGTTCGCAGCATTCCAGCCGAAGAGGTGTACGCGACGATCATCGACGTCGGGCTGGTCGACTCCACCGACATCGTGCAGCTGTCGACGCCCGATCAGTTCCGCACCTACGTCGATCTCGCGAGCTGGCAGCGCGATCGCGTCGACGTGCTCGAGGTGCTGCACTGGCTGCGGGCCGCACGCGGAGAAGACGAAGCCGAGTACCAGAAGAAGCTGGTGCGCCTCGATCTCGAGCTGCTCGAGCTGATGTTCAAGAAGCTCACGATCATTCACGACCTGCAGGAGAACCCCGACGTCGACACCGAGGGCATGACGCTCGAGACGCCCGAGGGGCAGTTCCTGATCGAGTTCACGATCGAAGGCGTCGACGAGCACGCGATGCGCACGCTCACGCGAGACCTGATGGCCTCGAACCCGTTCGAGCTCACCCGGTTCCTCGAGGCGGTGCGCTGGGAGCAGGCGACCGAGCTCGAAGAGGCGGCCTTTCAGTTCCGCCAGAGCCGCCTGCAGGATCTCGGGTTTCCGCCGCTCGACGAGGCGCTCAAGGTCTTCGCGTGGCTCGACCCCGACAAGGCGAAGGCGCTCACGGGGGCTCCGGGGCTGTCGAAGCCCGGTGAGCGCGTCGACTACGTGCTGGCGATGTTCCGCGGACTCGACGCGGTGGAGCGCACGAACCTCGAAGGCGAGGTGCGCTACCTCGTGAACTGCATTCTGGTGGCCGAGGGCGCCGAGCCGGGTGATCCCGAAGCGCTGAAGCGGCTCAGCGAGCATGCGCGCGACACGCTCGAGCTGGGCCTCGAGCACCTCACGGCTGGTGACGCCGAGCGTGCGGTCGACATCGTTCGCGAGAAGACGCTGCGGGAGATCTTCCAGATCGGCTTCTCGCTGACGCTGAAGCTGAAGCGGCAGGTCGAGCGGCTGGGCCAGGAGCAGGGCAGCAAGTTCGCCGACACGTGGCTGGTGCTCGACGAAGAGGCGCAGGCGCTGCAGGCGTTGCTGCGTCGCCGGCCGCTCAAGGCGCTCAAGGTGCCCGGCGCCGAGCCCGTCACGTTCCGCTCGAAGCGGGAGCTGGCCGAGGTCGAGGCGCTGCTGTCGCGCGTGCGCAGCCAGCGGGCGGTCTTCAACGCGCTGTTGGGCTCGTCGCCGGCCGAGGCGATCGCGCGCTTCGGCGTGAAGCTGTCCGATCTGACGCCGCAGCGCTTGTTCCTCGCGGTGGTCGCGCACGCCGAGGTGGCGGGCACGATCGACGTCGCGCCGTTCCCCGAGCTGCGGGTGCAAGAGCTCGTCACCCGAATCTTCGACGAGCAGGGACGCCAGCCGGTGCTGCGGCCGAGCGCCGGGAAGCGTGCCGTCGAGGTGTTGACGAGCAAGCTCAGCGAAGGCGTGGCCGAGCTCGAGCCCATGGTGGCGCGTGTGCTCCAGGCGCTGCTGGCCGACGTCGGCAAACGGTGGATGGACGATGGCCGCGTCGACGCGAAGCGCATCGTCGTGTTGCCCATCGCCGGCCAGGTGGTGGTCTGATCGATGTCGGTGCGCGTGCTGAGTCTGCCGGGGTGGAACGGCTCGGGCCCCGAGCACTGGCAGTCGCTCTGGGAGCGGCTCGACGCGCGCGTGATTCGTGTCGAGCAGACGTCGTGGAGCGAGCCGTCACTCGAGGCGTGGCGAACGACGGTGCTGTCGGCGCTCGCGACGGCCGAGCCGACCGTGCTGGTGGGGCACTCGCTCGGCGCTGCACTCATTCCGCACCTCGTCGAGGCGAAGAACATCGCGGGGGCGCTGCTGGTGGCTCCGCCCGAGCTGTCTCGCGCCGAGCTGCCGACGTTCATTCGTGAGTTCGAGCGCGAGGCGGTGGCGCTCCCGTTTCCGGCGACGGTCATCGCCAGCTCCGATGATCCCTACGCGTCGCTCGAGGCGTCAGAGCGCTTCGCGAAGGGGCTCGGCGCGCGCTTCGAGAACGTGGGGCCGAAGGGGCACGTGAACGCCGAGTCGAAGCTGGGCACCTGGCCCGAAGGCTGGGAGTTGTTGCGGCGGCTGCGGGCGCAGGCTCCGTTCGTGATGGACCCGCGGCTGGCCGCAGACGCGGTGCACATCGGGCGCAGCGAGCTGTCGGATCTGCTGTTGTTCGACGAGGTGCGCTGGCCCTGGTTCGTGCTCGTGCCACGTCGCAGCGGCGCGGAAGATCAGGCGCATCTGTCGGAGAGTGATCGCGCGCAGCTCAACGAAGAGTCGGCGGCCTTGTGCGCGGTGCTGCGTGATCGGTTTCAGACCGACAAGGTGAACGTGGGCGCGCTGGGCAACGTCGTGCGCCAGCTGCACGTGCATCACGTCGGGCGAACGCTCGCTGATCCCGCCTGGCCTGGGCCGGTGTGGGGCCACTCGCAACGGCAAGCGGCGACGCGGCCGTTGCACCTCGCGCGATCGTCACTCGCGTTCTCAGATTCGCGTCTGTCGTCACGGTTCGATCGACTGCTCTGATCGCTCGCCGACGCGCCCCGCCGCAGCGGCGCGTCTGGGGGCCGTCGAGATCGTTCCTCTCTGCGTGGGACTCGTGCAGTGTCGCGCTCGCCGCTAGACGTCGCGGCCGATCGCTTCCGACAGGCTCGACAGCTTCAGCTCGGCGACCTTCTGCTCGAGGCGATCGAGGATTCGTCGAGGCAGGCCGGGCCCGCCGTAGATGAAGCCCGTGTAGATCTGCACGAGCGACGCGCCGGCCGCGATTTTCGCGAAGGCATCATCTCCATCGAACACGCCACCCACGCCGATGATCGGCAGCTTGCCCTCGGAGCGCTTGAACGCGCGCTTCAACACCTCGGTCGAGCGCTGGAAGACGGGCTTGCCCGAGAGCCCGCCGGTCTCCTTCGCGGTCGGGTGCTCGAAGGGGCGCGTGATCGTGGTGTTCGTGCAGATGAGGCCGGTGACTCCGGTCGAGCGCACGACATCGACCACCGCGTCGACCGCCTCATCACCGAGATCGGGAGCGATCTTCAGGAACAACGGCTTCGCGCCAACCTTCGCCTTCACCGCCGAGAGAATGGCGGCGAGCGCCTCGGGCTCCTGCAGCTGCCGCAGCCCCGGCGTATTCGGCGACGACAGGTTCACCACCACATAGTCACCGAGCGGACCCACCGTCTCGGCGCACGCGACGTAGTCCTCGACGGCGCGCTCGTTGGGCGTGTCCTTGTTCTTGCCGATGTTCACGCCGACCGGCGCGGGCCGCCACGCGAGTCGCTCCAGCCGCGCCTTCATCTCGGCCATGCCCTCGTTGTTGAAGCCGAGGCGGTTGATGAGCGCGGTGTGCTCGGGAATGCGGAAGATCCGGGGCAGGGGATTTCCACTCTGCGGCCGCGGCGTGACGGTGCCGACCTCGACGAACCCGAAGCCCAGCCCGAACAACCCCACGAGCGCTTCGGCGTTCTTGTCGAGGCCTGCGGCGAGCCCGACCGGGTTGGGAAAGGTGAGGCCCGCGATGGTGGTCGACATCCGCTCGGCCTTCGCGTTCGAGCGCCACGACTTCGCCATCGCGACCGGCATCGCCTTGAGGCCGGCCATGCCCAGGTGGTGCGCCTTCTCGGCGTCGAGCGTGAAGAGAACCGGCCGCAGCAGCGCTTCGTACATGGGCGTCAGCGCGGCTGAATGAAGGAGTACTCGCGCGCCCAGGCGAGCGTCTGATCGATCTGCTCCGAGGTGAGAATGCGGTTGTTCTCGACGATCTCGATCTCTCGGCGCATGTCGGTGTTCAGCAGGTACGGGCCGTCGGTGTTGATGGTCACCTTCACGCCGCGATCCCAGAACGTGCGAATGATGTGCTCGAGCTCCTTGATGCCTTCGACCGCCTTGGTCTGCAGGTTCGAGGTGGGGCAGATCTCGAGCACCACGTCGCGCTCCTTGAGCAGCTTCATGGCCGCCTCGTCGTAGGCGGCGCGAATGCCGTGACCGATGCGGTTGGGCTTGAGCTTGTCGATGACGGCGATGACGCCCTCGGCGCCGGTGCCGCGCGTCTCACCCGTGTGCACGGTGGCCTTGAGGCCGGCCTTGCGGGCGCGCTCGAACAGGTCTTCGTACTGCGCGACGACGTCGGGCTTCAGCTCGAGCGCGTGTGACTCGGTGCCGGCGAGATCGATGCCGAGCACGCCGCGGTGCCGGTACTTGATCGCCTTGTCGACGATGATGCTGTTCAGCTTGTGATCGAACTCGCGAGCCAGGCAGAAGATCAGGCACGCCTTCACGCCGTACTCGAGCGTCGCCTGGTCCATGCCGCGAATGGCCGCGTGAATGATGTGATCGAGATCGAGCTCTGAATGCAGGTTGCGCTTCATCGGGTTGAAGCGCAGCTCGATCTGCGTGACGCGCGACGAGCGGTACTCCTTGCCGATCACCTCGTAGACCGAGCGCTCGATGGCCATGGGCGAGCTCTGAATCTTCTCGGTCCACGTGTGCATGATCTTCAAGTACTCGTCGAGGCTCGCCACCTTGTCGGGGCTGGCCGTGATGAGGTCGACGAACTCGAAGTAGCTTTTGACGGGGAGCTTGAAGCCGTGCTGGTGCGCGATGGCCCAGAGGATGTGGGGTGCAACGGCGCCACCAACGTGGATGTGCAGGTCGATCAGCTCTCTCGTCATGTCTTCCTTTTTCATATCGCCGGGCCCGTTTGAAGTGCTCCGAAGTGCTCACCTGAGCGTGCGGAGGGTGGCCTGGCTTCGTGAAGTTCAGTGCCCTCCGCTTCGTTGGGCGCGATAGACGGCTGGCAGAGCACTTTCTGACTGGAGGATGGGCCCATGGCAGCGAAGAAGAAGGCAGCGAAGAAGAAGCCCGTGGCGAAGAAGAAGCCCGCGGCGAAGAAGACGCCGGTGAAGAAGGCCCCGGCGAAGAAGGCGCCCGTCGCGAAGAAGAAGCGCAAGGGCACGCCGCGCAACCCGCCGATGCACGGCAAGGTGCGCCACCCCGAGCTCGACGACGACGAGCACGAAGAGGTGTTCGAGATCTTCAAGGTCTACGATCGTGACGGCTCGGGCAGCATCGACCGTGGTGAGTTCGCCCGGCTGCTCGAGGCGCTCGGTCAGACTCCCGGTGAGATGGAGCTGAACATCGCCCTCGACGTCGTCGATGCGAACCACTCGGGCAAGATCTCGTGGGACGAGTTCAAGGCCTGGTGGTCGAGCCGGTAGTCAGAGTCCGCGCAGCTGCTTGAGCGCCTCGTACGCGTCTTTGACGATGCGAAAGCGCTCGGTGGCTGCTTCGGCTTCTTTCGCGCCGAGAGAGGCGACGCGGTCGGGGTGGTTCTCGGCCGCGAGCCGTCGAAACGCAGAGCGGATCTCGTCATCGCTCGCCGACTCGGGCAGCCCGAGCACGTCGAAGTGCTCCTTTCCCGTTCCGAAGAAGTCCTTCGTGATCTGCTGAAGCTGCTCGTCCGACAAGTTGAAGTGCTGCACGACGCGCTTGAGCGTGTCCTGCTCGGCGCGCTTCATCGCGCCATCTGACAGCACGACCTCGTACATGGCGCGCAGCACCTCGACGCGCAGCGCAGGCTTCACGGCCCCGCGGTTGGCCTTCACGAGCGTCTCGATGTCAGCGACCGGTTGAGCCAGCGCCTCCTTCAGCGAGACGCGCACCAGCTCGAGCCCGGCCTCGTCGAACTTCAGCGCGTGCTCGAAGAACTCGCGCACCAGCCGCACCTCGTCGCTCACCACGTCTCCGTCGGCCCGCGCGACCTCGATGAAGATCGGGCACAGGGCCCGGGCCAGCGCGGTGTGCTCTTCACTGGCTGGCTTCGGTGGAGCTGCCTTCGCGCGCGCCTTCTCCTTCGCGCGGCGCTGCTTGCCTTCGGCGAGCAGCTGCTCCACCGACTTCGGCCGATCGACCCGAGGCACGTCGGCCTCGCGATCGAAGAAGAGGTGCCCGAGCAACCCGCCCGCCACTACGCACGCGAACACCACGAGCGGGTTCCACTCGAGCAGCATTCCCACGCAGCCGCCGATGCCGGCGCCGAGCACCTTCCCGTACACGCGCGGCAGCGTACTCCGTCGGGTGCTCGCAACGAGTGTCATGAGAAGGGCGGTTTCCGCGCTTCAAGCGGCACGAGCTGTGCTCTTCCTTTCGGTCATGCGTTGGGCTCGTGGGCTGCTGGCCGCAGTCGTGGTGGTGCTGACCGCGTGGGCGCTCGCCGCGGTGTGGATCGATCACGTCGGCACCAGCACGCACGATGTCTCGAGGCCAGACTGTGCCGTGGTGGTGCTGGGCGCGCGCGTGAACGAAGGCGGTGTTGCGTCTGAGACGCTCGCGGCCCGGGTGATGGAAGGCGTCGCGACGCGAAGAGAAGGTCAGCTCCTGGTGTTCTCAGGCGGCGTCGGAGACTTCCCTCCGGCCGAAGCGATCGTTGGCCGAGATCTCGCAGTCGACGCGGGCGTCTCGGCCGAGTCGACCCTCGTCGAGGTGAACAGCCACTCGACCCGCGAGAACGCTCGCGAGACCGTGAAGCTGTTGAAGGCGCACGACGTCTTCTGCGCGCACGTGATCTCCGACCCGTACCACCTCGCCCGCGCGCGCTGGTGCTTCGAGCAGGAGGCGTGGGACGTCACCATCGGCCCGGTGCTCGACGCTCCCAGGCACCGCTCGTTGATCTCGCGCATGTGGTGGACCGCGCGCGAGGTGCCGGCGTTCATTCGGCTCGTGCTCACCGAGTGAAGGTGCTGGTACAGATCGCCGTATGACCGCACAGCTCATCGACGGGAAGGCGCTGGCCGCGAAGGTTCGTGACGAGGTGAAGCAGCAGGCCGCTGCCGTGACGGCGAAGTACGGCCGGCCACCTGGCATCGCGGTCGTGCGTGTCGGCGACGACCCCGCGTCGCAGGTCTACGTCACCTCGAAGGAGAAGACCGCGAAGGAGCTCGGCTTCGGCTCGTGGCACCACCACTTTCCGGCCACGATGACCCAGCCCGAGTTGCTGGCGGTGGTGGCGAAGTTGAATGCCGACCCGGCCGTCGACGGCATTCTCGTACAGCTGCCGTTGCCGAAGCACCTCGACTCGAACCTCGTGCTCGCCGCGATCGACCCTTCGAAAGACGTCGACGGCTTTCACGCCACCAACGCGGGGCTCCTGTTTCAGGGCCGACCGGGGCTCACGCCGTGCACGCCGTCGGGCTGCATGCGCATGCTCCAGGAGCTTCGGTACGACGTGACGGGGAAGAACTGCGTCGTGATCGGGCGCTCCAACATCGTGGGTCGGCCGATGGCGATGCTGCTGCTGAACGCGAGCGCGACCGTGACGGTCTGTCACTCGAAGAGCGACGTGGCTGCCGAGGTGCGCCGCGCCGATGTGGTGGTCGCGGCGGTTGGCGTCTCGAAGCTCGTCAAGGGCGAGTGGGTGAAGCCGGGCGCGATCGTCATCGACGTCGGCATGAACCGCGGCGCCGATGGAAAGCTGTCAGGCGACGTCGAGTTCGAAGCGGCGAAGGAGCGCGCGTCATGGATCACGCCCGTTCCCGGCGGCGTCGGCCCCATGACGATCGCGATGCTGATGCAGAACACCGTCATCGCTGCGCAGGCGCGACTGTCCCGCTGACTGGCCTCCGGCTCACGGAATCGTCGGCAGGCCCAGCTGCGTGAGCAACCCGTTCACGGCCTTGTTGGCCATGCGGCGGGGAATCAGCATCACGAAGCCGTCGGTGCCGATGTTCGTCTCAGCGGGAATCAGGAAGAACGCGAACAGGCGCGCAAGGAAGGTTGGCTGCACCCAGCCCTGCACCGTCAACGTGGTGCCCGAGAGCGATGCCACCAGCATCATCGGCGCGACGAGAAAGCCCGTGCCCTTCTGGTACGTGCGCGTGTCGGTGCCGGCTCCGGCGACCAGCTTGTAGCCATTGCCCGGCGCCCACGCGTCGATGGCCGCCCAGGGCGAACCAGAGACCGTACCGTTGACCGTCGAGCGCTTCTTCGGATCGGACTGAACGATGCTCATGGGTTCCTCGCGCGCAGCGCTGTGACGATCATCCGCGACGCTGGGCTGCGATTCAGCGTGTAGAAGTGAATGCCGGGCACGCCGCGCTGCAACAGCTCGAGGCACTGCACGGTGGCGTGGGCGACGCCGAGCTGCATCACCGCCGTCGGGTCGTCCTTCACCTTCTCGAGCTCGAGCTGCAGCCGCATGGGCACCGTCGTTCCGCACAGGCGCACGAAGCGGGTGATCTGCTCGAAGTTGGTGATGGGCATGATGCCGGGAACGATCGGCACGTTGATGCCCGCGCGCCGAGCCCGCTCGACGAAGTCGAAATAGAACGCGTTGTCGAAGAAGAGCTGGGTGATGAGGAAGTCGCAGCCCGCGTCGACCTTGGCCTTCAGGTGCTGCAGGTCGGCCTCACGCGAAGCCGTCTCCATGTGGCCTTCAGGGTACGCCGCCCCGCCGATGCAGAAGCCGAGGTTCTGCGCCTGGGTGAACTCGACGAGCTCGCCCGCGTAGCCGAAGCCGCCCTCGGTGCGCTGGAACGTGGTCTGCCCCTTCGGCGGGTCTCCACGCAGCGCCAGCACGTTCTCGATGCGCGCCTTCGCGAGGCGGCCGAGCACCTCGGCGATCTCCTCCTTCGTGTGGCCCACGCAGGTGAGGTGCGCCATCGCCTCGATGCCGGTGCGCTCCTTGATGTGGCTGACGAGCTCGATGGTGCGATCGCGCGTCGAGCCGCCAGCGCCGTACGTCACCGAGACGAAGCCGGGCTCGAGCGAGCGCAGATCTTCCAGCGTCTCCCACAGCTGCTTCTCGCCCTCGGGCGTCTTGGGCGGGAAGAACTCGAAGCTGAAGCACGGCTTGGACGGGTTGAGTCGGGTGCGGATCTTCACGGGGCCTGTCTGCCAGATGGTGCGCTGCGTTGCACCCTCGGAGCATCGGGCGGAATGGGTGCCGTCACGCTTGCTGATGTCGTTGACAGCACGTGCGCCAGCGACTCAAACCGCGCGCATGCCACGTCTCACGCCGCTGAATGCCGCACACAAGAAGCTCGGAGGCCGCCTCGTCGACTTCGCTGGTTGGGAGCTGCCGGTGCAGTACTCGGGCCTCATTCCCGAGCACGAAGCCGTTCGCACGAAGGCCGGGCTCTTCGACGTCAGCCACATGGGTGAGGTCGAGTTCAAGGGCAAGGGCGCGCTCGAAGCGGCGAACCGGCTCATCACCAACGATCTCGCGCGCATCTCTGACGGCCAGGCGATCTACTCGGGCCTGCTCAACCCGAACGGCGGCTTCGTCGACGACATCGTCGCGTACCGCTTCTCGCCCGAGCACATCTTCATCTGCGTGAACGCGGCGAACCGCGAGAAGGACTTCGCGTGGATGAAGGAGAACGCGAAGGGCGTGACGCCGGTCGATCGCTCCGACGAGTTCGCGCAGATCGCGGTGCAGGGCCCGAAGGCCTTCGGCATCGTGCAGCGCCTCTGCAAGAAGCCGCTCGAGGGCGTCGGCACGTATCGCTTCACCACGGGTGAGGTCGCTGGCGTTGAGTGCATCATCTCGCGCACCGGCTACACGGGCGAAGACGGCTTCGAGCTGTACTGCCCGCCGAACCACGCCGAGAAGCTGTGGTTCGCGCTGCTCGAAGAAGGCAAAGGCGACGGCGTCGTTCCCGCGGGCCTCGGCTGCCGCGACTCGCTGCGCACCGAGATGAAGTACGCGCTCTACGGCAACGACATCGACGACGTGCACACGCCGCTCGAGGCCGGCCTGGGGTGGATCGTCAAGTTGGACAAGGCCGAGTTCATCGGGAAGGACGTGCTGGTGAAGCAGAAGGCCGAGGGCATCAAGCGCAAGCTCGTCGGCTTCGAGCTGCTCGACGCCGGCGTTCCCCGCTCGCACTACGCGATCCTGAAAGACGGCCAGAAGGTCGGCGAGGTGACGAGCGGCACGATGGGCCCGACGGTGAAGAAGGCCATCGGCATCGGCTACGTGCCCACCGAGCTCGCGGCCGAGGGCAGCACCTTTCACGTCGACATTCGAGGGCGCGCGGCCGCGGCGAAGGTCGTCAAGACGCCTTTCCACACTCGCGGCTGAACCCAATCACCACGTCTCTGACTCAAGGAGCTTCAACATGGCCAACGGCGAATACCCGAAAGATCTGAAGTACACGAAGGACCACGAGTGGGCGAAGAAGAGCGGCTCGGCCATTCAGGTCGGCGTCACCTTCCACGCGCAAGACGCGCTCGGCGCGGTCGTCTACGTCGAGCTGCCGAAGGTGGGCACCGCCGTCACGGCTGGCGCGCAGTTCGGCGTCATCGAGTCGACCAAGGCCGTGAGCGAGCTGTACTCGCCGCTGACGGGCAAGGTCGTGAA
Source organism: Myxococcaceae bacterium (assembly GCA_040275325.1). GTDB lineage: Bacteria > Myxococcota > Myxococcia > Myxococcales > Myxococcaceae > Xiheimicrobium. Next base: position 8,590 of record JBEOKA010000240.1, on the reverse strand, counting down.
GGTGAACGACGCGGTGGTGTCGAACCCGTCGCTGGTGAACGAGGCGCCGTACGCGGGCGGCTGGCTCATCGAGATCGAGTCGTCGAACTCGGCCGAGTGGGACGCCCTGATGGACGCGGACACGTACACGAAGACGCTGGGCTGAGACGAGCTTCAGCTGAAGCGAAAGAAGCCCGAGTCACGATTCGTTCGTGGCCCGGGCTTCGTCGTTTCAGGTGTCGTTCGTGACGAACGCGAGCTCGGTGAAGATCACCGCGTTGCCGTCGGCGCGCGCGGGCCGTTCGGGTCGACGAGTCGAACGCCGGGTTGGGAGCGCCACCGCAGGCAAGGCACGACACTGAAACGGCGAGCAGGAATCGGTTCATGCCCCTCGAACACCGGGCGTGCTCGTGAACGTCACCGACTGACGAAAATACTGCGCACCCTTGATGGAGGTCGCAGGTCGTGCGGCACTTTTCACGGCTCCCCGTTCGGAAAGCTCGCACGCCACGTGCAGACACCGGCCTCATCACGCCCGTTTGCGACTGAGGTGAACACATGAGTCAGGAGATTCTGCTGGGTGACGAAGCGGTCGCCCGAGGCGCGATCGATGCTGGCCTGAGCGCCGCGTACGCCTACCCGGGCACGCCCTCGACCGAGATCTTCGAGAGCATTCACTCGCAGATCAAAGCGCACCACCTGCCCATTCGCGGCTTCTGGTCGACGAACGAGAAGGTCGCGCTCGAAGAGGCGGTCGGCGTCTCGTACTGCGGCAAACGCGCGATGGTGTCGATGAAGCACGTCGGGCTCAACGTCGCGGCCGACCCGTTCATGAACGTCGCGGTCGCCGGTGCCTGGGGCGGGCTCGTGCTCGCGGTCGCCGACGATCCCTCGATGCACAGCTCTCAGAACGAGCAGGACTCGCGCTTCTTCGCCGACTTCGCGCAGGTGCCGTGCTTCGAGCCCGGCGATCAGCAGGAAGCGTACGAGCTGACGAAGGAGGCGTTCGAGGTCTCCGAGCGGCTGCGCATTCCCGTCGTGCTGCGCCTCGTGACCCGCCTCGCGCACAGCCGCGCGATGGTCGAGCTCGCCGGTCGTCGTCATCAGAACGAGCTGAAGTACGTCGAAGACGCCGGGCTCTACACGCTGATCCCCTCGAACGCTCGGCGCGCCTATGCGGGCCTCATCGACAAACAGCCCGCCCTGCAGAAGTTCTCGATGGAGCACCGCCTCAACACGCTCACCATTCGCGGAGACGGCAAACCCGGCATCATCGTCTCGGGCATTGGCTACACGTACTTGAAGGAAGCGCTCGGCCCGAAGCTCGACGACTTCAACGTGCTGCGCGTGAGCGTGTACCCGATGCCGATCGGGAAGATCCGCGAGTTGATGGATCGCTCGAGCGAGCTCACCGTGCTCGAAGAGGGCTACCCGTTCATCGAGCGCATCGTCGGTGGGCTCGGGTTGTTCCGCGAGAAGCCGGTGAAGGGGAAGTTGAACGGCGCGGTGCCGCGCATGGGCGAGCTGTCTCCCGATGTCGTTCGCAAGGTGTTCGGGCTCGAGTCACGTGAGGCGCTCACGGTGGCGGGGCTCGATGAGGTGTTGCGGGCGCGACCTCCGCGGCTCTGCGACGCCTGCCCGCACGGAGATTCGTACGACATCATCAACGAGGTGATGCGCGAGCACGGCGAGTCGACGCGCGTGATGGGCGACATCGGCTGCTACTCGCTCGGCTACTACAAGCCGTACCAGGCGATTCACTCGTGCCTGTGCATGGGCTCGTCGATCGGCATGGCCATCGGGGCGGCACATGCCGGCGTATCTCCGTCGCTCTGCGTGATTGGTGACGGCACGTTCACGCACTCGGGCATGACCGCGCTGATGGACGCGGCGATCGAAGACACCAACATCAAGGTCTTCATCCTCGACAACAGCATCGTCGCGATGACGGGCGGCCAGCCGACGACGATGAGCGACGAACACCTGATGGAGCTCGTCACCGGCCTCGGCGTGAAGGCTGCCCACGTGCGCATCATCACGCCGCTGCCGAACAAGAAGGCCGAGAACCTGGCCGTCGTTCGTGAAGAGCTCGCGCACAAGGGGCTCTCGGTGATCATCGCGAGGCGCGCGTGCGTTCGGTACGTGAAGGAGATCAAACAGCACCAGAAGGATCGCGCGGCTGCGCACCACCACGAGGAGCACGAGCACCAGCACGACTGCGGCAACTGCAACGGGAGCTGCGCATGAACTACGACATCGTTCTTTGCGGCGTGGGTGGGCAGGGCGTGCTCTCGACGGCGTACGTGATCGATCACGCGGCGGTCGACGCGGGGCTGTTCTTCAAGCAACCCGAGATTCACGGCATGTCGCAGCGGGGCGGCGCGGTCTCGGCGCAGGTGCGCATCGCCGATGAGCCGGTGTCGAGCGATCTCATCTCGAGTGGAAGCGCGAAGGCGGTGCTGTCGGTCGAGCCGATGGAGAGCCTGCGCTACCTGTCACTGCTCTCGAAAGACGGCTGGGTGTTCACCGACGTCACGCCGCTGAAGAACATCGCCGAGTACCCAGACATGGCGAAGCTGTACGAGGTGCTCTTCAGTCTTCCGCACGTGGTGGCGGTCGACGCGACGCGGCTGGCGGCGAAGGCGGGCGCGAGCAAGGCGCAGAACATGGTCGTGCTCGGGGCCGCAGCGTCGCACCTGCCGTTCTCGCTGGAGTCGCTCGAGAAGAACATCAAGACGCTCTTCGAGCCGAAGGGTGAGCGGGTCGTCACTTCGAACTTGAAGGCGTTTCGCATGGGCTGCGCAGCGAGCGAGTTCGGCACCGCGCTCATTCGGCGAGGCGTGAGGCCCGCAGTGGCTGCGCGCGTGGTGGCGAGGCTCGACTTCGACGCGACTCCGGTGGCGTCCGAGGTGGTGGTCGCGTGGTCGAAGCGGCTGTTGGCCGAAGATGGCGCCACGGTCGCCGCCAACGTGTTCGCCTCAAGAGACGTGCTCGGGCTGGATCCCGCCATTCCCTCGAAGCTGGGCTGAGCGATGCCGGCGATCACGCTGCTGAAGGCGCTGTGTCGGGACACGTTGGCGAAGGGCGCGTCGGTGCTGACGGAGCCGGAGCTGTATCGGGTGCTGGCCGCGGCGGGGCTCCCCGTTCCCGAACACGAGGTGCTGCAGGCTGGCGAGTCGTCGAAGCTGAGCGGCCGGGTCGTGGTGAAGGTCGTCTCGCGCGACATTCTTCACAAGAGTGATGTTGGCGGCGTGAAGTTCGTCGACGCGAGTGAGGTGACTCCGGCGTTCCTGGCGGCGTTCTCGAATGAGGTGTCGGAGCAATGGACAGCCGCGCACGGTCGAACGCCCTCGATTGAAGGAACGCTCGTCATGCGGCGCGTGGAGTTCGACAAGGGCCGCACCGGCGCCGAGGTGATCGTCGGCCTGCGCCATAGTCGTGATCTCGGGTTCGTCGGAATGATCGGGCTGGGCGGCGTGAAGACCGAGCTCTTCGGCTCACGGTTGCCGCGTCGTGAAGCTGCAGCCCTGTTCGCTTCGGGAGACGATGACGGGGCGATGCGCGAGCTGCGGCAGACGATTGTGTATCGCGATCTCGCGGGGCAGCTGCGCGGCAGCACGAAGCTCGTTGATGACGCGAGCTGGCTGAAGCTGATCGGCTTCTTGTCGGCGGTGGCGCGCGAGCTCTCTCCCGTCGGAGTCGATGGTGCTCCCGCGATCGAAGAGCTCGAGTTCAATCCGTTTCTGGTCGATTCGAGTGGACGTCTCGTTCCAGTCGATGGGCTCGCGCGGGTGACGAAGGCAGTGGCAGAAGGTCCACGCCCGCCGGCCGCGAAGCTGAGGCACTTCTTCGAGCCGAAGTCGGTGTGTGTCGCCGGCGTCTCGTCGAAGGGCGTGAACATGGGGCGCATCATTCTGCGCAACCTGCTGCGTGATGGCTTCGGCGCAGACCAGCTCACGGTGCTCAAACCGGGTGACTCCGAGATTGATGGCGTGAAGTGCGTCGCGGGCCCGGCCGAGCTTCCTTCGCGCGTCGATCTCGCGGTGCTCGCGGTTTCGGCGGCGGCAGTTCCCGAGCTCATGCAGGGCCTCGTTCAGCACAAGAAGGCCGAGGCGATGATCGTGATTCCCGGCGGCATGGCCGAGAAGGAGGGCGGAGCGGACAAGCAGCGAGCCCTCGAGGCGGAACTCACCCGCGCGCGAACGACTCCGTGGGGCGGACCCGTCGTGTGCGGCCCGAACTCGATGGGCGTGGTCTCGGTGCCCGGTCACTACGACACGACCTTCATTCCTGCTCACAAGATGCCGCCGCGTGACGGGCGCGTGCGCAACCTCGCGTTCATCAGCCAGAGCGGAGCGTTCACGATCACCCGCGGCAGTCACCTCGAACAGCTCGTACCCCGGTATCTCGTCAGCGCGGGGAATCAGGCCGATCTCGGCGTGTCGGACTTCGTCTCGTACGTCGCGAACGATCCCGAGGTGCAGGTAATCGCCGCGTACGTCGAGGGCTTCAAGGCGGGAGACGGCTCGCGGTTCATCGAGGCGGCGAAGCGGGCGAAGGCGCTCGGCAAGACCGTGGTGCTCTACAAGGGCGGGCGTTCTCCCGAAGGGCAGGGCACAGCAGCGGGACACACAGCGGCGATCGCTGGTGACTATCGCGCGCTCTGGCACCTCGCGCGCGCGGCGGGCGTCATCGTCACCGAGTCGTTCTCTGCCTTCGAAGGTGTGGTCCGTGTCGCGTGTGCGCTCGCGGGCCGTGCTCGCGGGAACCGCGTGATGCTGATGAGCAACGCGGGCTTCGAGGTCGTCGGCATGGCCGATCAGCTGCGCGGCGAGACGTACGCGCTCGAGCTCGCGTCGCTGAGTGCTGGAACGAAGGAACGCGTGAAAGCCGCGCTCACCCGCTGCAAGGTGGACGAGCTGGTTGACGTGAAGAACCCGCTCGATGTCACGCCGTCGGCTCCTGATTCGGCGCACCTCGAGATTGCACGCGCGGTGCTCGATGAGGCGAAGGTCGATGCGCTCGTGATCGGGGTCGTGCCCATGTCGCCTTCGCTGGCGTCACTCGGGCCCGATGCAGATCCGAAAGAGTCGATCGCCGCAGCCGAGAGCCTCGCGCGAACGCTGCCTGCGCTGTTCGCCGAGACGAAGAAGCCCATCGTCGCCGTCGTCGATGCAGGCCGAATCTATGACCCGCTGGTGAAGGCGCTCGAGAACGGTGGACTGCCTGTCTTCCGTCGCGCTGATGAGGCCGTGATGGCGCTCGGTGCGTGGATCGGCGGCTGACGGCTCAGCATCAGCGAAGCGCAGGCATCAGATGCGAAGGTCAGATGCGTCACGAACGGCGTCAGCTCAGCGCCTCGACGACCGTGTGGTTCTGCGCCTCGAGCCCGACCGAGATGCGCAGCCCCTCGAGCGTAGGAATCGGGCGAACGATCACGCCCTTCGCCTTCAACTTCGCGTCCGCGGCCTTCCACCCATCGCCAGGGAAGCGCGCGAGCACGAAGTTCGCTCCCGATGGCAGCACCTCGATGCCACGCGCCGACAGCTCCTTCGCGAGCCACGGCCGCCACTGCTGGTTGTGTTCGACCGAGCGCCGAACGTGCGCCGTGTCACCGAGCGCCGCGATCGCCGCAGCCTGCGACGGGGCCGTCACCGGAAAGATGAACCGCGCCCGACGCAGCAGCGTGATCGTGTCTGGGTCCGCATGCATCCACCCCACGCGCAACCCAGCCAGCGCGTACAACTTCGAGAACGTGCGCAGCACGACGACTCGGCCCGGGTGCTTCGTCACGTACTCCAGGCCCGCGTCGTAGGCGGGATCCTCCAGGTACTCCGCGTAGGCAGAGTCGAGCACCAGCATCACCCGCTCGGGCAACCCCGCCACCAGCTTCGCCACGGCCTGCCGATTGACCCAGGTGCCGGTCGGGTTGTTCGGGTTCGCGAGGAACACCAGCTTCGTGCGCTCGGTCACCGCCGCCAGCAGCGCGTCGACGTCGGCCGTGAAGTTTGGCGCCGCTGACGTCACCACCGTCGCTCCGGCCGCGTTCGCGAAGATGCCGAACATCGGAAAGCTGAACTTCGGCATCAGCACCTCATCACCCGGCCCTGCGTACGTGCGGCAGAGCACTTCGATGAGCGACTCCGAGCCGGTGCCGCACATGATCCACGCGGGGTCGAGCCCGTGCTTCTTCGCGATCGCCTCGTTGAGTGCGACGGTGTCGGCATCGGGATAGAGATGAACGTTCGCCACGGCACCTCGCGCCGCCTCGATCGCCGCAGCACTCGGCCCGAGCGGAGACTCGTTCGCCGCCAGCACCGCCGGCTGCGAGAAGTTCGGGAGCGTCATGTCTCCCGCGGCGTAGTTGGCGATCTGCAGAATGCCCGGGCGCGGCGTCGGTCTCATGACTGCGGCGTACACCCGGTGGCAGGGCCTCGCCATGCTGTGGCGAGCGCCGCCTTGTCACGGCGCAAGCTGCAGCACGAAGCCGTTCTGGCCTCCGGTGCTGGTCTGACCCGGCAGCGCACCTGCGGTGACGCCGATCGCAAAGATGCGATTGGTGCCGTCGACCGCGACAGCCCTGGTCTCGTCTGCGCTCGTGGTACCGAACTGCCCAGACCAGATCACTGCGCCGCTCGCGTCTCGTCGTTGAATGAAGGCGTCGGTATCTGTCGCTCCTCCTGTGCGTGTCTGGCCCGCGAGCGCTCCAGTCGTCGAGCCGCCGAGCACGATCGCTCCCGTTCTGTCGATGGTGACCGCAGTCGCACGCGTGGTCGTCATGGCTCCGCCACCAAACTGCCAGCTCCAGGAAGGGGTTCCCGACGAGTCGAACTTCTTCACGAAGGCAGAGCGCACGTCGGTCGTGGGCGTGCCTGCGAGCGTTCCAGCGGTCTCTCCGACGACGATGACGTTGTTCGCGCCGTCGACGGCGACGTCGGTGGCCGAGTCGTCGCGGGTCGTTCCGAACTGCCGCGTCCACAGCTCGTTCCCCGACGCGTCGTACTTTCGAACGAAGGGGTCGCCGTAGAAGTAGGGGGTCGACGAGTCTTCGTTTCGCACCTGTCCGGGAAGCGCTCCCGAGGTTCGGCCGGCCAGCACGACGTTGCCTGCAGTGTCGATCGCCACGCTCGTCACGAGCTCGTTCTCGGTGGTGCCGAACTGCCGAGTCCACATCACGGTGCCGCTCGCGCTGTACTTGCGAACGAACGCGTCCCAGAGGCCGCCGAGGTTGGTCTGCCCCGGGAGCGCGCCGCCGTCGAGCGCCGTTCCGTTGACGATGCCCGCGACGATGACGTCACCGAAGGGGTCGATGGCGAGGTCGTGCGGGCGATCATCTCCGATGGTGCCGAACTGGCGCGTCCACAACAGCGTGCCGGCGGCGTCGTACTTCTGAACGAACACGTCTTGCTGCGCGACGCGTGGCTGGCCCGCCAGTGAAGAGCCGGTGAGGCCGGCGACGAAGACGTTCCCTGCGAGATCGACGGCGACAGCGTTGGCTGCTTCTTCGCTGGCGGTTCCGATCTGGCGAGACCACGACAGGCTGCCAGTCGGCCCGTACTTGCGCAGCTCAGCCTCGCGAGACGTGGCCGTGAACTCGCCCGCGACGAAGACATTGCCCGAAGCGTCGATGGCCATCGCGTTGGCGATGGTGGCGAACTGCCGCGTCCAGCTCGTACACCGGCGGTCGTCGCGCGCGTTGCCCTGCACGACGGCGAAGCTGGGCATCGCGCAGGTGCGCCAGGGTTGGCACGCGGTCGTGTTGGTTCCGGCCGCGAAGGTGCCGCCTGCGCAGCTCGAGCAGGTGCGGTTGGTCGTGGTGCTGCCGGTCGCTTGAACGAAGGTGCCCGGCTGGCAGGTGTCCCACGTGGTGCAGCTCGCGGCGGCGGGAGTGGATGCGAAGGTGCCAGGTGCGCACGTGGTGCAGGTGGACGAGCCCGGTGCGCTGGTGGTGCCTGCGGGGCAGTCGCTGCAGGTGAGCGCGTTCGTCGTGGAGCTCACGGTTCCAGGTTCGCACGCGGTGCATTGCTGGTCGGAGGTCGCAGTGCCAGAGGCAGTGACGATCGTTCCGGGCTGGCAGGTGGTCCACGCGACACAGGCACCAAGTCGCTGGAAGAAGCCTGGCGCACAGGTGATGGCGCAGGTGAGCGCAGTGGCCGCCCTGAAGGCGCAGATCGGCGCTCCGTTCTGAACGGTGGGGCAGCGCTGGCACGAGCTTCCGCATGAGGCGGTGGTGTTGTCTGGAACGCAGGCCTGGCCGCATGGATGTTGGCCTGTCGGACACGCGCATTGGCCGCTCGTGCAGGTTGCTCCGAGTGGGCAGTCTGACGAGAGCCGACACCCGGTCATGCAATGACGTGAGAGGGGATCGCAGAAGTAGCCGGGCGCGCAGCCGCCAGCAGCCGCGCAGTCCATCGGAAGGAGCTGACAGGTCCCAGCGTTGCACACCAGGCCCGCGCCGCAGCGCCCACCGCAGCGTCCACAGTTCTCGGGATCTGCCGCGAGGTCGCGACAGTCCGCTCCGCAGGCAGAGAGCGTTCCCGCACAGGCTCCTGAAGCCGAACCGCCCGCCGTTGATCCGCCCGCCGTTGAGCCGCCCGCCGTTGAGCCGCCC
>JBEOKA010000239.1:0-2825 GCA_040275325.1 Myxococcaceae bacterium | reverse complement strand
AGGCCCCGTCGGACAACGAAGACGGCGGTGGCGGGCGCGTCACCACCATGAAGGCTCCGTCGGACAACGACGAGTGACGTGACGAAGCTCCGGCGGACCCGATCCGTCGGTGGCACGCGAGGGCGTCGGGCTCCTGTCCGGCGCCCTCTTGCGTTGCTGCTCACGCACTCGGGCGATTTCTTCACCATCGATCGGGTGCAGCAGGCCCTCGTTCGCGAAGGCTGGGACGCGGTTCGGCTCGACACCGATCGTTTTCCGCTCTCGGTCTCGCTCGCGGTCGAGCGCACGAAGCACGGCGTCGAGGGCGTGCTCGAGCTTCCAGAACGCTCCGTTCGGCTCGCTGACGTGAACGCCGTGTGGCTGCGCCGCTTGTGGACTCCACGGCTGCCCGACTCGATGTCGCCCGACGATCGTGACGCCTGCGCCGAGACCTCACGCACCGCGCTGCAAGACACGCTGGTGCACCTCACCGACTGTCCCTGGGTGAACGCGCTCGAGCCCTCGATGCGGGCCGAGTCGAAGGTGCTGCAGCTTCGCGTCGCGCACGAACTGGGCTTCGACCTGCCCGACACCACCATCACCAACAGCCCCGGCTGGGTCGAACGGCTGCGCGCGCGCGAACCGCGGCTCATCACCAAGCTGCTCGTCCCGATCTCGTACGCGATGCAGGCCGATCGTTTCTTCTACACGTCTGAGCTCGACGACGAAGCGTACGCGCAGCTGCACCGCATCAAGTACGCGCCGCAGATCTTCCAGCCCCTGGTCGAGAAGGCCGTCGAGCTGCGCGTCATCGTCGTGGGCAACGAGACGTTCACCGCGAGCATCGACGCCTCGAAGACCGAGCGTGGGCGGGTCGACTGGCGCCAGCTCTCTCCCGACGAGGGCGTCACGTGGAAGAACGCGACGCTCCCGGCCGCGCAGCGCCAGCGCATCTTCCGCCTCATGAAGCGCCTCGGCCTGGTGAGCGGCGCGCTCGACTTCATCGTCACGCCCGACGGCCGTCACGTCTTCCTCGAGGTGAACCCCGCCGGAGAATGGGGCTGGCTCGAGCGCGACCTGGGCTACGACATCTCTGGCGCCTTCGCGCGCGCCCTGACTGAAGGAGCACGACGACCGTGAACGTGTTGCTGGTGACGCGCAGTGACGACAACGAGAGCGTCGAGCTGGTTCGCCACGCGCTGAAGAAGCACCGCGCGAAGGGCATTCGGTTCGACACCGATCACTACCCGACCTCCGTCGGCCTCTCGACCGAGCTCACCCGCACGCGCACGAAGCGGGTGCTGCACACGGCCGATGGAGCCGTCGATCTCGAGAAGCTGCACGCCATCTGGTACCGGCGCTTCCTCGCCGGAGGCCGGCTGCCCGACAGCCTCGGAGACATGCGCGCGGCCAGCCTCGACGAGAGCCGCCGCCAGCTCTACGGCACCATCGCCGCCTGCCGGTGCTTCCAGCTCGACACACTGCGCGCGGTACGCCGGTGCGATCACAAAGAGCTGCAGCTGCGAAAGGCGCGCGAGTTCGGCCTCGACATTCCCCAGACGCTCTTCAGCAACTTCCCCGATGACGTGCGCCGCTTCGCCCAGCGCGTGAAGGGGCCCATCATCACCAAGATGCAGCACTCCTTCGCCATCTGGCGCGAAGGCGTCGAGAACGTCGTCTTCACCAACACCATCAGCGACGACGACCTGCAGAACCTCGAAGGGCTCGCGCTGTCGCCCATGACGTTCCAGGAGAAGCTCGAGAAGCGCGTCGAGCTGCGCGCCACCGTCGTGGGCAACCGCGTCTTCACCGCCGCCGTCGACTCGCAGGCGCTCGAGGGCGCGAAGCTCGACTGGCGAAAAGAGGGCATGACGCTGCTCGACGCGTGGTCGAAGTACCAGCTGCCAAAGCCCGTGGAGCGTGGGCTCTTGAAGCTCACGAAGTGGTTCGGGCTCAACTATGCCGCCGCCGACTTCGTCGTCACGCCAGAGGGCCGCACGGTGTTCCTCGAGATCAACGCGGGCGGCGAGTTCTACTGGCTCCAGCGCAACCCCGGTCTGCCCATCGTCGAAGCGCTCGCCGAAGTGCTCGTGGGCACGGCAAAGCGCGTCGACCCCGGCCACGCCTGATCTTCCGCCACTGGATTCGACGCGATGTAGGCCTGGCTGCGCCTGAAGCGTGACTCGCGCCAATGCAGAGCCGTCGCTACACTTGTGGTGACCGGCCGGTCTGGAAGTGGGTGGGCAGATGCTGGATCTGCGACTGCGGTTTCGACAGCTGAAGCGGCAAGCGGAGTACCTCAAGGGGTACTTCGATCTCGACGCGAACAACACCGTCAAGCGGCGCACCGACTTCACGAACTGCCCGCGCCCCGTGCTGCTCCTCTACGGGTTCATGTCGACGCGCCGCGTGTTCGAGGTGCTCGAGCACCGCCTGCGCCGCGATCAGTTCTGCGTCTGGAGCATCAACCTCGGCGGCTGGAAAGACGCCTTCAACACCAACGCCATCGACGACACCGCCGAGAAGGTGCGCGGGAAGATCGAGCGGCTGTACCAGCGCTACCCGAACATGGGGCCGCTCTCGATCATCGGGCACTCGAAGGGCGGCATCATCGGCACGTATTACGTGAAGCGCCTCGGCGGCGACAAACGGGTGAAGAACCTCATCACCCTCGGCAGCCCGCACAACGGCTCGCCCACCGCGTACTTCGGCGTCGTCACCCACGGCCTCATCTCGCGCAGCATCTGGCAGCTCACGCCGATGTCGCCCTTCATTCGCCGCCTGAAGATGGGCGCGTTCCCCCGTGACGTGAACCTCACCAGCATCTTCTCGAAGACCGACCACGT
>JBEOKA010000238.1:0-14462 GCA_040275325.1 Myxococcaceae bacterium | reverse complement strand
GAACCTTCGAAGTCAACAGTCGACTACATCGATTTGTGTATCGGACAGCGATTTGAGGGGAATTAGTAGGTCCCAGGTGTTTGTTGCGCTGTTGGCTTTCGCACTGGCCGCCTGTGTGAAACGAACGCCCGAGGGCCAGCGGCCCGACATCGTCGTCGTCGCGAAGCGCATTCACACGAATGACCCGAAGCTGCCGTTCGCGACCGCGTTCGTGGTGCGTGGCGATCGAATCGCGTTCGTCGGCGACGAAGCAGGCGCGGTCGCGTTCGCTTCATCAGACGCGGTGATCGATCGGTTTCCCGAGTCGACCATCGTGCCGGGCCTCGCCGATGCACACGGTCACCTCGCGTCGCTTGGGCGCGCAGCCTCCATCGTGTCGCTCGACGGCATGACCTCGGCGGCTGACGTCACGGCCCGAATCGAGAAGGCCACGCCGGCAGCCTTCCAGGGCGACTGGCTGCTCGGCCGCGGGTGGGATCAGAACGACTGGACGCAGAAGACGTTCCCCACGCGCGCGCTGCTCGATGCCACGAAGCCCACGACGCCCATCTTCTTCTCTCGCGTCGACGGCCACGCTGCGTGGGTGAACGGCGAAGCGCTGAAGCGCGCGGGCATCACGAAGGACACGAAGGACCCGCAGGGCGGGAAGATTCTCCGCGACGAGAAGGGCGAGCCCACCGGTGTGCTCATCGACAACGCGATCGATCTCGTCTCGGCGAAGATCCCCGAGCCCACGCAGCTCGAGCGGGAGCGACGCCTCAAGGTCGCGCTCGAACTCTGCGCGAAGCTGGGGCTGACCTCGGTGCACGACGCGGGCATGGACCTCGCGACGTTTCAGTTGCTCCAGCGTTGGGACCTGGGCGGGCTCTTGCCGATTCGCGTCTACGCGATGGCCGATGGGCAGAGCGCCGGCTGGGAAGGCTTCGTCGAGCGCGGGGTGACGACGGGTGGGCTGCTCGAGCTGCGCGCGGTGAAGCTGCTCGCTGATGGTGCCCTGGGTTCTCGTGGCGCCGCGCTGCACGCGCCGTACAGCGACGAGCCGACCAGCAGTGGCTTGCTGCTGTTGACGCCCGAAGAACTCGAGGAGCGCGCGAAGGCCTTCGACACCCGAGGCTTTCAGGTCGCGGTGCACGCCATCGGTGATCGCGCGAACACGCTCGTCATCGATGTGCTGTCGAAGTTGGACAAGCAACATCGGCATCGCGTCGAGCACGTGCAGGTGCTGCGTGGTGACGACGTCGCGCGGCTCGCGCAGTCAGGGCTCATCGCCAGCATGCAGCCCACGCACGCGACCAGCGACATGCCCTGGGCCGAAGCGCGCCTCGGCAAGGAGCGCCTCTCGTTCGCCTACGCCTGGCGCGCGATGCTCGACGCGAAGGTGCCGCTCGCGTTCGGCAGTGACTTCCCCGTCGAGCACCCGAACCCGCTGTGGGGGCTCTATTCGGCGCGCACGCGGCAAGATCATCAGGGCCAACCCTCCGAAGGGTGGACGAAGTCGCAGCGACTGACGGGAGCCGAAGCGCTCGCGGCGTTCACCACCGGCGCCGCCTTTGCCTCGTTCGCAGAGACCTCTCGCGGCCGGCTCACGGTGGGTTTCGACGCCGACTTCGTGGTGCTGCCGGTGGACCCGGTCGATGGCGACCCGAAAGCACTGCTCGACGCGAAGGTGCAGATGACGGTGGTGCGCGGCATGGACGTGTTTCGCGCGACGCCCTGATCAGACCCAGTCTTTGAGCAGCGCCCTCGTGGAGTCGTGCTTCGGCGTTTGCAGCACGTCAGCTGGAGCTCCCGCTTCGATGACGACGCCGTGATCGAGCACGCAGACGTGCTCGACGCCGCGGGCCAGCGCGAGGTCATGCGTCACCACCACCTGCGTCACGCCCGTCGCGTCGACGCGCTTCAGCGTCTGCAGCACCTCGTTCTTCATCGAAGGGTCCAGCGCGCTGGTGGGCTCGTCGTAGAGCAACACGCGGGGCTCCATGGCGAGGGCACGGGCGATGGCCACGCGCTGCTTCTGCCCACCCGAGAGCTGCTCGGGGAACGCGTCGATGCGGTGTTCGAGCCCGAGCTGAACGAGCAGTTCTCTCGCGCGCTTCTCGGCCTCCACCCACGACTTCTGCTTCACCTGCATCGGCGCCAACACGCAGTTGTCGAGCGCGGTCAGGTGGGGGAACAGCTCGAACGATTGAAAGACGAGCCCCAGCGCAGCGCGCGCCGACTTCAGCTGACCGGCCCGCACCTCGACGCTCACGTCTTTCGTTCCCTGCACGATGACGCCGTCGATCTCGATGGTGCCCGACTCGAACGGCTCGAGGCCCATCACGCAGCGCAAGACCGTCGACTTCCCCGCGCCCGAGCGGCCGAGCAACGCCGTGAGCGTTCCTGCAGGCAGATCGAACGACAACCCTCGCAACGTCGGCTCCGCGTTCCCGTGGTGATGCCGAACGAGCCCCGTCACCTTGAGCGTCACGCGGCCTCCCGACGCAGGTGTCTGGCGAACCGGGCCTCGACGGTGCGCGCGAGCTTCGCGAAGGGGAGGCCCACGAGCAGGTAGCAGAGCGCGACCAGCAGCCCGAGGCCGAGGTGATCGCGCGTCGAGTTCGCGAGCGTCGTGTACGTCTTCGTCAGCTCGGTCAGCGTCACCACCGAGACGAGCGACGAGTCCTTCAGCAGCGCGATGAAGTCGTTCGTCATCGGTGGAATCGAGATGCGCACCGCCTGCGGACCGACGACGAAGCGCAGCGTCTGGAACGTCGAGAGCCCCAGCACCTGTGACGCCTCGAGCTGCCCACGCGGAACACTCTCGAGCCCCGCGCGGTAATTCTCCGCCTCGGCCGCTGCGTAGTTGAGCCCCAGCGCGAGCACGCCCGCGAAGAACGGCTCGAGCTTGAGGCCCAGCTCGGGCAGCCCGAAATAGATGACGGTGAGCTGCACCAGCAGCGGCGTGCCTCGGAAGAACTCGATGTACGCGACACACAGGCCACGGAGCAGCGTCGGTCCGAAGCGTCGACCCACGGCGAGCAACACGCCGAGCCCAATCGCGAGCGCCATCGCACACAACGACGCGAGCAGGGTGAGTAGCGCTCCCTTGAAGAACAGCGGCAGGTACGAGGGGTATCGCGTGCGCACGCGCTCCCAGAAGGGAGGCAGGTGACCGACCGCAGCTCTCCACCGCTCGTATTCGAGGGCCGGAGTGTGGGCCGTCCCATCAGCGTCTCCCAGCAGCTTCGCGGTGGTCGGCGTCCACAACCCCCAGCGTTCGTAGAGCGCGCGCAGAGACCCATCAGCCGCGAGCGCGTCGAGCGCCGTGTTCAGCGCGTCGACCCGAGCGCGATCATCGAACCGCACCGCGATGGCGTATTCGACGACACCGAAGTCTCCGCGCACCGTCTCGAACGCCTCGTCGAGCTCGCCGTAGTACTTCGCGACCGGCTCATCGAGGAGCACGGCATCGGTCCGCCCCAGCTTCAGGTCGTCGTAGATCTCGTCTTGCCCGCCCTCGTACGTGCGCACGTCGGCCTCGTGCCGTTGTGCGATGCGCTCAGCGAGCGAACCGGGCAGGGTGCCCACCTTTCGGCCCTTCAGCGCGTTCAAGTCTCTCGGTGCGCCAGCATCGCCTCGTCGAACCGTCAGCACCTCGGCCGCCGCGAAGTACGGCTTCGACAGCAGCGCCACACGCTTCTTCTCTTCAGCCACCTCGATGCCGTTGAGCGCGAGGTCGAAGTCTCCGCGCGCGAGCAGGTCGAGCAGCTTGTCCCACGGGCCGGCGACGGGCTGCGCGCTGGTGCCCAGCTTCTTCGCGAGCAGCTCGGCCAGCTCGACCTCGAAGCCGATGAGGCGCGTTGGATCCATCGGGTCTTGAAAGACGTACGGCGCTCCGCCCTGACCGTCGGCGCCCCAGCGCAGCGGCTCAGCGGCCTCTGCGCTCAACGACAACAGCAGCAACCCGAGGGCGATTCGCACGGGCGGCATGCTCGCAGGCTCGGCCGTCGACGCAAGCGATGACACCGCGTACAGGAGCCGCGTGTCGCTCGTCGTCCATCGCTGGCCCACGCCCCTGCTCGAAGGCAGCCTCGTGCGCCGCTACGAGCGCTTCCTCGTCGACGTGAAGCTGGTGGGTGGGAAGACGGTGCGCGCGCACTGCGTGAACCCCGGCCGCATGGAAGGGCTCGTCGTGCCCGGCGCGAGGGTGTGGCTGTCGAAGTCGCACAACGAGAATCGGTCGTTGCCATTCACCTGGGAGCTCATCGATCTCGACGGCCTCATCATCGGCGCGAACACGACGCTGCCGAACGCACTCGTGAAGACGGTGCTCGAGCAGCGGCTGCTCCCGGGCTTCTCCGACGTGCAGGCCGTCGTGCCCGAGCAACGCTTCGGCCGCGGTCACCGCGCAGATTTCCGCCTCGACACGCGCACCGGCCCGCACTGGGTCGAGGTGAAGAACTGCCACCTCGTGTATCCCGATGGGCTCGGCTACTTCCCTGACTCGTCCAGCGAGCGCGCGAGGAAGCACGTCGAGGCGCTGGCCCGGCTCGTCGCGAAGGGCGCGCGTGCGACGGTTCTGTTCACCCTCCAGCGCACCGACGTCACGGGGCTTCGGCCGAGCGCGCTGCATGCGCCCTCGTTTGCCAGGGCCGTCTGGCGCGGGGCGAAGCGTGGCGTTCGGTTTCGTGCGCTGCGCTTCGAGCCCTCACTCGAGGGCATCACGCTGCTCGATGAACTTCCCGTCGATGTCGAGCGCTACGACGGCGCGTCACTGCAGGCCTGGTCTTCGGCGTACGACGACACGAGCGGGTGGCTGCGCAAAGACGGCCGCGTGGCGGGGCGCTCCATCACCTGAGGCGCGCGGAAGCCTTCAGGTACGCGAGCCCGCGCGGAGAGACCTCGTAGCCAACCTCGAACGACTGCGTCAGCCCGAGCTTCTTCAGCTTTCGCACGTCTTCCTTGAACGGCAGCGTCTCGCGCTTCAGGGTCGCGGCGAGCTTCGAGGCTGCGATGCGCGGGCGGCGTTTGATCAGCTTCAGCACGGTCGTCGTCCACGGCTTCTTGCCGTCGAGCTTCTTCAGCTTCGCGTGGAGCGCCGCCACGTCCTCCTTCGAGAGCTTCGCGTCGAGCGCACCTTCGACGCGGTCTCCGTCACCTGCATGACGAAGCGTCACGTCGAACACGGGCGTCTGCGGCGTGAGCGGCACCTTCGCCACCGGTGTCATGTACGCGATCAGTTCGTCACGTGACTCGAAGCCACCCGCGCGCGCATCGGCATCGGTGAGCGCCTCGAGGGGAACGCGGACGAGCGCACTCACCTCGACCACACCGATGGGGTGCACGCGATACCGCCCACCCGGCTTCACGTGCGGCTTGTCCCATAGCCGGAACGTTCGGGTGACGGCGCCGCTGACGAGCCCTGCGTGGAACCGTTTCTGGAAGAGCAGCATGGGCGCACCATACGCAGCGGTGGTGCCCTGTGTGAGGATGCGTTGGTGGCCGAAGCCGATCTCGATCGCGAGCTGTCGACGCGGGTGCTCGAGTCCGTCGAGCGACGCGAGGTCTATGCCGACTGGCTGCTCGAACGTGGAGACCCTCGCGGGGCCGTGCTCTCTGCCGCGCGGCTGCTGAAGGAGGCCTCGGCGAAGTCGGCGCTCAATCGTTCGGCGGCGCGACTCGAGGTGGTGGCTGCGCTCAAGCGGCTCGCTGTCTGGCTCGATGAGAAGGTGCCCGAAGGCAGGCCGTGGCGGCCGTCCGATCTGCGTGGCGTGGCCAGTGATGCGCTCGGGTTCCTCAGTCACGAAGAGGGCGTGCTCCACCGGTTTCGCGTGGCCTCGGGGCGCGACACACCGATTCCGACGTCGCTGCTCGAGGCGTTGCCGACGCTGACCGAGGTGGGGTTGCCGGCCAGCCCTCGTGCGCGCGCAGGGCTGAGCGTGGTCGCCCTTCATCCCGTGCGGGTCATGGACGTGCTGGGCCCACACGGAGTCGAGCGCTTCGACTGCTTCGACGTCGAACTCCCGGTCTCGCTCGCGCGCCTCGGTATGCCCGCAGTGACCGACGTGGCGTGGCGCTTCGCCGGGTTCGCCGAGGCGCTCGAGCACCGGAAGAAGACCGCCGAGCTGCGCTTCTCTGACGGCTCTCTCTCGGTCGACTCGCTGGCGGCGCTGCTGTGCACGTGTCCGAACGTGTCGATGCTCTGGCTCGATCGGGTGCGGCTGCCGACCGATGGCGTCGGTGAGCTGCCGGTCGGCGCTGGCCGGGTGCCCCACCTTCGACTCGTCGAGACGCCGTTGGCCGCGCCGGTCGCTGAAGGCCTCGCCCGCGCCGGTGTCTTCCGCGCCCTGACGCGCCTCGAGGTGAAGGACTGGCCCGTCGGTGTGCCCGCGCTCGACGCGTTGATGAGCGGGTCTTCGTCGCTCACCGATCTCTCGATCATTCGCAGCCCCATCGGCATTGAGCTCGTGCGCTCGCTGCTCGAGTCAGGGCGATTGGCGGGGCTTCGTTCACTCGACGCGAGCGGTTGTCTGCTGGCGCTGAGCGGGGTGTCGCGGCTGATCGAGAACGCCGGGCCGAAGCTCGAGCGGCTGGTGCTTCGCTTCAACCAGCTGACCGAGAGCGATCTCGCCTCGCTCGCGAAACTGGCTCGCTGGCCAGCCGGCTGTGAGGTGCGCTTCGAAGAGGTGACGTTCGGCGCCGGAGCCCATCAAGCGCTCGCGACGGTCGCGAACGCCCATGGCTTGCGCATCGGCGTGAAGGACTGCGTGTTGTCGCTCAGCCCTCGTTCGTGACGGTGAGGCCCGGCGCGGTCTTGAAGCCCCACGCCTTGATGAGCGCGATCGGGTCGACGAACCTGGCGCCCTTGTCCTGCTGCTTGCAGAGGCGGCCCGACATGCCGACGTAGGTGACGACGCCGTTCTCCATGTGCAGGTGGCCGTTGAAGAGCATCTGCTTGTCTCGGCCCAGCGAGGCGGTGGTGAGAATGCGCCAGGGCTCGGCCGACGTACGGCGCGAGGCGGGCACGGCGTGAATCGAGCCGTCGGCGAGAATGGCGAAGTTCGACGCGTACTTCTGGCCGCCCTGCGCGCGCGCGTGCGTGTCGGGCCACGAGGCCTCGTCGTAGAGCTCGGTGATGCGGCCGTTGCCCTTCATCGTCACCTGCTCGAACTCGGCGATCTGGTTGTTCCCCTCGGTGCGGTACCCCTTGAGGATGTTGAAGGTCTGCGGCGTGTTCATGTCGTCCGCGATCTTCTTCGGCGTCAGTTCGGTGAACGAGAACGCCATCGTGTCGACGGCCTTCTGGCTCTGCGAGTACGGGTTGTACTTGCCCTCGACCGTGATGTGCCCTTCGCCGTGCTCGGTGTCGTAGATGGGGTCGGGCTTGAGCTCACGAACGTCGTAGGCCAGCGCGCCACCGGCCAGCGCGTCGCGAACCACCTTCTTCACGTCTTCGGGAATCTGGCTGCCACCGAACGTCGTGGTGGTCGCGCCCGCGGTGTGCAGCTTCTGGACTTCGGCCGAGAGCTTCACGGCCTCCATCTCGACCCGGCGGTTCACGTTGGCGGCGTGCGAGCGGTACTGCGAGATCTCACCGAGCTTCTCGCTCATCTTCCGGCGCGCGTCGGGCTCCATCTGGCCCGCGAACTTGTCGGCCTCGGCCTTGAGCGCCTTCTCTTCGTCGACGCTGATGCTGCCGGCCGAGCTCAGAATCGTGTCGACCTCCTTCCCGTCGATGCGGCGATCCTGCGCGGCGTTGCGGAAGGCGTTCTTCACGTCGGAAACGGCCATGGTCGTGCTCCCCGAAAGAGAGGCCGAAGCTCAGATCAACCGCGGCCAAAGTCGATGTGTGGTTCTCGCACACCATGTAGGGAAGTTGCCAAAATGCGCTGGAAAACAGTGAAACCCGAGGGTTACGAGAGGTGAATGAAGATCACGGTGCTCGGCGCGAGTGGCGGTTGTGGAAAGCAGCTTGTCGAATTGGGGGCCAGACGAGGCCACACGGTCACCGCGGTCGCGCGTTCGTCGTCGAAGGTCGAACCGCCGGTCGGCGTGAAGGTCGATCGCGGCGAGCTGACGTCGGTCGAGTTCCTGCGCGGCGTGGTGCGCGGCCAGCACGCGGTGTTGTCGGGCCTGGGGCTGCGGCTCGGCGGTCTGGGCCCGTGGAACAAGGCCGAAGATCCCACGTTCCTCAGCCGCAGCACGACAGCGCTCATCGAGGCGATGAAGGCCGAAGGCACGAAGCGGGTGCTCGTCGTCAGCGCCGGCGGTGTCGGCGACAGCAACGCGATGGTGCCCGGCTTCTTTCGAATGATGATCAAAGTGACCGCGCTGAAGACGGCCTATGCGCAGCTCGACGAGATGGAGCGTCAGCTGCTCGCGAGCGGCCTCGACGTCTGCATCGCGCGCCCGACCGGCCTCACCGACGGCCCGCTCACCGGGAAGGCCGTCATCGCGAAGGGGTTCAAAGGTCGCGCGACCATCTCTCGTGCCGACGTCGCCCAGTGGATGTTGGAGCAGCTCGAGAAGCCGGCGTTCGACGAGCGCACGCCGATGATCACCGTGACCGGCGCGGCCTGATCACTTCACGAACAGCCAGGTCGCGACGCCGCCGAGCACGAGGGCGCCGATGCCAGCGCCGAGCGCGACCGTCGCCTTGGTGTTCATCGTGCCGCTGAGCTGCTGCACCTGCGCCTGCGTGAGCGTCGACGAGCCGAGCGTTCCATCGGGCTGCATCGTCACGTTCTTGTCCCAGGTGGCGCGGTCACCGGCCGCGAGCCCAGCGAAGATTCCCGCGGTGATGGCTGCAGCTCCGGCGGCAGAGGCGACCGCGATGGCGGGCACCTTCGACGATGAAGGCTGTGCGGTGTCGACGAGATCGGTGCGCTCGTTCTTCTCGGTGGGCTCGAGCTTCGTCGCGACTGGGGAGTCGGGCTTCTTCGTCTCTGGCGGAGGCGGTGGCGGTGGGGTGACGGCCACTTTGGCCTGCACCGTCAGCTTCTCCTTCACCTGTCGCACGAACGTCGTGATGTCCGCGAGCGATTGATCGGCCCACTTGTCGTCGCGTGCGGTGATGTCGGCGACGGCGATCGGCTCGGAGAGATCGGCTGCGAACGCCTCGAGGTGAATCGCGAGCGACTTGCCGACCTTGCCGACGTCGACGGCGACGAGCACGGCGCGCGCGCCCAGCAGCACGGCCAGCTTCGCGCTGCAGGTCTGCCCACCGTTGCAGCTCTTCGGGTCAGAGAACCCGGCCGCCTTGAGCTCCTTGGTCGAGCGGGCGTCATCGCGCACGTCGGCGACACCCTCTCGCTTGAGAATCTCGACCACGCGCGTGGCGATCTTCGGGGCGAAGGCGTCGGTGTTGGGGCGGCGGCTGGTGAGCACGACTCCGACGGGAGCGCGGGTCTCAGCGGCCTGGCTGAGGAGCATCGAGGTGAGGGCGAGCGCGAGCACTGAGCTGAAACCTAGCACGCTTCGCCAGCAGCCCGCCTTCGTGCGACAAGCGCCTTCGTGCCGGCCGCCTTCGTCTTTCAGTCAGAGAGTGATGACCCCGCCCCGACCGCGCTGATCGAGGTCGACGACCGGTTGACCGCCGACGACGCGCTCAAGCGGGTGCGGCGGGGTGAGACGCTCTGGTACCGCGGCACCTTCCTCAACGCGAAGCAGCTCGTGTCGGCGATGGGTCGGCGGCTGCCGAAGCCCGCGCCCGCGAAGACGGCGCTCGAAGCGTTCCGCCAGGAGCGCAGGGCGCGTCAGCTCGAGCACGCGACGCTCTCGAAGATCGTGGTCGGCCTCGATGCCGAGTACCGCCTGCTGCTCGCGGGTGCGCCGAAGGTGAGCGCGGGTTGTCGGCTCTTGTGGGGCGCGCCGCGTGGTCCGCTCACGGTGACGGCGCTGAAGACCGTGCTCGGCCTGGTCGGCGCTGAGGCGTGGCGTGAGAAAGGGCTCGAGGTGCCGGGGCTCGACGGGCTCTTGCACCCGGCGTTCGGCGTCTACACCCCCACGCGCTCCGAGTACGTCGAGCTGCTCACGCGCGTTCGAGACGTGAAGCACCTGAGCGTCTTCGACATCGGCACAGGCACCGGCATCTTGTCGTTCGTGCTGCTCCAGCGGGGCGCGAGCCGGGCCATCGGTACCGATCTCGAGGCTCGCGCGGTGGCCTGTGCGCAGGCGAACGCGAAGGCGCTCGGCCTGTCCGGTCGCTTCAGCGCCGTCGAGCGCTCGCTCTTTCCGGAAGGGCGGGCCGATCTCGTGGTGTGCAACCCGCCGTGGATTCCCGAGGCTCCGAAGAACCGCTTCGACGTCGCGGTGTTCGACGGCGACGAGGCGTGTCTGCGCGGGTTCTTGAGCGGGCTGCCGCAGCACCTGACGCAGACGGGCCGCGGGCTGCTCATCATCTCCGATCTCGCCGAGCTGCTCGGGCTGCGTCAGCCGGGAGCGCTCGCTCAGCTCATCGACTCAGCAGGCTTGACCGTCGCGCGCACGCACACGACGAAGCCGAAGCACGGCAAGTCGAAAGACCGGGCCGACCCACTGCACGCGGCGCGATCGAAAGAGACGACGACGCTGTACGAGCTCGTGCGCCGCTGATCAGTCGACGTTGTCCCACTTGAAGGCTTCGCGATCGAGCGCGTCGTCGGCGAGCGACTTGATGAACTCGTCGTCGTTGTCGTCGATCTTCGCGATGTTCGCGCGCACGCGATCGCGGGCCTGACCGGTGAAGACCTCGAGAATCTCGATCTCCTTCGTCACTGCGGCCGCGCCCTTCTCCTGCAGGGCCGTCGACACGCGCGACATCGTCGAGGCGAGCATGAAGAGGTCGATCATGATGTCGGCCATGCGGCGGCTGGCGAACTGCTTGCCGATGATGTTCTTGCCGTGTTTGCGCAGCACGCGATCGACCGCGCCGGCGAGCTCGCGGGTCAGCTCTTCGAACACGAGCTGGTTCTTCTCGAGCGCCGGCTGCAGCTTGGTGAACTTCGTCTTCTCTCGCTTGACCGAGGTGGTGGCGAGGGAGGCGCGGCGGTGCGCGTACTCCGAGAGCACGCCGAAGCCCTTGATGGGGTTGTTGAAGATGCCCTTGAGCGAGTCGGCGAGCTCCTTCAGCTCGGAGCCGACCTCGTTCATCGCCGTCAGCGCGATGAAGAGCCGCAAGATGTCGTTGGTGCCCTCGTAGATGCGGTTGATGCGCGCGTCGCGAAGGATTCGTTCGTACGGGAACTCGCGCATGAAGCCGTTGCCGGCGGCGATCTGCAGCGCCTCGTCAGCCGTGCGCCAGAGCGCCTCGGTGCCGAACACCTTCGTGATTGCCGCCTCGACCGCGTACTCCTGGCTGCCGGAGTCGATGATGGCGTTCACCATGTTCACCGCCGACTCGGTCACGTAGCAGTCGACGACCATCTGACCGATCTTCTGCTTCACGAGGCCGAACTCGGCGATGGGCTTGCCGAACTGCACGCGGTCTTTCGCCTGCTTCGTCGCGAGCGAGATGAGTTTCTTCATGCCGCCGACGGTGCCGCCGCCCAGGCCCGTGCGACCCGAGTTGAGGATCTTCATCGCGACCTTGAAGCCCTTGCCCACCTCACCGAGCACCATCGACGCCGGCACGCGCACGTTGTCGAAGTGCACGGTGGTGGTCGACGACGCGCGAATGCCCATCTTGTCTTCGTGCGGCCCGATGGTGACGCCCGGCATGTCGCGCGTGACCATGAAGGCCGTCATGTTGCCGCGATCGGCCTGGCCGCCCGTCTTCGCGAACACCGTGAAGAACTGCGCGATGCCGCCATTGGTGATCCACAGCTTGTTGCCGTTGAGCACCCACTCGTCGCCTTCCTTCACGGCGGTCGTCTTGATGCTGGCCGCGTCGCTGCCGGCGCCTGGCTCCGTCAGACAGAACGCCGCGATCATCTCGCCCGTCGACAACTTCGGCATGAACTTCGCCTTCTGCTCGTCGGTGCCGAACAGCAGCAGGCCGCGCATTCCGATGGAGGAGTGCGCGCCGACCGTCACCGCCACGCTGCCGTCGTAGCGCGCGAGCTCCTGCAGGGTGCGCGAGTACGCGGTCGCCGAGAGCGCCATGCCGCCATGCACCTCGGGAATCACGAGCGAGAACAGACCGAACTGGCGCAGCTCTTCGATGAACTCGACGGGGAACTCGCCCTTCTCGTCCCACTTTCGAAAGTCCTTCTCGTGGGGCTTGAGCAGCTGCTCGATCGAGGAGCGGATGGCCTTGAAGGTCTCCTGCTCGGTGGGCTTCATCTTCGGGTAGGGGAGGATGAGGTCCTCCTCGATGGTTCCGAAGCAGAGCTGGCTGATGAACGAGGGCGACGAGGCGTTCGCGGGCATGGCGGGGTTGTAACGCCGACCCGCCCGCGCTTCACGCGAGTTGCGCCCAGGCCGTGACGTCGAAACCACCCGTGGCTGAAAGGCGCACGAAGCACAGCTCATCGAAGCCCTCGGCGTACGAGGGCAGCTCGAGCTCTCCCGAGCGGCCGAGCACAGCCATGTCTGGCACGGGCCGGCCCCGCGCTTCGTTTCGCGTCAGCGCGTCACGCACCTTCGACTCGAAGAAAGAGCCACGAACGCGGAAGCCTGCCTCTCGCGCGGGTTCGATGAAGCGCGCTCTCTCGGCGCGGGTGACGTTGGTGTTGTCGATGACGAGCGCGGTGCGGGTCGAGAGGCACGCGTCGAAGAGCAGCTGCTCGCGGTGCGGGGTCTTCAGCATGTCGCGGTTGAGTCGCACGTGGGTCGCGAAGAGGCGGTCTCTCGCGAACGTCGACTTGCCGGTGGCGGGAATTCCGATGAGCAGCACGAGCTCCATCGGCTCAGCGACGACGGAGCAGGGGAAACCCGACTCAGTTGCCCGGGCGGGGACGCTCGTCCTGCTGCGGGCGACGGCGGTTCGGGCCGCCTTGATCCTCCTGGCGCAGCTCCTGGTACTGCTGCTTCTGCGTCTCGTCGAGGAGCGGCAGCATGATGGAGTCGGTCTCACGGCGCTGGTCGCGCAGCGTTCGCAGCTCTTCACGCTCGGGTGGCGTGCCTCGCTCGAACAGCGCCTTTCGCGCCGTGTCTTCGGCCGCGAGCCGCTGGTTCAGCGTCTGCTCCTGCTGGTACGTGAGCTTCGCGTCGGTGGCGAAGCGCTTCCACTTTGCCTGTTGCTCGGCGGCGCGTTGCTGCTGGCGCTCTTGTCGCTGCACGATGCGCTCACGCGCGAGGTCGGCTTCCACTTCCCGCACCACCTCTTTCATCGCCGTGCGCCCAGATGGATCGTTGAGCACCTCGCCTTGCATCACGGCGCGAAGCTCCTGCTTGAGCTGTGCGACCTCGGCGACCAACGCTGGAGAAGGCGCGCCGCCGTCGGCAGGCAGCTCCGCGACTGCTTTGCGCTCGAGCAACAGCAGCCGGTTCCACATCGCGCGCTGGTCTTCTTCGATGAGGTCGACCTTGCGCTTGAGTGCATCGAGCTCGTCGTCATCCCGTGGTGCGGGTGCCGAGACGACCGGCGCTGGAGGGCTCTCGCGCGGAACCAGCGTCAACGCGACGGCCGACGCGGCGAGCAGAAGGCTGATGATGGGAATGGCGCGAGTCATGGCTGCTCCGACGAGGGGTCGAGGCAGCTCTTCAACACGTCATCGGGCTTCGTCGTCGAGAATGTCGAAGATCGGGCAGTACGGGTCGGTCACGCACTCGAGCACGACACGCTTTGGCGTCAGGCGCGCGACGTCCTCCCGAAGCGAGACGTCTTTTGGAGCCAGTTTCAAGGCGCTCTTCAACGCAGCGCGCGCATGCTTCAGGTGACCAGCGGCTTCGAGCTGGCGGGCGCTCGCTCGATACGCGGTGACGGCCAGCGCGGTGCGCCCCATTCGCCTCGAGAGCTGCGCGTAGAGGTGCCACAGCCCCCAGCCGGCGTCGTTCGTCGCGAGGTACTCGTCGATGAGCTTCGCTGCAGCGTGAAGACGACCTTCGGCTGCCAGCGCCTCGGCGTACGCCTTGAGTGCTTTCTCCGACGACAACGTGAGGGCGGGTGCTGCTCCCATGGTCGTGGCGTGTGCAAACCTCCGGCCGCTTCGCAGACCGCCGGGTTCTCAGGGCTTGCCGGAAGAGGGACAGCGCGAGTGGAGCACGCGCGCAGCAGGCAGTGTCTTCTCGAGGTGGCGACTTGTCGTCAGCGCCCGGGTGTCATCTGGTGCAGCCCATGCGTGGGCAGTTGCTGGTTCCGATTCTCGTCGTGTGCGCGTTGGGCTGTCGTCCCTGTCTTCAGCCCGTCGCAGAGCAGCAGGCTGATTCGGGAGTGGAATTGGTCGAACCCGTGCTCGACGCGGGAACGGTCGATGCGGGAACGGTCGATGCGGGAATGGTCGACGCGGGAACGGTCGACGCGGGAACGGTCGACGCGGGAACGGTCGACGCGGGAACGGTCGATGCGGGAACGGTCGATGCGGGAACGGTCGATGCGGGAACGGTCGATGCGGGAACGG
>JBEOKA010000237.1:0-7469 GCA_040275325.1 Myxococcaceae bacterium | reverse complement strand
CGTGGTGCGGCGTGAGATCCCCGTCGTGCACTACCTGGGCGGCGCGCCGCAGGGCCGCTTCACGAACACGGGCTCCCTCTCGGGCAAGAGCGTGTACCTCTCGGCCGGGCACGGCTTCACGTGGACCAGCATCGGCGGGAACTTCACCTGGTCGACCCAGCGCGGGAACACCAACGAGATCGTCGAAGATCTCGTCAGCACCGAGACGGTTCACCAGTGGCTCGTGCCGATGCTCATGAACGCCGGCGCGCGCGTGTTCACGGTTCGTGAGAGCGACACCAACCCGAACCTCGTGCTCGTCGACAATGGCGAGGCGGGCTACTCCGAGACGGGCACCGGGTTTTCGACGAGCTCGTTGATGGCGTGGGGTCGGCCGATGTTCCCGATGCCTGGCGACGTGAACCCCTTCGCGCTCGGCAGCAACCGGTTGATGACGATCTCGCCGACCGTGACCGCGAGCGCGACGTGGACCGCGCAGATCCCCGCCGATGGCTTCTACGAGGTGTCGATCTCGTACACGGCGTTCACCGCGCGTGTGCCCGACGCGCACTTCATCGTTCGCCACGCCGGTGGAGACTCGCACTTTCGCGTCAACCAGCAGCGGCACGGCGGCACCTGGGTCTCGCTGGGCTCGTTCTATTTCAAGGCGGGCGGCACGGCGCAGGTGGTGGCGCAGAACGACTCCACGAGCCTGCAGAACCCGGCGAACGTCTCGCTCGACGCGGTGAAGTTCGGCGGAGGACTCGGCCTCATCGATCGCGGCGGTGGCGTCAGCGGGCGAGGGCGCTTCGAGGAGTCATCGCGCTACCAGGCGCAGTGGGCCGGGGCTCCCGACACGGCGTACGCGCCGCTGGGCAACACTGCCGCGAACGATCGCAACAACGACATCAGCGCGCGGCCCCGCTTCTCGGCGTGGGTGCACGAGGCGAACGAGCCGGCCGTCTATGTCGCGTGGCACACCAACGCAGCGAACGGTGCGGCGCGTGGAACACAGACCTACGTGTACGGCACTGACTCCGTTGGCAATTGCTCGCTGGCCACCGAGTACGCCGGCGTCACCGGCAGCCGCGAGCTGGCTGACTTCCTTCGCGGGGAGTTGGTCAACGATCTGCGCCAGGACGCGGGGTGGAACGAGCCGACGTGGCGCGACTACGGAACGCTCTGCGCGAACTTCGGAGAGCTGAACACCTCGAACAACAACGAGTTTCCCAGCGTGCTGATGGAGATCGCCTTTCACGACAACGCGACCGACGCGAACCGGCTGAAGGAGCCGCAGTTTCGCTCCATCGCGGCGCGCGCGATCATGCAGGGCATCATTCGCTACTTCGCGAGCGTCGACATGGTGACTCCGGTGTTTCCGCCCGAGCCTCCTGTTCGGTTGCGCGCGCGGAACGTGATGAACGGCCGCGTCGAGGTCGCGTGGAGCGCTCCGCCGGTCGACGTTCAAGGGGTCGGTGGCCAGGCTGCGAACCGCTACCGCGTGTACTCGAGCGATGACGGCCTCGGTTGGGACGAAGGCGTCGAGACGATGATGACGACGTACGAGGTCGCGTTGCCGACCATGAGCGCGAAGTACTTTCGGGTCGCGGCCGTGAACGCCGGCGGCGAGAGCATGCCCTCGGCGGTCGTCGGTGCCCGCGCCGGGCAGCCGATCGCCTTGCTGGTGAATGGGTTCGATCGATCGGAGGCGACGCAGGCGCAGCTCGAGGCGTTTCCTTCGCGGTTCAGCCTCGGCACGGTGACGCGCGTCTACCCGCGCAGGGTCAATGATGGCTCGTACGTGCGGGTGCACGGTGACGCGCTCGACTCGCTTGCGTGGGGGTTCGACAGCGCGACGGACGATGCGATCGAAGGAGGGCTGGTGGTGCCGTCGACGTACGGCGTCGTGAGCTGGATCGGCGGGCGAGGGAAGGCGGGCGGAGCGGCTCCTTCGACGGTGGCTCAGACCGCGCTGCGCACGGCGATGCAGAGCGGCACGCGCGTCATCTTCAGCGGCGAGTCGGGCGGAAACCTGACCTTCCTCACCGACTTCGGGTCTGCGACGGCTGGCACTGGCGCGGTGTCGCGATCGCTCTCGGGAACAGGGCCGCTCGCCGGCCTCTCGTGGACGCTCGATGACGGAACGAACGGCACCTACGACGTGATCGGCAACCCCGATGGAGGCCCGCTCGATGTCGTGAGTCCGATGGGCTCGGGTCAGCGCCTCGCGTCGTTCGGCAGTGGAGCCGCCGCCGCGTCGGGTGTGGCCGGCCGCTCGGCGCTGCTCGGGTTTCCGCTGGAGTCGATCGTGAGCCGCGCGACGCGCATCGAGGTGTACCGACGGTTGCTGATGTTCGCGACCGATGGTGGGTCGGACTCCGATGGTGGTGTCTTCGTCGAGCCTGATGCCGGTTCGGGTGGTGGCGCAGCGGGTGGAGGCAGCGCTGGCGGAGGCAGTGCGAGCGCTGGTGGAAGTGCAGGCGGAGGAAGTGCGAGCGCTGGCGGAAATGCGGGCGGCGGGAGCGCGGTTGGTGGAGGCGCTTCGGCGGCCGGCGGTTCGGCAGGCGGTGGGAGCGCAGGCGGTGACGGCTCGGGCGGAGGCTCCGCGGGTGGAAGCGCTGGAGGCGAGACCGGTGGCTCAGGCGCTGGAACGGGCCCCTTCCTTCCCGATGCTGGCGCGGTCGTGCGACGCCAGCTCGCGTTCCGCGGCGGTGGGTGTGAGAGCGCTCCGACTTCGATGCTGGTCGCGCTGCTCGGCGTGATCGGCCTGCTGCGCCGGAGGCGATGAAGCCGTTCCTCGTGGTTCAGGCGTCAGGTCGCGCCCGCGTCGGCGATGTCGTCTCGACGTCGTCTCCCTTGCAGGAGCGCAACGACTGCTTCTGCGTTCGTCCAGGAGATGGGCGGGTGCTCTACCGCCAGTCGATGCCGCGGGTGGCGCTGGGGCGCTGTGACCGGCGCGCGATCGATCGCTTCGTGAGCCGTTGCGCGGTCGAGCAGTTCGGCCCGCTCGTCGAGCAGCTCACGCGCGTGCTGGCGACGGTTGATCCGTATTCGCTGGTCTCGCGAGGCGCACCGCTCAACGAGTTCGAGTCAGAAGCCGAGACGATCTTGCTCGGCCTTCGCGGTCGCAGCCTTCGTCACGTCGAGCAGGTGATCGACGCAGAGTTCGTTCACTGGTTCGGCGCGTCGATGCGGCTCCGGCCGGAAGAACGAAGACGCATCGCGAGAGGTCTGCTCGAGCTGTTGCCGGCGCGACTTCGACTCAGCGGCAACTTCCTGCATCGGTATGGGCCCGCGTCGGGGAACCCCGCGTCAGGCAGAACGGTGCACGTTCGCGCGCAGCCGATGAACTGACGACCACACACCCACGAGCACTCCGAACACTCGGCGATCGTCGTCGTGGGTCGTGCATGTCACATGCCCGGTGTGCGGTGTCGCACGGCATGAGGCATGAGTTGAAGAAGCGGCCCCAGCAACCCACTGCAGGTCTGCAGCGCGACGAACGCGACGGCATCGCGCGCCGACACGCCCGAGCTCGCAGCCACGGAGCGACAGGTTCGGAACTCGGGCTCCATGCACCGCAGCCGCTCGGCTCCGAAGAAGGCACAGCTCTCGGCGACGCCCTGCTGCAGGTACGGCATCAGCTCGGCCGGTGTGAGCGAGCCACCATCAGCGCTGCGAATCGCGAGGCACTTGCGATCCTCGAAGTAGTTGCGCGGCTCGACCCCGCACGCGTTCACCAACTCGAGGGCCAGCGTCGGCTCAGCGCTCTCCGAGGAAGACGCCCGCGTCGGTCGCTTCGATGATCGGTGCTCCACCAGCGCTGCCACCTGCCATCGGCCCCGCGTCCACGCCTCCATCGACCGAAGACTTCGCGCCGCAGGCGACCGCAAACACGATGAAGACCAGACCCGAGCGCAGAGACATGCCCCAGAAACCTGCTTCCGACGCGCGCGTCAACGCGGCACTTGCCACGCGACGTCTGGTGCGGAACGAAGCTGCTCGATGCGGCTCCTGCTCACGGCGATGGCTCTGCTGACGTTGACCTGCGCTCCCATCATGCCGTTCAAGGTCGATGCCGGAGTCGATGGAGGCTCTGCAGGCGGTGCTTCGATCGCAGGTGGCTCCACTGCGGGTGGTTCAACTGCAGGTGGTGCGACCGCTGGTGGCTCGAGCGCAGGTGGCGCGGCTGGTGGCGTGTCGTGTGGATGCCCCTCGCCCGCGAACGCCACTCCTGTCTGCTCCGACGCCGGTTGTGACTTCGCCTGTGTCCCTGGCTTTCACCGCTGCGGCGATCACTGCGCAGCAGACGACTCGGTGCTCGAGTGCGGCGCCTCGTGCTCGCGCTGTCCCGACAACGGAGGCTCGGCGTCCTGCTCTATCGGCGTGTGCGGGGTCACCTGCGCTCCCGATCGCGCGAAGTGCAGCGGCGCGTGTGTCCCCGAGAGCAACACGCAGTGCGGCCCGTCGTGCGTCTCGTGTCAGTCACCCGCCCAGTGCCGCAGCGGCCAGTGCGTTCAGGACTGTCCCGTGGGGCAGGTGCTCGTGGGTGGGCAGTGCTCCTCGGGGCGCGCGCTCGGGTTGGGCAACCTGCACGGGTGCGCGCGGCATGACGGTGGCGTCGTGTGCTGGGGCACAGGCGTCAGCACGGGCTCGCTCGGCAGCGGAATGGATGGCGGTCGCAACCCGCAGTGGGTGACGGGGCTCTCCGACGTGACGTCGCTCGGGCTCGGAGACAACTTCAGCTGTGCGCTGCTCTCGACGGGCTCGGTGCGCTGCTGGGGCGACAACATGTTTGGGCAGGTCGGCAACGGCGGCACCAACAACGCGTACACGCAGCAGGTCACGCTCTCGTCGAACGTGAGCGAGTTTGGAGTCGGCTCCCGCCACGCCTGCGCGCTCTTCGGTGACGCCGGCGTGTCGTGTTGGGGCATGGGCGTGAGCGGGCAGCTTGGGGCAGGGGGCTTTCCGCTCGCCGTTCGAGCGCCGCAGCCGATGTCGCTCGACGCCGGGGTGAGCGCGCTCTTCGTGGTGAACGACGGCACCTTCACGCAGCACCAGGAGCGAGGGCTTCGGCTCACCGGCGACGTTCCTTTCTACAGCGTCGCCGCGACGGTCCCGACGCCCGTGAGCATCGGTGATGGCGGCGTGCGGATGATTCGCACGAGCGCGAACCATGGCTGCCTCATTCGCAGCAACCGCACGCTCGAGTGCTTCGGCCGCGGCTTCGAAGGCCAGCTGGGAATGCCGATCGCGGTGACCAACCCGCAGCCGCTTCGCGCGGTGCCGGGCCTCGGCGAGGTGTTCGATGTCTGCACCGGCCAGTCCTTCACGTGTGCGCTGATCGCGGACGGGGGCGTGCGCTGCTTCGGCGCTGGCGGCTTTGGGCAGCTCGGCGGAGGCAACTTCAACCCATCGACGACGCCGGTCGAGGTGATCGGTCTGCCGCCCGCGTCGCAGCTGGCGTGTCACTACCAGACGGTCTGTGCCGTCACTGCGCAGGGCGTCTCTTGCTGGGGCGACAACGCGCTGGGGCAGCTCGGCGTGGCGACTCCGATGTCGAGCGCGGCTCCGATTCTCGTGCCGATGCCGTGAGCGTCAGCTCGGGTCGAGCGTGATGCCCTCGTAGAGTTCGTCGACCGCGAAGCGCAGCTTCGGTTCGGTGAGCTCGACATGCTCGCCCGAGCGCACGTCCTGTTCCTGCCAGCCAGTCGCAGCGCGGCGCACGATGGTGATGCATCGGGTTCGATGCGAGACGAACAGCACTGCGCGCAACGAAGGGATCTGCTTGTAGTGGCTGAGCTTCTCGCTGCGGTCGTAGTCCTCGGTGGAGCGGCTCGTGACCTCCACCAGGATCGACGGATTGACGAGCGCGTGCTCGTCGATGGGTGAATGCTCGTGAGCACCGCACACGATCGAGCCGTCGGGGAAGGTCGCGAGATCGGTGCTCTCGATGCGAATCTTCAGATCAGAAGAGAACGCGGTGCACCGGCCCAGCAGCAGCTGTCCGATGATTCGTGTCGCGCTCGCGCTGAGCGCCGCGTGGGCCACGGTGCCGCCAGCCATCGCGTAGATGGTGCCGTCGTGAAACTCGAGCTTCATCTCCGAGTCTTCGAGCGCCCGAAGGTATTCCCGGTAGCTGTAGTGCAGTCGTCGCGCGGTCGTCACGAAGCGACCTTACCACGCGCACAGAATGCGCAGCCGCCACCCGCGCGCGCGCGTTGACTCACTCATGCTCGACACCTAAACGGACCCCGCTGCTGTTTTTCCCTCACGCACCAAGGAGCACGTCATGGCCATGAAGTTCGCGATCAACGGGTTCGGCCGCATCGGCCGCATGGTTCTGCGCGCAGCACTCTCGCGCAAGGAGCAGGACATCGAGATCGTCGCCATCAACGACCTCGACAAGCCGGCGATGCTGGCGCACCTGTTCAAGTACGACTCCGTGCACCGCAACTGGCCGGGCACCGTGAGCCACAGCGAGAACAGCATCACCATCGACGGGAAGACCTACCGCGTCACCGCCGAGAAAGACGCCTCGAAGCTGCCGTGGAAGGAGCTCGGCGTCGACGTGGTGCTCGAGTGCTCGGGCAAGTACACCGCGCAGGAGAAGGCCGTGCTGCACCTGCAGGCCGGCGCGAAGAAGGTGCTGATCAGCGCGCCTGGCAAGGGCGTCGACCTCACGGTCGCCTTCGGCATCAACCACTCGCTCTACGATCCCGCGAAGCACCACACGATCTCGAACGCCTCGTGCACCACGAACTGCCTCGCGCCCGTCGCGAAGGTGCTCCACGACTCGTTCGGCATCGAGCGCGGCCTGATGACGACGATTCACTCGTACACGAACGATCAGCGCATTCTCGATCTCATGCACGAAGACCCGCGCCGCGCCCGCGCTGCTGCGCTCTCGATGATCCCCACGTCGACCGGCGCCGCGAAGGCCATCGGCGAAGTGATCCCCGAGCTGAAGGGCAAGCTGAACGGCGCCGCGATTCGTGTTCCGACGCCGAACGTCTCGCTCGTCGACCTGACCGTGAACCTCAAGAAGTCGACCACCGTCGACGAGGTGCACAAGGCGATGAAGGCGGCCGCCGACGGCCCGATGAAGGGCGTGCTCATGTTCGACACCGAGCCCACCGTCAGCGTCGA
Source organism: Myxococcaceae bacterium (assembly GCA_040275325.1). Lineage (GTDB taxonomy): Bacteria > Myxococcota > Myxococcia > Myxococcales > Myxococcaceae > Xiheimicrobium. Next base: position 341 of record JBEOKA010000237.1, on the reverse strand, counting down.
CTACAACGACAACCCGCACTCCTCGATCTTCGACTCGACGCAGACGCAGCTCATCGACGGCAACTTCCTCAAGATCTTCGCCTGGTACGACAACGAGTGGGGCTACTCGATGCGCATGGTCGACGTCGCCAAGTTCCTCGGCGCGGCCAACAAGTAGCCCCCGTGATTAACGGCGTTCCCCAGCTGGAGGACCTCGGCAACGTCGCCGGCAAGCGGGTCCTCGTCCGGTGCGAATTCAACGTGCCGATCCGAGACGGCGTCATCACCGACGACCTGCGGATCCGCGCCGCGCTCCCCACGCTCTCGTGGCTGCAGGAGCGCGGGGCCACGGTCACGGCGTG
>JBEOKA010000236.1:0-14364 GCA_040275325.1 Myxococcaceae bacterium | reverse complement strand
CTGGAGGAACCGCGACGGCTGGAGGAACCGCGACGGCTGGAGGAACCGCGACGGCGGGAGGAACCGCGACGGCTGGAGGAACCGCGACGGCTGGAGGAACCGCGACGGCGGGAGGAACCGCGACGGCTGGCGGCTCTGCCGGAGCTGGAACCCCAACGATGCCGACGGGTTGCTCCGCCACGGGAGCTGAACCCTTGCTGCTCCTCGGCCTCACGATCCTTCGTCGTCGCCGCTCGTGATTCGGCGACCCTGCGACTCCCAGTCTTCACTCCTTTAACGGTTCCACCTCGCGCAACCACTTGAGTCGACACACGGCTCCAATGTGCGCCTCTGTATTGCGCTCTGCTGACGTGGGCGCACCGCGTAAACCCGATTCCCGAAATCTCCCGAACACGTCGTGCCGCGCTCATTCGAGAATGTCGGCATGAGCCTTCGAATCGGCAGTTCGGGAGACAGCGTTCGACTCCTCCAGCAGAAGTTGCAGGAGGCTGGTTTCAACCCTGGTGGCATCGACGGCAAGTTCGGCCCGTTGACCGAGCGCGCACTGCGTTCGTTCCAGCAGTCGAAGGGCCTCGAGGTCGACGGCATCGCGGGTCCGGCGACGGCCGGTGCGATGGGCGTGTCGGGCTTCGACTCGAGGCCGCCGCGCGTCGACGGTGGCAACAACAACACCACCGTTCAGCCGCCCAACGGCCAGGGCACGCGCACGACGCAGGAGTTCCTCTGGAACGCGCTGGGCCAGCAGGGCAAGCCGTACATCTTCGGCGCCGAGGCGAGCGCCAACAACGCCGACCCGAGAGCGTTCGACTGCTCCGAGCTGATCGAGTGGGCTGCAAAGCGGGCGGGCGTGAACTTCCCCGACGGCAGCGCGAACCAGATCGCTGCGACGAACCCGATGTCGGTTGAAGAGGCGCTCCGCACGCCGGGTGCTCTGCTCTTCCGCGCTGGCGACCCGAACCACATCGCCATCAGCCTCGGTGACGGGCGCACGATGGAGGCGCGTGGTCGGCGCTACGGCGTGGGCATCTTCGACAACGCCGCGGGCCGTGAGTGGACGCGCGCCGGCACGATCCCCGGCCTCTCCTGATCAGACGGCTTCCGAGACCGACGCGAGCAGGAACTCATGCGTCCGCATCGCGGGCGTGACGGTCTCGGCGTCGTTCGCAGCCTCGAGCTCGGTCGACAGTGCGTCGCACTTCGTGAACGCGTCGGCGACCGACTGGTTGAACCTGAAGTTGTTCACCGGCGCCACGATCTGACCGTCTTCGATGAGGAAGGTGCCGTCGCGCGTGAGCCCGGTGAGCAGCAGTGTCTGCCCATCGACCCAGTTCGTGTACCAGAAGCGGCTGATCAGCACGCCGCGCTTGATGCCCTCGAGCAGCTTTGAGCGTGGAGTCGTTCCCGCGGACAGCTCGAAGCCTCCATGGCCACCGACGGGAGCGCGCTTCGTCTTCTGCGCCCAGAACCGTGACATCGCCAGCGCGTCGAGCTTGCCCGCCGTGATCCACCGCTGCACCTCGAGCGGCCTGCCTTCCCCGTCGAACGGCAGCATCGGCGTGCGGGCGTTGCGAGGGTCGCTGCGAAGGCTCACGAGCGGCGAGAACGGAGCGTCGCCGACCTTCACCTTCGAGAAGAACGATCGGCCTTCGTCGGCCGAGCGCTGATCCATCGCGCTCAAGAGCGACTCCGCCAGAATCGCCGTCGCGGCGGGCTCGAGCACCACGCTGTACCGGCCGGCGTCGAGCTTGCGCGGGCTCTCGGAGCGCTTCGCCGTCTCGCACGCGTCCTTCGCGACCTGGCCCGGGTCGAAGCCTGTCAGGCGTCGTCCATAGAATTGGCCACGGCCCGAGCCGGTTCCCGAGGGCGTTCTGGCCGTCACCGACAGTTGCAACCCCGTCGCCGGGTGGGTCTGCATCAAACCCGCAGAGCTCGCCTTGCCGATCAGCCCGCTCCACTGAAAGAGAAACCCGGCCGTGCCGAGCGAGCGTTCGCGCCCGGGCGCGATGGCCTCTTTGATGATGCTCGCGCGAGCCTTCGCGTCGAGGGCGTCGACCTTCGGGTCGAAGGCCAGCTCGTTTCGTTTCACCGGCTGCGGGCCCAGCACCGGCATCAGCTCGGGGTCTTCTGGCGCGAGCTTCGCGAGCCGAACGGTGCGCTCCACCAGCGCACTCATCGACGCGTCGTCGGTCTGGTTGCTCGAGCTGGTCGCAGACTTCAGGCCCAGCCGCACCGACACCGTCAGGCCCGCCTCGTCGATCTCTCCCGTTGTCGTCACCTCGTTGCGCGCGTACCGAACGTGCGCGCGCTTCGCCGACTCGAGCCCGACGAACACCTCGGCCTTCGGCTCGAGCTTCTTCGCCGCCGCCAGCACCTTCTGCATCGCCTGCCCGAGCTGCTTCTCTGAGAGCGGCATGGCTCAGGCTCCCTTCTTCGTGCGCGTGTTGATGACCGAGATCTTCTTGAAGCGGGTCGGCGGGCAGCCGTGGCTCACCGGGTTCGACTGCATCGGCTCGCCTTTGCCGTCATCGAAGGCCGCGCCCAGACGGAACTCCTTTGGCCCGCCGATGAGATCGCACGCGTTCCAGAACTCGAGCGTGTTCGACTGGTAGCCGACGTCACGCAGCGCGCGGGTGATCTTCCCCTTCTTCACCTCGAAGAACATCTGCCCCGTGAACTGGAAGTTGTAGCGCTGGTGATCGATCGACCAGCTGCCGTCGCCCTGCACGTAGACGCCGTCGTCGGTGGCCGCGATGAGATCGTTCACGCCGAGGTCCTTCTCGCCCGGCTGCAGCGAGACGTTGGGCATGCGCTGAAACGGCACCGACGAGTGGTCTTGCGCGTACGAGCAGCCGCGCGACTCCTTCTCGCCAATCCACCCTGCCTGGTCGCGCGTCGTCTGGTAGCCGACGAACTTGCCCTTCTCGACGAGGTTCCAGCGCCCGGTGCGCACGCCGTCGTCGTCGTAGCCACAGGTCGCGAGCCCGCCTGGCGTCGTCTTGTCGGCGTAGAGCGTGACGATCGGTGACGCGTACTGGAGCGTCTTCAACTTGTCGGGCGTTGCGAAGCTGGTGCCTGCGAAGTTGGCCTCGTCTCCGAGGGCGCGGTCGAGCTCGGTGGGGTGCCCGACGGACTCGTGAATCGTGAGCCACAGGTTCTCGGGAGAGAGGATCAGGTCCTTCCGCCCAGGCTCCACGGGCGGCGCTGCCAACTTCACGCGCGCGTCTTCGGCCACCTGCTCGGCGTCTTCGACGAAGCGCGACTCGGCGAGCCACTCCCAGCCGGCCTGGCGCCCCTGGCCGTCCCACCCGCGAGAGACGAAGTCGCCGTCGTTCACCAGCGTGACGGAGTACGCGGGCCCGATGCGCGTGATGGCCTGCTCGACGAGCGTGCCCTCGGTGCTGGCGAACAGCTTCCACTCGAGGCGCGTCGACAGGCTCGCCTCGCTGAACGCCGTCGCCTTCTGCTTTCGCAGCGTGTTCGAGATGCCGAGCAGCAGCTCGAGCTTGTCGGCCACGGGGATCTTGAACGGGTCCTTCTGCATGGGCGTCTGCCAGACGTCGACGAAGGCTCTGGTCGGCGCCAGCTCGATCGGCTTCTGCCTCAAGGGCGCGTTGGCGGCCGCGATGGCCACCGCCGTCAGCGTCACCTTCTTCACCTCGGCCGCGTCGACCCGCGACGTCGAGGCGAAGCCCCACGCGCCGTCTTTGAGTACCCGTACGCCCACGCCGTAGCGCTCGGAGTCAGCGGTGCCGGCGGCGTGATCGTCTCGCACCGACACGTTTTCTTCGCGGCGGCGGTGAACGCGCACGTCGGCGTAGGTGGCGCCGCTGGTTCGCGCGGTCGAGAGCGCCGCGTCGATGACGGCCAACAACACCGGCTCGAGCACCAGGCCCCGTGCTTCGGCCAGCCCCACCCGTGACGCGAGCACCGACGCTGCGGTCGACGCGAGAAAGTCCCGACGGCTCAGTGATGACATGCGCGACGAGAGAACACGGCGCCCCTTGATTCCCAAGCAGATCTCCGCGGTTCGACGTGGCGCGCCAGAATCGACGGGGCGTTTTGCGCACCCAGCCCCCTTCGAGTGTATGACCGGCGCTCGTTCACTCGCTGTCGAGGGGTTCACCCGATGCCCGGTCCAGTCACGAACAACCGCGTCACCACGCCGCAGACGACCTCCACCACGTCGACCACCACGACGACCAACACCACGCCTGCGACCCCGACGACGCCTGCGAACCCGGCGCAGCCTGGCTGGGCGCCCCGCGCGAACACTGGCGGCCGAGTCGCCCGGAACGACCCTGATGGCATGGTGAACAAGGTGCTGATTCCCAAGTCGGCGCCGATGCACAAGCCGGGCGTTGGCACGTTCGAGGGCGCGAAGCTGAAGCCTGAGGTGCTCGCCGACGCGTTCGGTGGCATCGCGGCCGAGAAGTTCGGCACGACGACCGTGAAGCTGCCCGGCGGCAAGGACTTCGTCGTGCGTGACATGCAGTACGACCTTGGCGGCGGCAAGACGGGCATGCGCCTGGTGCCGGTGAAGGACAACGACCCCGCAGCGAACAAGGCGATGGACGATCTGATTCGCAAGGAGTCGGGCCTGGGCCCGAACGACCCGATCTTCTCGCTCGTCGCGTACATTCACCCGGAGAAGCACACGGGCTCGATCAAGGATCTCGGCGACACCATGCTGAAGACCGAGATGGGCAATACGCACACCGGCGCGTACGTGGGCGGCGGCAAGACGACCAACTCTCCCGAGAACTACCACGGCAAGACCTGGCAGGTGAAAGGCTACCCGGCCAACGTGCAGGTCATGTCGATGGCCGGCACGCCGCAGGCGACGCTGAACAAGAACCTGCTCGCGGCTGACAGCGTGCTCAACGCGGGCGTGCAGTTTCCGCCTGACTACAAGAACGACCCGTTCCGCACCGTCGACGTCAACACGACGCTCATGTTCTACCGCGACTGGCTCAAGGGCGAGGCGTACCTGAAGGACGACCCGAGCTGGCACACGTACTGCGCCGAGCACAAGACGATCGTCACCAACATCGGCCTCAACGTTCCGCACAACGAGGCGGCGTTCAAAGAGATCTTCGGCGCCGACGAAGGCGGCAAGCTGTGGGGCACCTTCAAGGAGAAGTTCAAGGCCGCCAACGGCCGCGAGTTCACCGCTGCCGACGAGACGAGCTTCGAGCCGCTGTGGAAAAAGGAAGGCCTCAAGCCCGAGCAGATTCGTCCGCCGACGAAGGCCGAGTACGACGCCTACCAGGCCGCGCGCTTCGACGGCTCGCTCAAGTCGGGCCGCTACTCTGGCTATGAGCCGCTGCCGGTCGGCCGCTCGCTCGCGTGGAAGCCCGAGTCGACCGCCGATCTCGTGAAGAACTTCGCCGAGACCTACGCGCCGTTCAAAGAGGTCGGTGGGGTGGTGAGCTGCGCGTCGATTCTCGCGTTCAAGCCCGTCGTGCAGCAGCGCATGGGCATGGGTGACGAAGAGTTCATGAAGCTCGCGAAGCCGCTGCTCCAGGAGATCATGGCGGCCGAGGCGATCGCGCGCGCGCCGACCGATCCCGCGAAGCTGCCCGAGTGGACGCAGAAGACGACGGGCATGCTCTACGTCGGCCTCGGCGGAAAGCCCGAGGACTTCGCGCCGGGTGGCACGGTGAACCCGCAGCTCATGGGCCTGGCGAAGGAGCTGATGGGCAAGGTGCCGAACGGGCTCGCCCAGCTGCCGCGCGTCGCGACGATGGATGCCGGCAAGCGCAACGACTACGCGAATGGGTGGATGCGGAAGAACATTCAGGACGAGCTGACCGCCGCGCGTGGCGCGATGGTCTCTGACCCGAAGAAGACCGAGTTCTACTCACCGCCTGCGGTCACCAACCGCGTCGTCAATGGCATCGTCGACTCGAACCGCTTCGTGAACATCAAGGTCGTCGCGACGGCCGTCGACGCCAGCGAAGTGCAGTGAGTCGGTGGTGACGCTGCGGCCCGCCTCCTTCACGAGGGAGCGCGGGCCGTTTTGCATTCAGGTCCGCGGCGCGTCGGGAGCGCCGTTCTCTGCGGTCGTCGTCTCACCACCCGCGCGCCGCAGACCGAGCGACTTCATCTTCTTGTAGAAGTGCCCACGCTCGAGATCGAGCAGCCGCGCGGCTTCGGTCGCGTTGTCCTTCGTGAACGAGAGCGCGCCCAGAATGATCTCACGCTCGGCGTCTTCGACCTGATCGCGGAACGGGCGGTCGGGCTTGAAGCGCATCGGCGGGGGCAGGGGAGCCGTGGGCACGGGCGTCACCGGCAGGTTCATCGGCGCGCTCGTCACGACTGGCGTGGGCGACTGGGCGGGAGCGGTCTCCACGGGCGCCACCGTCTGCTGCACGCGCCTGCGTGGCCACATCGCCTCGACGTCGGCCATCATCACCAGCGGGCCTTCACACAGAATCGCGAGCCGCTCGACGAGGTTGCGCAGCTCACGCACGTTGCCCGGGTAGTCGTGCTCCATCATGCGGTGCAGGGCATCGGGCGCCACGCGCAGCACCTTGCGGCCATTCTTCCGGCACGACTCCTCGAGGAACGCGTCAATGAGCACGTGCAGGTCCTCCTTCCGCTCTCGCAGGGGCGGCGAGTGCAGCTGCACCACGTTCAGGCGGAAGTAGAGGTCTTCGCGGAAGCGGCCGTTGGCGATCTCGCGCTCGAGATCCTTGTTCGTCGCGGCGATGACGCGCACGTCGACCTTGATGGTCTCGCTGCCGCCGACGCGCTCGAGCTCACCCTCCTGCAGCACTCGCAGCAGCTTGGCCTGCATCGCCTGCGGCATGTCGCCCACCTCGTCGAGGAAGAGCGTGCCCTCGTGCGCGAGCTCGAACTTTCCACGCCGCGCCGCCAGCGCGCCGGTGAACGCGCCCTTCTCGTGTCCGAACAGCTCCGACTCGATGAGCTCGTGCGGCACCGCGGCGCAGTTCAGCTTCACGAAGGGCTCCGCCTTGCGCTTCGACTGCTGGTGAATCGCGCGCGCGATGAGCTCTTTGCCCGAGCCGTTCTCGCCGGTGATCAGCACCCGCCCTTCCGACGGCGCCGCGCGCTGAATGACGCCGTAGATGCGCTGCATGGCCGTGCTCTGCCCCAGCATGTCGAAGCGGCCACTGTCGGCCTTGAGCTCTTTCAACTCCTCGACGACCCGCGACAGCTCGAGCGCGTTGCGAAGCGCCAGCAGCAACCGGTCACGCGAGATGGGCTTCTCGAGGAAGTCGCGCGCGCCCAGGTGCGTGGCCTTCACGGCGGTCTCGATGGTGCCGTGGCCGCTCATCATGATGACGGGCAGGTCGGGGCGGAGCACCTTGATGCGCTCGAGCGCTGCGAGCCCGTCGAGGTCGGGCATCTTCACGTCCATCAGCACGACGTCGACCGGCTTGTTGGCGATGACGTCGAGGGCCAGCTGGCCTCCAGCGGCGAGCTCGGTCTTGTACCCCTCGAGCTGCAGCGCCTGGTTCAGCGTCAGCAAGATGTTCTTCTCGTCATCGACGATCAGCGCGGTGGCGGGCATGTGTTCTCCGGACGACAGGTGTGGCCAGTCTGCCGCGGTTCAGGCGGCGTCGGGTGTCACCAGTGCAATGTGGCTGCCTGTTCACAGGAGTTCCCAGTTTCCAAAGGAATCACCCATGGTTGAACTTCGTTGCCCCCTGCGATCTCAATCTGTAAGGGGGAGCCTGTCGTTGGGCCCACACCCACTCCTTCGAGGGAATGACGCCATGCGCTACCTGTCCGGTTTGTTCATCGCCACCGCGCTCCTCGCCCTGACGGGGTGCCCGCCGACGTACCCGAACTGCAAGAGCGACGAGACCTGCACCGAGAAGGGCGAGGTCTGCGTTCAGGGGCAGTGCAAAGAGTGTGGAACGGACGAGAACTGCAAAGCCGGGTTCGTCTGCGACACCAACAAGTGCGTGCCCAAGCCCGAGTGCGGCCCCGGCGCAGGCCCGTGCGGCACCGGCAAGAAGTGCTCGTCGGGCAAGTGCGTCGTCGACCCGAACTACAAGGCCGAGGGCACCTGCAGCGCGAACGAAGACTGTCCGTCGGGCCAGGAGTGCAAGGCCGGCCGGTGCGCCACCGTGGAAGCGAAGGGCCCCGCGTGCACGTTCGAGGCGGTGCGCTTCGACTTCAACGAGTACAACCTGTCGGGCTCGGTGCAGTCGTCGCTTTCGCAGTACGCCGACTGCATCAAGAAGGGCGCGCTGCGCTTCACGCTCGAAGGCCACGCCGACGAGCGCGGCACCGAGGAGTACAACATGGTGCTCTCGCAGAAGCGTGCGGCCTCGGTGCGCAAGTACCTCGTCGATCTCGGCGTCGCGGGCGGAGCGCTCGACACCGTCGGCTACGGCGAGAACAAGCCGGCCGTCTCGGGTTCGGGTGAAGACGCCTGGGCCGCGAACCGCCGCGTCGAGTTCAAGAAGAAGTAGGTCTCACGGCCCGCAGACCAGCTTCGCATCATGGGTGGTGACCTGCCCGTCCTCGCGGCACGTCCACGCGACAGCGCTGCCGCCGAGGCACAGCGTCGCGCAACACGGCAACTCGATTGACGAAATGAAGACGCCTCCGCCCGAGGCATCGAACCTGATGGTGCAGGTGCAGTCGCTCGGGCAGCTGGCGTCTTCGCCCTCCACGAGCACTCCAGCGTCGAGCTCGAGGGCGCCACCGTCTTCGAGCCCGAGGCCCCCGTCGACGACGAAGACACCCGAGTCGCGGACTCCAGCGTCTGCGCGGCCGGTGCCTGCATCTCGCACGACGATGACGCGGCGCCCTTGCATGAGCGAATCCGCCGGTGGCGCACAGCCGACCAGCAACACCAGGAACGCGAAGCGACGCATCGCCGAAGTCTGTGTCGAAGCGAGCGCCGCCGCTACTGACATCCGACTCGCTGGGTGCTCAAGGCCACGTCGTCGACCCACAGCTGAATGGGAATCGACGTCTGGTAGTGCTCCCAGCCCAGGCGCAGCGTCGAGAAGTTCGGCATCACCCACTGGCCCGACAGCCCGTTCGCGATGCAGCCCTGGCCGCGGTGATTCACCGTGAGCGCGCTCACCTGCGTGCCGTCGAGCCAGAACTCCATGCGCTCGTTTGGGCCGTCGAAGTGCCACTCCATGCAGGCCCAGCGCGCCTCGGGGAACGTCGTCTGCGAGTGCTGCCAGCAGTCTGAGCTGAACGTCTGGCTGTCGTAGTTCGCCATGAGCCGCTTCATTACCTGGCCGCCGTAGCGCACGTACGCGGCGAACGACCGGTTGTTGAATGAGGCCATTCCTTCGCCAGAGATGTTCGTCCAATGCGTCGTCATCGAGGGCGCGGCCGCGAGATAGACCCACATGCGGCCGTAGAAGGCGTTGCCGGTGACGGGGAAGAAGGGCGCGCCGACGCTGAAGTACGCGCGGCGGTAGGGCATCTGCCCGTCGGTCGTGACCTTCACCGACTTGGCGCCCGAGTGCGCGCGTGTCGAGTCGATGGTCACCGAGCCGCCCTGCACCGACGTCGTCCAGGGAGTTCGAGGAGGACTGCCCGCGTCGTAGCGCTCGAAGTCGTCGCAGAACGTCGCGGTGCAGCCGGCCAGGCCCGCGTCGACGGCTCCCGCTGTTCCTCCACCAGCGCTCGCCGCGCCACCTGCCGACGCTGTACCGCCCGCCGATGTACCGCCTGCCGACGCCATCGCCGCTCCGCCTGCAGCGTCACCGCCAGCCATCGAGCCCGCGTCTTCCGTGACCGACTGCGCCGCACCGCAGCCCGCGAGCAGTAGCAGGGCCCACGCCCTCACGGGCACGTCGTGACTCCGTTGATCCACGCGTCGATGAGCGCCACGCCATCGCCGTGCACCAGGCTCGACCCCAGCGGCGGCATGCGGAAGGTGTTCAGCGCCTTCATGCGCAGCGAGATGAGCGACTGGCCGGGGTTCATCGGCGTCAGCAGGCGCGCGCGCGCGACTCCCGTGTCGCCATTGAGCGGCGCGGTGTTGCACACGTTCATCTGCGTCAACGACAACGAGTACCTGAAGTCTTGCGGGCCCTGACCTGCGCCGTTGCGGTGACACACCGAGCAGTTGCTGTGCAGGTACGCGCGGGCCTTCGCTTCGGCGCTGCCGTTCCCATCTGGTCGCTCGAGTCTGGGCAGCGCTGACACGGGCATGCCGAGCGGCGCCGCGAGCAGGCCGATCGACTCCATCGTCTCGAGCTGGTTGGCGATGACGTTGCGCGGGTACACGAGGTCGCGGTTGAGCTGCGCCACCTCGGGCCCGAGCGAGCGCCCCGCCGCAGCGGTGTGACACGACAGACACTGCGCGCGGCTCGGGTACTGCCAGGTCTGGGAGCCGATCACCTTCGTCTTCCCCGCCGGCAGCAGGTCGGCGTCAGACTCGTCATCGCGCCACTCGTAGCTGTAGCCGGCCCACTGCCCATCGGGGTGCCGCATCAGCAGCCGCGTCTCGATTCGTCTTCCACCCAGCAGGAACGTCTTCACCGTCACCGTGCCGTTGGGGAACTCGAAGTCGCCGTCGGTGCCCACGCGAATCGTCGTGCCGTCGGGAATCGCGAAGTGCCGGAGCTTCTCGGCGCCGTCGCTCCAGAGCGGCGAGTTGAGCTCATAGGGAATCAACATGGAGCCCGGCTTCTTCACGTCCATCGGGTCGAAGCAGCCGGTCTGCGAGAGCCGCTGCGGAAAGGTCGACGTCATCGGCGTGCCCATCGGCGCGAGCCGGTGAATCTGCCCGTTGGTGAGGCCGAGCACGTACACCTCTCCATCGAGCGTCTGGCCAAACGACGAGATGGCGAGGTTGGTGTCGGCGAGCTGCTCGATGGTGCGTTCGCCCGTCACCGGGTTCTCGGCCACCGCCATGATGATGCCCGTCTGGTAGTCGCCGAAGACGAAGCGGCCCACGAGGCCTGGAATCGACGAGCCGCGGTAGACGTAGCCGCCGGTGATCGACTGCCCGACGCTGCGGTCGTACGCGACGACGGGGTCGATGAAGTCCGGCGTGTTGCACCGGTTCGTCGTCGAGCCCTGACGGAAGAAGCCCTCGCAGGTGCGCCAGCCGAAGTTGCCGCCGTTGGTGATGACGTCGACCTCTTCCCAGGTGCCCTGGCCCACGTCGCCCGCCCACAGGTCGCCAGTGCCGGTGTCGAAGCTCCAGCGCCACGGGTTGCGTACGCCGAGCGCGTAGATCTCAGCGCAGCGGGTCTGGCCCGCGCCCGCGTCGGCGATCATCGTCGAGCGCCCGTTGTTGCAGACGGTGCCGCTCGCGAACGGGTTCGTCGGTGGAATCGCGTAGCGCTGGGCTGCGGGCACGTTCACGTCGATGCGCACGAACTTGCCGAGGTTGGTGTCTGGTCGCTGTCCTGCGCCGAGCGGATCGCCGCCCGAACCGCCGTCACCGAAGCCGATGTACAGGAAGCCATCGGGCCCGAAGGCGATGCCGCCGCCGTTGTGGTTCGTGTACGGCTGGTCGAGCTCGAGCAGGCGCTCCTCGCTGGCCGGGTCGAAGGTGAGGCCGTCGTCGCTCGTGCGGAACCGCGAGATGACGCTCACCAGCGGCGAGCCGGCGCGCGTGTACGAGAGGAAGAGCTCCTTCCGCGTCGGCCACTGCGGGTGAAAGGCCATGCCCAGAAGCCCGCCTTCTCCCGAGTCATTCACCCGCGTGTTGATGTCGATGACGGTGCGCACCTCGGGCGTGCCCGCGTCGGCCCGGTTGGGGAAGGACTTCACGACGCCAGCGCGCTCCATCACGAAGATGCGGTCGGGCGTGGCAGGCGCCTGCAGCAGCAGCATCGGCAGCGAGAAGGTGAGCCCCGAGAAGGCGCGCGTCACCTGAACGCCAGAGGACGACATCGGCCGCTGCGGCGCGAGGCAGGTCGGGTTGGCCGGTCGACTGAGCAGCCCCGGCCCCGCGTCAGCCTGCGGAGGCGCTCCCGCGTCCACGGCGGTGCCGCCATCGAAGCCGGCATCGCTCTCCATTCCCGGAAGCTCTGGACAAGCGGTGACGAGCAAGACGACTGGAAGCCAGAGCAGCTGGCGGGGGGTGGTCATCATCGGGTCGACCTCGAGCGGGAGAACGTCAGGGGCAGGTGGTGACGCTGGTGATCCACGAGTCGATCAGCGCGGTGCCCTGTGCGTCGACGATGGACGTGCCCAGAGGCGGCATGCGCGAGCTGTTCAGCGCGTGCATGCGCAGCGAGAGGATCGACAGCGACGGGTTGGTGGGCGCGAGAATCATCGCTCCGGGCACGCCGAGGGTGCCGTTGGTCGGTGCGACGTTGCAGGTGTTCGTGTTGCGGAACGTGAGGCTGTACCGCAGGTCATGTGGGCCCTGAACGGCGCCGTTGCGGTGGCAGTTGGAGCAGTTGCTGTGCAGGTAGGCGCGCGCGCGTGCGTCGAGGGGGCCGGCTCCCGAGGGCGGCTCGAGGCGGGGCAGGTTGGCGGCGATGTTCGGCAGCGGCGTCGTGAAGTAGCCGAGGCCGGCGAGGGTCTCGACCTGGTTGGCCGTGACGCCCCGCGGGTACGCGAACGTGCGGTTGAGCTGCGCGAGCTCGGGGCCGAGCGTTCGATTCGCGGTCGCCGTGTGACACGTCATGCACTCGCCGCGGCTCGGGTACTGCCAGGTCTGCGAGCCGACGACCTTGCTCTTGCCGGCCGGCAGCAGGTCGGCGTCGGTCTGGTCGGCTCGCCACTCGTACGAGTAGCCCGCCCACAGCCCGTCGGAGTGACGCACGAGCAGCCGCGTTTCGATCTTCTGCCCCGCCAGCGAGAACGTCTTCACCGTGACGGTGCCGTTGGGGAAGTCGAAGTCGCCGTCGGCCAACAGCCCAATGGTGGTGCCGTCGGGAATGGCGAAGAAGCGCTCCTTCGCCGCGCCATCGCTCCACAGCGGCGCGTTGAGGTCGTAGGGAATGAGGGCTGCCACCGGCTGCATCGAGGCGTTGAAACAGCCCGTCGCCGACAGCGTGGCAGGGAACGGGGTGCCGGCATCGGTCGCGCCCATCGGCGTGAAGCGGCTCAACGTGCCGTTGGGCAGGTCGATGATGAAGACCTCTCCGTCGAGCGTCTGGCCGAACGAGCCGATGCTCAGGTTCGTGTCGGCGATCTGCACCATCGTGCGCGCGCCGGTGCTGACGTTCTCGTCGACGTACCAGACGCGGCCCGAGCCGTAGTCGGCGAAGACATAGCGGCCGACGAGCGAGGGCACTGCGGAGCCCCGGTACACGTACCCGCCCGTCACCGAGTAGCCGAGCCCTCGCCCGTAGGCGACGACGGGCGGCGTGTGGCCCACCAGCGCGCAGCCGGCGTCGGGCGTGCTGTTGCCTCGCGGGTTGAAGCCCTCGCAGACGTTCCACCCGTAGTTCGCGCCCGCGTTGATGAGGTCGATCTCTTCCCAGGCGCCCTGGCCGACGTCGCCAGCCCAGAGCGCGCCCGTGCTCTGATCGAAGCTCCATCGCCAGGGGTTGCGCAGGCCCCAGGCCCAGATCTCGGAGCAGCGGGTGAAGCTGCCTGCGTCGACGCGTTGGTTCTGGCTCGTCAGGTTGCACGCCTGGCCGTTCGACGCGAACGGGTTCGTCGGAGGAATCGCGTACCCACCCGTGCCGCCGTCGAAGGGCACGTTCACGTCGATGCGCAGCATCTTGCCGAGAATGGTGTTGAGCCGCTGGCCAGCGTTGATCGGGTCGTCGCCCGAGCCGCCGTCACCGAAGCCGATGTAGAGGAAGCCGTCGGGCCCGAAGGCGATGTTGCCGCCGTTGTGGTTCGTGTACGGCTGATCGAGCTGCAGCAGGCGCTCTTCACTGTTGGGGTCGAAGGTGACGCCGTTGTCGTTGCTGCGGAAGCGCGAGACGACGCTCACCAGTGGCACCGAGCCTCCGCGGCCGGCGCGCGTGTACGAGAGGAAGAGCTCTTTTCGGGTGGCCCACTGCGGGTGCAGCGCGAGGCCCAGCGCTCCGCCTTCGTTCTGGGTGTTGTCGACCCGCGTGGCGACGTCGAGCACCGTGGTGATCTGCCCGGTCATCACGTTCGCCTGGTTGGGGAAGGCTCGAACGCGGCCTGCCTTTTCGAGAATGAAGATTCGTGTCGGGTCGCCGGCGCCCTGTGCCATCGCGGTTGGGTTGGCGAAGGTGACGTTGGGGAACGCGCGGACGATCTGGACGCCGGAGTTGATCACCGGGCGAGGGGGCGCAACGCACGTCGGGTTTGCCGGGCGGGTGAGGTAGCCCAGCCCGCCGTCGTTCACGACGACGAAGCCGCCACCCGACGCGGAGCCGCCAGCCGAAGCCGTTCCACCAGCGGAAGCCGTGCCGCCAGCGGAAGCCGTGCCGCCAGCGGAAGCCGTGCCGCCAGCGGAAGCCGTGCCGC
>JBEOKA010000235.1:0-2721 GCA_040275325.1 Myxococcaceae bacterium | reverse complement strand
TCGGTCATCGAGATGTCGACGAAGCGCCCGACGCCAGTGCGCTGCCGTTCATGGAGCGCCGCGAGAATGCCCACCAGCGCGAACAGACTGCCGCCACCAATGTCGGCGACCTGCACGCCCGGCATCGCCGGAGCGCCCTGCTTCACGCCGCCGTACGCGAGCACTCCGGAGCGCGCGATGTAGTTGAGATCGTGCCCGGCCTTGAGCCGATCGGGCCCCGTCGCGCCGTAGCCAGAGATCGAGCAATAGATCAGCGTCGGGTGCTCCTTCGAGAGCGACTCCCAGCCGACGCCGAGCTTGTCCATCACGCCGGGCCGAAAGCTCTCGACCAGCACGTCGTAGTGCTTCACGAGCCGCTTCAACGCCGCCACACCGTCGGGCGACTTCAGATCGAGCGTGAACGAGCGCTTGTTGCGGTTGAGCCCGAGGAACAGCGCCGAGGTGTCGTCCTTCATCGGCGGCATGTGGCGCGTGTAGTCGCCGCCCTGCGGCTCCTCGAGCTTGTCCACCGTCGCGCCGAGATCGGCCAGCACCAGCGTCGCGTACGGGCCGGGCAGCAGCCGCGAGAGATCGAGCACCTTCAGACCAGCCAACGGCAGCGTCATCACTTCTCCCGCGGCACGGGGTTGGCGTCGCCGTACTGAACCTGGCCGTCAGCGTTCAGCCGCATGCGCGCCAGGCCCGCCGGGCTGGTCGTCGACACCATCATCGGCAGGAACGTGAACGAGGCGACCTGATCGCCCTCATCGAGCGTCTGAACCCGAACCGCGGTCTTCCCGACGGGCGCACGAACATCAGCCGCCCACCCCGTCACGTCGGGGCCATCTTTCGCCGTGGCATCGCGCGCAGTCCCCTTGCCGCTCGAGTCGGCGAAGGTGTCGCCCGCGACGACCGTCCAGTGGGCGCCGCCTGGCCTGACGCTCTCGGTGAAGCGCGCTCCGCCGAACTCGGCGCCGTGCTGGGCGAGCTGGCTCACGAGCGCTCCGAGCACCCCGGGCTTGGCACCGCCCGTCGACAGCGACGACGGCTCGATCACCTGCACCTGCGCCCACGCGAGCTGCTGCAGGTTCCACACGTCGACCGGCTTCATCGAACCGTTCTTGAAGTTCTCGAGCGCGGCCCGAACGTCCTTCTCCATCACGTTCGGCGGCAGCTTCGACCACACCCCCAGCGCGTCAGCCGAGCGCTCGAGCGCCGTCGCGTTCGCGATGCGGGTCGCGTCGGTGCCCGAGTTGAGCAGCAGCGCGTTGACGGTCGAGGCGGCCGAGCAGATCACGCCCGAGTTGTTCGCGAGCACCGCCAGCGGGTTGTTCTGGCTCGACGAGGCGACCAGCGCGCGGCGATCGTCGATGGTCGAGAGCCCGAGCGGAGCCGACAGCTGTGCGTTCGCCAGCTCAGCGCGCGCCTGACGCAGCGTGGCCGGGTTCGTCTTCGGTTGAGCGCCGAAGCTGGTCGTCGTGACGCGGGCCTGGGCCTGCGCTGCGTCAGCCGTCTTTGCGCCCCACACCTTCGGCTGCGCTGGAGCCGGAGCGACCGGTGCCGCCTTCTTCGCGACTGGCGCAGCGACAGGGCGAGCGACCTGAGGGCTTCCCACCTTCTTCACGTCGGCCATGGTCGAAGGACTCTAGCGATGCGTTGTGAAGACTGGAAACGACTCGGGGCCCGGGCTCCCACGAAGGAGACGCCGGACCCCGGAGGAATCGAAGCGAAAGAAGTATCAGCCCATCAGCTTCGCGAGCTTCATCGCGAGCGCCATGTCCATCGGCTTGAACTTCAGCTTGCCCTGCATGGCCGCCATCTGAGCGTTCATCTGCTTGTTGATGATCTTCTCGAAGTCGGCCGAGGCCGCCATGATCGTCATCTTCGACTCGCCGACCTTGCCCGGGGTGACCCAGCCTTCGGTCTTCGTGCAGTCCAGCGTCCACTCGCCGCCACCGTCGCCGCTGATGTTGAAGTGAACGACGGCGTTGATGTCCTTCGCGAGCTCGGGCTTCGCGGTCAGACGCTTGGGGATCTCGGTCTCGAGGATGTCCTTGACGGCCATGGCTTGGTCCTTCGGTGATGCGGGTGAGTGGTTGACTGCTGAATCAACGAAGCGGGGCGGACCGTAATGATCCGCCCCGTACCGGTCAAACCGAATCTCCTGCCCGTCAGGGTTTCGGAGCGCCCGTCGGCATGACCGCCTCTTTGCGGAACATGGCGACGAAGTCGGCCAGCGGCATCGTCTTCAGATCCTGCCCGCCATAGCGGCGCGGCGCGACGGCGTTCTGCTCGACCTCGCGATCGCCGATCACCAGCGTGAAGGGAATCTTCTGAACCTGCGCCTCGGCGATCTTCTTCTGCATCGACAGGCCACGATCATCGACCTCGACGCGGAAGCCCTCGGCGGCGAGCTGATCTCTCACCTTGTTGGCGAACTCGAGCTGGCGATCGGCGACGCACACGACCAGCGCTTGCGTCGGCGCAAGCCACGTGGGGAACGCGCCGGCGTAGTGCTCGATGAGAATCGCGATGAAGCGCTCGAACGAGCCGTAGATCGCGCGGTGGAGCACCACGGGCCGGTGATCCTTGTTGTCCTCTCCGACGTAGTTGAGGTCGAAGCGCTGGGCCGCGACGTAGTCGAGCTGCACCGTGCCGAGCTGCCACTTGCGGCCGATGGAGTCGGAGACGTCGAAGTCGATCTTCGGGCCGTAGAACGCGCCGTCGCCGGGCTTGAGCTCG
>JBEOKA010000234.1:0-24511 GCA_040275325.1 Myxococcaceae bacterium | reverse complement strand
AGGGCTACGGCAACCTCGTCATCGTCGACCACGGCTCGGGCTACCACTCGCTCTACGCCCACCTCGCCGAGGTGCAGGTCGAGGTCGGCAACGAGGTGCAGGAGGCCGAGGCCATCGGCACTGTCGGCGACACCGGCAGCCTCAAGGGCTCGTACCTGTACTTCGAGATACGCAAGCAGGGGCAGGCGATCGACCCGCTGCCGTGGCTCAAAGGAGAGGAGGAAACTCCATGAGGTGGATGCTGCTGCTGGTGTTCGCTGCGTGCGCGACCGAGCCGCCGTGTGTTCCATCGACCTGCTCCGGCTGCTACGTGGTGGCGACCCTCGATGGACTCACCGAGTGCAACCCCGGCACGACCAATCGCTGCAGCACCGGCACGACCTGTCGCAATCAGCGTTGTCTGCCTTCCGACGGCTGAGTCAGGTCTTCTTCGGCTTCGGGCCCAGGCCGGCCCTCGCGCGCGCCTCGAGCAGCTTCGACAGGTCGGCCGGCGGAAGCGGCGGCACGGTGGCCAGTCCACGCGCGATGGAGAGGATCTTCGCGTAGTGCTCGACCAGCTCCATGCGCAGCAACGCCTGCTCGAGGGAGGCGCCCAGCGTGAGCGCGCCATTGCCCGACAGCAGCATCGCGTCGACCTTGCTCGCTGCGGCCTCGACCGCCTTCACCAGCTCGGGCGTCTTCGGCATGTGCCGCGGCACGGTGGGAATCGAGTCTCCCAACGAGACGGCGATCTCCGGCATCGCGACGGGAGACAGGTCGAGGCCGACGAGCCCGAACGCGGTCGCATGCGGCGGGTGGGCGTGCAGCACGACCTCGACCTCGGGCCGCGCGCGATACGCCGCCAGGTGCAGCTCGAGCTCGGAGAACGGTTTGCGGCGCCCCTCGAGCACCTTGCCCGCGAGGTCGACGACGATCAGCATCGAGTCATCGACGTCGATCTTCGAGACGGCGGTCGGGGTGATCAGCAGCCGATCGCCCGTGAGCCGAACCGACACGTTGCCGTCGTGGTTCGCGACCCAACCCATCTGGTGCAGGCGACGGGAGACGGCGACCAGCTCGGCGCGCAGCCTGGGCAGCGGAGGCGACGGCATCAGCGGGCTCCGACGCTCACCTGATCGACGACGCCGACGATGAGGTGTCGCACCGCCGCCATCTTGTCTTTGAGGATCTGGCGAACGCCGTTGCCTTCGCCCAGCACGAGCACGAGGTCGCCTTTGCCGGCCGACGAGGTGTCGTCCATGGCGATGAACGAGTTGCCGATCTCCTTGAGCGACTCGTCGACCGGCTGAACGACGAGCAGCTTGCGGCCATTGAAGACGGGCAGCTTCTCGGTGCAGACGACGCTCCCGAGCACGCGGCAGAGGTTCACGTGTCCACCTCGTCGACGAGCCCGACGATGGCGCTGTCGACCGGCACGAACCACGGGTCGCACGCGAGCGCGGCTTCTCGGCTGCCTTCGAGCATCACGAACGAGCCGGGGCTGGCCGACGCGCGATCGACCGCAACTTCGGCAGGGCCGTACGGCTTCTTCGCGTGGTTGACGGGCTGCACGACGAGAAATCGGGCCCCTTCGAGCCCTGCGACCCGTTTGGTGCAGACGACCGTTCCGATGACGACGCCGAGGTGCATGCGGGCGCGCACTGTGGAACGCGCGAAAGCCCGATGCAACGGTTTCAGCTCACATGCTGACGCCGACTTTGAGCGGCACCTGCACTTCGGTCTCACCGTCAGACGCCGGGAAGACGATTCGCTTGCCCGACTGCATGATGCACCCGCCCCAGTCGGTGCCCTCGTGCTGCTTGGGCGTGATGGTCGCGCTCTTCACGGTGCCCGACGGGCCGACGGTGAGGGCCACGGTGATCGCGCCCACCTGCATGTTCGGGTTTCGGCGAAGGGCGTTCTCGATGCACAGGTTGAAGCCCTTGACGTTGTCAGCAAGCACCTTCGCCGCTACGTCGTCTTTCAAGCCAGACGTCGCCACGATGGCAGGGTTCTTCTCGCGGTCGCGCGGCCCCTTGGTCGTCTTGTTGGGGTCGTCGAGCATCGCGTAGTCGGCCGCCATCTTCGGGTCGATGGCCTTGGGCAGCGGGTCATCGTCTGGAACGATGGCCGTCGTGCCGGCGCCATTGGCGGCCAACGCGCGCGCCTTCGCAGCGGCCAGGGCGGCAAGGCGCTCCTTTTCGCGCTGCTCGGCTTCCTGCTTTCGTTTCTTCGCGTCGCCCGTGAGGATGTCCTTGAGCCCAGTGACGCCACCGGCAGAGAAGAAGCTCTCTTGCACTTCCTGCCCGTCTTCCGTGGTGCGGGTCACCTTGGGCAACTCGACGACCTGGAACGTCGAGAGCAGGTACAGCACCGCGGTCGGCAGGCCAATGAGGCTCAGGCCAAAGAGGGCGATCTTCCAGGGCGGGTTGCGCTTGTTGACGCCAGCCTGCGCGATGAAGAACTTGGTCGCTTCGCCCGGAGGCGGCAGCTCGGCATCACTCGCCTCGCCGAGCGCGGCGAACGGGTCGACCTCTCCCGACTTGGGCTGGGCAGACTGCTGCGAAGGCGTCTCGATGAGCCCGCTGGGGCCACTGCCCGGCACGTGCTCGGGCTGTGAGATGTCGCCGAAGAGATCGTTGAGTGGCTGCTCGACCTTCGCTTCTGCTTGCGGCGCCGGTTCGGGCTGGGGCTCGGGTTCCGGCTGCGGCTGGGCCACCTGCTGTGGGCGGCTGACTCCAGAGGGGCGCGTCGCAGCAGGCATCGGCTCGGTGCCGAGCTGACTCGACGGGAGCGGATCAGCGACGTTGCCACCACGAGGCTTGGTGACCTCGGGCGACGGCATCTCGTTGGCGACCGCGATGTCCTTCCGGGCGACGGCCTGTGAGTTGCGCGTGACCGGCTTGCTGACGCCAGAGGGGCTCGAAGAAGGCGCCGCGGCTCCGTTCGAGCCAGCGAAGATGGAGCTCACCTCGGGAAGATCGGAGGCGCGCTTCCAGTCGCCCATGCCGGCCTTCCACAGGTAGGTGCGCAGCGTGACTTCGCCCGCGGCGACCTTGCCCATGAGCGTCTTCACGTCGAACGGCCCCTGCTGAACGCCCGCGATCATCGCGTGCCACTGCGCGCTCATGTCGAGCGCCGGCATCGCCTTCGTCGCTTCGTCTTCCCAGGGGCTTCGGGTCGGCTGCTGCACCGCGGCCATCGCGACTGCGCCGCTCGCGCGTGAGGCATGCGGAGGGCTCGAGGTCGTTGCACCACCCACTGACGCTTGTGCAACGTCGATGGAGATGAGGCTCTGGCACTGCTTGCAGCGGATTTTGACAGACGCCTTCCCCGCGACCTTGTCGTCGGAGAGGACATACTTCTTGCCGCAGTTGGTACAGGAGACGTTCACGGGTCGAGCCGGCCCTTTGAGGATAACGCGGAGCAGCCTAACGCGGCCATCGTTGACATGGAACCATCGCGACACTAGGCAGCGCGACTCATTTTTGAGTTCCCAACGAGGGGATCGGACTCCGCCATGGCCGCGAAAGATTTCGGTACCAAGTTCGTTTGCTTCAAGTGCAGCACGAAGTTCTACGACATGAAGAAGCCCGACCCGATCTGCCCGAAGTGTGGCGCGGATCAGCGCGAGGCGAGCGCCACGAAGGCGTCTGAAGGCCGTCGCAGCCGTCTCTCGGCCGCGCCGAAGATCATCGAGCCCGTGGAGCCGGTCGAGGGAGCTGAGCCGGCTGCCGATGACGAAGAAGTGGAAGTCGAAGCCGACGAAGAGATCGCCGCAGACGAAGACTGAGTTCCAGTCGCAGCGGCCCGCCCTGCCTTCTCAGGCGGGGTGGGGCTGCGCAAGCTGTCGAATGGTCACGGTGACCTGAGCCCAGGCAGCCGCACTGAGGGTCTTCACCGACCGCACCTTTTTGCGGGTTCCGGGACGCCTGGTGTGGGTGGCGGGACGCATGGGGACCTCCGAAAAAGCCAACTGAGCATCAGTGCAGCAACGGGCCTGCCAGCTTCAAACGCACGACTGGCTGCGGGGATTTCAGCCATCTGGCCGACGACTGAAGGTGGTCGGCGCTGACACACGTGTCAGAGAGGCGTCGCTTTGCTGACAGCGCAGCGATCGTGAAACGCGCTCGAGACACTCCGTCAGCCGGCGATGGGTTTGTGCTACCAGCGCTCTCGCTGGAGCAGCTCGGGTGAACGCCGGTCACTGCAGGACGGGGTGGCGGGAGGAAAGTCCGGGCACCGCAGGGCAGGGTGCTGGCTAACGGCCAGTCGGCGCGAGCCGCAGGAAAGTGCCACAGAAAACAGACCTCCCGTCGCAAGGCGGGGAAGGGTGAAACGGTGCGGTAAGAGCGCACCGCGTGACTGGTGACAGTCGCGGCACGGCAAACCCCACCCGGTGCAAGAGCCAATAGGGGAGCGTTCCTCCGCAAGGAGGGACACGGACGGCCCGTTCGATGCTCTCGGGTTGCTTGCTGTCGAAGGCGTCGGCAACGGCGCCTCTAGATGAATGTTCGCCGGCCTCGGGAAACCGGGGTGCACAAAACCCGGCTTACAGAGCTGCTCCAGCGTTTTTTCCTTCGGGGTCGAGCACCGTATGGCCGCGCAGGTCGTCGACGAGATCGACCGTGCCGTCGTCCGCGATCGCCAGAGACGAGACACGGGCCTCGAGGGCGAACCTGGCGATGGGCCTGAGGTGCTCGAGATTCCACACGACGACTTCAGCCGACGAGGCCGAGGCTGCGCGACGTTCGCCGTGGCTCACGGCGAGCAGGGTGATCGACTCCTCATGCGCTCGCGGCAGAGCGGCTCCATCGACTTCGAGATCGAGCGTTCGGGGAACGAGCAGGCGCTCTGAGCTGAAGCGTGGTGCCGCGCTGACGGGCACGGGGCGAGCGACCTTGAGCTCGCGTGGCGGCACCGTCGTGCTCCACTGCACTCCGATTCCGCGCCGCTCGAGCGCGACGATGGTGCCCGTGGTGGATACGCAGACGAAGGCGCGTTCGGTCAGCTGAGGGCAAGGAACGCGTTCGACTGCGAGCGAACTCAGGTTCACGCGCTCGAGTGAAATGCCGTCGTCGGTTCGGGAGACCAGCGCCAGCCACTCGCCGTTCAGGTGCGCTTTCACCGCGGGGAACCGCGAGTTTGCCGCGTCGAAGACCAGCACGTCGTCACTTCGGAGCACCGCCACCCGGGACCCACCGCAGAGCAGCTCACGAACGCCTTCGACCTGGTGTGTGCTCCAGCGAGCCACGCCTGCTGCGTCGAGGCGAACGAGGGTCGCGCCAGCGCGCATCACCTGCACGACGGGCGTCGTGAGGCTCGAGACATCGTCGGTGACCAACCCGGCCGGTGAGCCACCACGTGAGGCGACGAACAGCACGCGCCCCTCGGCGCTGAAGGCCGCGAGCGCGAGGCCGTCGCGAAAGGGCGCGAACGTGTCGCTGCCTTTCCCGGTGATCAGGTCGACGATTCGCACGCCCGTGCCCTCGACGACCGCGACGCGGCGTTCGAGCGGGTGAAGACAGAGGTTGCGCCAGCGCGTGGTGCCGAGTGACGGGAGGGCGTGGCGCACGCCGTCGTTCAGTGAAATCCACGAGGGCGTGTCCTGTGCGAAGTCGAGCGCGAAGAGCCCCCCAGCGCTGAGCAGCGAGCTCGCGCCTGTCTGTCCGACAGTCTCGATCGTCTCGTCTGTCGGTGAGACCCGAAGCACCGAGCGGTCGGTGATGGCGATCAGCCGCCCATCGTCTTCGCTCCACTCGAGGGCTCGAAAGGTTGGCAGCACTGCGCGCTCCGCGAGGAGTGACTCGCGAGCCCGATCGAGCGCGCGCTCCGCCCGGCGAAACCGTGCCCCCGCAGGTCCTCGAGGAGCCTCCGGGAAGCTGTCGTCGTCTGCGACGGTCTGCCACACGGCCTCTTCGGCCTCGGCGAGCGCTGCGTCCAAAGCGAGGAGTCGATCGACGGGAAGGGGCGGCTCCTTCCACAACGTCAGGCTCCACGTCTCACGCGCGTGGGACTCGCCGAACTCGAAGCGGGTGAGTCGGCCAGCTGCGCCCACGAAGAGCGCCGGTCCGTTCGTGCAGGAGACCTCGACCATGGTCTCCACCGACGCGGTCACCTCGAGATTGCTGAGGTTGCGACACTCGATTGAGACGCGCGGCAGGGTGAGGCCCTCGAGCGCGCGGGGTTGATGCTCGGCAGTGGCCGGAAGGTGCCGCACCGTGACGAGCCGTACCGGGTCGCGGAGCATGGCGAGGTGGCTGACACGAACGGCCTTCAGCGCCTTCACCACGCCGTCGAACCCCACGACGGCGATTCGTTCATCGTCACGGACGACGACGAGCTCGTGCTCCTGCACCACGAGCGCGTGGGTCGGCACACAGGGCAGGGCGAACCGGCGCTGCATGCCTCACATCGCGCCGGCGCCGGGCATCTGCCCGATGCCGCGCACGAGCACCTCACGGGGCTTGGCGCCATCGGCCGCGCCGACGACCCCGTCACGCTCCATGCGCTCGATCATGCGCGCCGCGCGGTTGTACCCGATGCGCATCTTGCGCTGGAGCATCGAGATCGAGACGTTCTTCATCTCGCTGACGATGGCGATGGCCTGGTCGTACAGCTCGTCAGAGAGCTCGTCTTCGACGTCTTCGCCGCCCTCGTTCTCGTCTTCACGCGGCTTGAGGATCGACTCGTCGTAGACGGGCTTGCCCTGCGCCTTGAGGTGGTCGACGACCTTCTTGATCTCGGTCTCCGACACGAAGCAGCCGTGCACGCGCTGCAGGTGGGCGCTCGTGGGCGGCATGATGAGCATGTCGCCCATGCCGAGCAGCGCCTCGGCGCCGACGGTGCCGATGATCGTCATCGAGTCCGGCTTGCTGCGCAGCATGAAGCTGATGCGCGTCGGGAAGTTCGCCTTGATGATGCCGGTGACGACGTCGGTCGACGGGCGCTGGGTGGCGACCATCAGGTGAATGCCGGCGGCGCGGGCCATCTGCGCGAGGCGGGCGATCGACGTCTCGACCTCTTTCGAGGCGACCATCATCAGGTCGGCGAGCTCGTCGATGATGACGACGATGTACGGCAGCTTCTGGCGCTCCTCGGGCGCAGGAGGCTCGGCCGACTCGTTCGACGCGGCTTCGGCGAGGGCGGCGGCCTCCTGCTCCGACGGGGGCGGCTCCTCGGCAGCAGGCTCTTCGACGCGAATCTCGGCCTCGGTCTTCGCCTCTTCGACAGCCTTGTCGAGCTCGGGCGATGCGGCCACGGCTTCGCGAATCTCCTCCTGCGGCTCGGCGGGCGCAGCGACGCCGACGTCCATCACGGGCACGGTCGAGGCAGCAGCCTCGGCGGGCACGACGTTCTCCTGCGACGGCGTCTCCTGGCCCTCGCCGACGTCGACGATGAGCAGCTTGCGCTTCTTCTTCTTCGGAGCCTCGGGCGGCGCGAACAGCGGCGCGGGCTCGGCAGGCGTCTCGGCCTTCGCTTCAGCGACTGGCTCCACCGGCTTCGCAGCCTCGACAGGCTTCGGGGCTTCGGCCTTCGGCTTGATGACGGTGGGCTTCGCCTCGACGGTCGACTTCGCAGCGGCCTTCTTCTTGGCCTCGGTCTCGACGAGCGTGTTGTAGCCGGTGATGTTGCGCACGCCGGCTTCGGACAAGAGCTTGTAGCGGCGGGTCATCTCGTCGACGGCCCACTGCAGCGCGACGGCGGCCTTGCGGGGATCCGTGACGACCGGCAGCAGCAGATGCGGAATGCCCTCGTAGATCGAGAGCTCGAGCATCTTCGGGTCGACCATGATGAAGCGCACTTCTTCGGGCGTCGACTTGAGCAGAATCGACATGATCATCGCGTTCACCGACACCGACTTGCCCGAGCCCGTCGTACCGGCCATCAGCAGGTGAGGGGCTTTGGCGAGGTCGAGGATGTACGGCATGCCCTCGATGTCCTTGCCGAGGCACATGGTGAGGCGCGACTGCGACTTCTGAAACGCGTCCTGCTCGCCGATCTCCTTGAGGAACACCATCTCGCGTTCCTTGTTCGGCACCTCGATGCCGACGACGCCCTTGCCGGGAATCGGAGCGACGATGCGAACGCGCATGGCCTCCATCGCCATGGCGAGGTCGTCGGCGAGCGAGGCGATGCGGCTGATCTTCACGCCGGCCGCGGGCTTGAACTCGTACATGGTGACGACGGGGCCCGGGCGAATCTCGACGACTTCACCTTCGATGCCGAAGTCCTTCAGCTTCGAGGTGAGGCGCTCGGCGGTGACGAGGAAGGCGTCTTTGTCGAGCGCCTTCTTCTCGTTCTTCTTCATGTCGAGCATGTCGAGCGGCGGCAGATCGAAGCCGGTGCGGCCTTCGCTGAACTCGAACTGCTTGGCCTTCTCGACCTTCGTGGGCTTGGGCGGTGCCTTGGGCTCGACGATGAGCGGCATCTTCGCGAGCGCGTGGGGAGGCACGGCGGCGAGCGCCGAGACCTGCGCTCCGACGGCGAGCGCACCTGCACCGGCCGGCGCGAGCGACTCCGAGATGGCGGGCATCGGCGGCATCGACGTCGAGGCAGCCTTCGTCTCGTTGACGAACATCGCAGCGTCGATGGGCTCGGGAGGCATCGACTGCGCGGGCGCAGGCGGCGGCGCGGCCTCGACGATCATCGGCACGCGCTTCTGCGCCGCAGCGACGGGCGGCTGTGACGGAACCTGAGGCGCGGGCGGCATCGACTGCGGCGGTGGCGGAGGCGGCTGCTGCTGCCCGAAGAACGACATGGCCCAGGCGGGATCGCCGTTGGTGGGCATCGCCTGCTCCTGCGCAGGACCCGGAATGTGCGTCTTCGCTTCGTCGAGCAGCCCGGGGGTGATGGCGGCCACAGACTGCGCGCGCTGCTCCTTCTCCTTCAGGCGTGCAGACTTGAGGGCTTCCTTCGCGAGGCGGGCGGCTTCACGCTCGACGGCGAGGCGCTCACGCTCGAGGCGCAGCTTCTCCTTCTCTGCGATGGCGCGGGCGCGGGCCTCTTCCTGACCCTTCTGCAGGCGATCGGCTTCGTCGGCCGCGGCTTCGGCTTCGGCGGCGGCCAGCTCCAGCTCGGCGAGCTCGGCCTCTTCCTCTTCCAGCTCGGAGAGGAACGTCTCTTCTTCGGCCTTCGCCTTCTCGGCCTCGAGCTTGCGCTCTTCCATTCGCTTCTGCTGCTCGGCCCAGAAGGTCAGACTCCACGCCTTCGCCTTCTCGAGCAGCACGAGCGACTTCTCGTACGCCCAGCCACAGAAGCGCAGGAACGCGAACTGGGTGCCGACGATGGCAGCGGTCGCGGCGATGGCGCTGACGAGCACGACGGTGCCGACGGTCGAGAAGAGCGCGGTCATGATGCCGCCGAGCTCACGGCCGATGAGGCCACCCGGAGCATGCGCCCAGCTCGCGTCTTCCTTGAACATGAGCTGCGCGAGGATGGCGCCCGAGACGAGGAAGAGGCCGAACGAGACGAGCTGCGGCCAACGCTTCTTCTCGCGGTCGCCAACGAAGAGCACCCCAGCCGCGTAGAAGCCGACGATGGGCACGACGAGCGCGACGATGCCGAGCAGCCCGCGGAACGCCTCTCCAATCGCGTGACCGACGGGGCCGATGGCGTTGCGGAAGCCGGGGCCCACGCGATCGTGCGCGTCGAAGGTCGCGATCGACAGGAACGACAGCACCGACGCCGCGAGCACGAAGACGCCCACGATGGCGCGCCGGCCCGTGTTCGAGCTGCCCATCTTCTTCTCTTTCAGGGCCTTTCGCCTCGCGACGATGTCCTGCTTCGAGAGCAGCGTCTTTTCCTTCGGTCGCTTCGCCGTCGTCATCACCAACACCTCTGGATCGAGATGTTGCGGAGTGTAGGGAGGGGCTCCCACTCGGCAATTTTTCGACCGGCGCCAAAGACGAATCGTTCCCGTCAGGTCAGGAAGTTGCGTTCCCGTGGGCGTGGGCCTGATCTACGGTCGAGGCCTCCCATGGACGTGCGCTGTCCAAGATGTCAGTCGGAATACGAGCTCGACGACGCTCGCGTCACCGATGACGGCGTCACCGTGAAGTGCTCGGAGTGCGCGCACGTCTTCCGCGTGAAGAAGAAGTCGCTGGTGATGACGCTGCCGGTGCGTGACGACCAGGCGGCCGCTGCGATGTCGGCGCCGTTGCCTCCGACCGCGGTGCATCGCGAGTGGAAGGTGCGCCAGCCGAACGGGAACATCTACCTGTGTCGCGAGCTGACGACCCTGCAGAAGTGGATCATCGAGCGCAAGGTCGGGCGTGATGACGAGATCTCGCTGACCGGCGAGACGTGGAAGCGGCTGGGCAACATTCCCGAGTTGGCGAGCTTCTTTCAGGTCGTCGAAGACGCGGCGAAAGGCCGCGCGTACGAGGCGATTCGCGCGAGCCAGGTCGATCTCCCCGCGGTGCAGCCGCCTCCGCCCCCGCCGCCCTCGATTCCGCCTGGCGCGCGCATTCACGAGACGTGGAAGGAGCCGAACTTCGCGCTGCCGGCTGAGCCTGCATTGCCGCCGCTCCCGCCACCGCCGGCTGCGCTCGACCCGCTGAAAGAGACGATGAAGGCGCCGACGTTCAAGACGCCTCCGCCTCAGCCCAAGGCCGCGTCGCGCCCGTTGCCGCAGGTCGAGCCCGTCGATGACAAGGAGCTCGAGAAGGCGGTGCGTGGTGGTGGAGGCTTCAAGTGGCTGGTGCTGATTCTCGGAGGGCTGCTGGTTGGTGGCGGCGCTGGCTACTACTTCGGGTTCTACGAGCCTGAGCAGCAGGCGAAGGCCGATGCCGAGCGCATGGCCGCGCTGAAGGCAGCCGAAGATGCAGCGCGGGTGAAGGCGGAACAGGAAGCAGCGGCGCGCGCGAAGTTGGAAGCCGAAGCGAAGCAGCGTGAGCTCGATGCACTGGCTGATGCAGGTGCGGCCGACGCTGGCGCTGATGCGGGCGTTCCTGATGCAGGCGTGGTCGACG
Organism: Myxococcaceae bacterium; assembly: GCA_040275325.1. Taxonomy (GTDB): domain Bacteria; phylum Myxococcota; class Myxococcia; order Myxococcales; family Myxococcaceae; genus Xiheimicrobium. The sequence continues at coordinate 13,559 of JBEOKA010000234.1, read as the reverse complement.
CGGGAGTTCCCGACGCAGGCGCGGCTGTCATCGCAGCCCCGGTCGACGCAGGCACGGCGAAGGTCGCGACTGGAGCGCCTCCCGGGCGCTCGTACGACTTCTACATGGAGCGGGGTGACGCGCTTCGTGACGCCGAGAAGCCGAGCTCGGCGCTGAGCTTCTACGGCAAGGCGGCTGATCTGAAGCCAGACCGAGTGGAGCCGGTCGTCGGTCGTGGCTTCGCGCTCTTCGACATGGGGCAGATGCTGCAGGCCGAGGCGTCGTTCGAGCAGGCGCTGAAGCTCAACGGAAAGTACGGCCCGGCGATCATGGGCATGGCCGAGACGCTCAAGGCGCAGGGGAAGAAGGCGCGCGCCGTCGAGTACTACCAGCGCTACCTCGATGAGCACCCGACGGGCTCTGAAGCGAACGTCGCGCGAAACGCCATCGAACGGCTGAAGTAGCGTTTCGCTGACGCCCCGACGTTGGACCAGCGCCCCGGGTGCGGCTATCGAGTCGCGCCATGCGTGCATGCATGATGCTGATGGTGGTTCTTGCCGGGTGTGGTCGGTCGGACATCGGAGAGGCGATGACGACGCAGACGACGCCGCAGCCGGTGGTGAGCTGCAAGTCGACGTGCACGAGCAGCCCGTCGGGAATCGCGACGCCCCTCAATCTCTCCGCTGGTCGCCCGCTGCACTGGCAGACCTGTGCTGGCTGCGTTCGCGTCTCGTACGACGCGGCGCTGACGCCGGCCGAGGCGCTCGAGCTCTCCGCGGCCGTGAAGGCGTGGAAGGCCGCTGCAGGAGACAGCCTGTGTCTCTCGATGGACATGACCGCGTCTGCGCCGCTCAGCGACACCGATCGTCAGCGCATCTTCGTGAAGCACGCTGATCCGCGGGCGGATCAGTCGAGCCTGACGAGCATCACGTTCGACCGAGCGACCGGCCAGATGTTGCGGGTACTCGTCGAGTTCGGAGCGGATCTTCCAGTCGATCGCCAGTTCGCGGCTGAGTTCGGTCGTGCGCTCGGGCTCGACACGGGAACGGAAGGGCAGAGCGCGGTGACGCGGAGTTCGATGGGGCTCACGACACCGGGGCCGGGCGATCAAACGACCTTGCGCGCGATGTACGGTGACAAGCCGTGGTGCAGCCCGCGCTGATGCGTCAGGGCGGAACGGAGGGCCAGCTCGCGGCAGTTTGATCGAACCGCCAAACCCTTAGATGCGTTGGCGAGAGATGATCAAAGTCGGCATCTGTTGTGAGCAAGATTGCGTTGCTGGTTGCTGCGCTCGCCGCAATCCACAGATCGTTCTTCCCCATCTTTCGACCCTGGCTGCGGCTGAACGTGTCGAGTTCAGCGTACTTGTCGTGCATCGCTCGCGCGGCCGCATGCAAATCGACGATCAGGACCCCATTGAGGAGTTCCTCGAGGCGGTCCAGACGAGAGCGGCCCCACCTGTTGTGCCGAGCAAACGAAAAGAGCTCTCCCTGACTCACCACGCTCAAGAGCGGGTCCTGTTTTCGAGCCCTGAACTGCAATGCTCCGACGAGGTGCTTGCCGAGCGCCGACCCGCGGAGGACATGGATGACGATGTTGGTGTCGACAAGCCAGTCGACCTCTCGGCTCACGCGAGCTCCTTCATCTGCTCCATCAACTCCTCGATTGATTCATCGCCGGGCCATTGTCCCAGCAGCGCGGCGAATCCACCCCTTGCTCGCTCGCTCTCCACGAGAGGTGGGCCCAGCAGCGGGCGAGGAATGCTCGCGAAGATCTGCAGGTCGTTGGGAGAAGCCTCATCGACGCTCTCGGCATTCAATCTCAACAGACTCCCCGAGGGTCTGAAGTCGGCAGTGCCGGTGACTGTGACCTTTCGCCCGAAGGCACTGCGGAGCGTCTCGGCGCCCAGGTCGCGCGCGGTGCCTGCGATTCGTGCCCCGCTCTCCAGGCGCAACATGAACCGGCAGTCGCTGTAGCTAATCGTCTCGAGCTGCCCCGCCAGTCGTACCTTGCGCGAGCGGAACTCGACCTTCGAGAGTCGAACGGCCTGCTCGACCGACGCCCCGTCGACGATGATGCTACGACCGTTCTTGATCTCGACTGACTCGAGGCCTGCGCCAAGCACGCTGCGAAACTGGGCACAGGTCTTCAGCAGACCGTGATCGAACGCGGCGCTGTCCTCGTCTCCGGCGAGGGCGTGCTCCAACGCGAGTTCGAAAAGTTCGAGAGGAGACCGGCGCGGGTCGAGGTCGTCAAACATGTCGGACTGGCTGAATCGATCGGGCAACGACTCCAGAATCGGCCGTGCTTCGAGTTTGAAGGTCCGGCCTCGCGGTGATTTCGCCAAGTCCATCATGTCGAAATCGGCGGCTGCACGGAGCCACGTTGGGGGTGTGCCCGTCGCGGCACTCCGTCCTTCGATGGCGAATCGCAGCGATTGCTCCGCGCCCTGAACGAGGACGTCCATCAGGTCGCGAAGCAGGTGCCCTGAGAGGCCCGCAGCCGCAGCCGCGGGCCCCTTCAGGGTGATGGTGTGCTTGTGAATCATGGCGACCTCCGTTTCGGCGAGTCCTCTTATAGGACGCTCCCCCTCACAGAGGCGCGTCTTCGGCCAACGCTCAGGTCGGTGCAGGCGCCTTTGGCTTCGCCTTCGGGCTCGACGGCAGCACGCGGTCGAACAGCTCGGCATCGCGGGCCGGCAACGCCAGTCGCGCGATCGAGGCCAGCAACGTGAGCTTCTGGGCGAGTCGCTCCACCGCTGCCTTGAGCTGCGCCGTCGCCTGCTTCGAGGTCAGCTTCTTCGCCTCCTGGTCAGCGTCGATGTCGGCGATCGACGTGAGGTAGCCCTGAATGCGGGCGAGGTCTTCGGCCAGCACACCCATCGCCTGCGTCTCGCTCGGGTACGTGCTCGCCGCTGCGAGGATGCCCGCCAGCGCGCTCGAGACGGTCTTCACTGAGGGCGTGAAGCGCGCGCCAACCCCGAAGGCGCGCCAGAGCTGCTTGTTCTTCGGAGCCCCGCGCCGCACGAGCTCACGAATCGTCGACACCATCACCGCGCCCTCGCGCACGGCCACGTCTTGCGACACAGTCGCGGCCTCCTTCTGGCTTCGGCTCGCCGGCACGTCGCCGCCTGCTCTCGCGATGTCGGCATCGCTCTTCAGGCCATCGAAGAAACCGGCCGGCAACCGCGGCTCGAGCTTCGAAAGGAAGGCCTTCGACAACTCCAGCGCCTGAGCAGCCGCCCGCGCTGCGTTCCCCTCATCCCACCTGTTCGGCATGTGTGTTTCCCCCTGGGTGAAAACTGCGGGCCGCAAAATACCGAGTCCATTCAGGTTCGGGGAGGCCCCGGGTAGGCCGAGGTAGTCACGGGGAAGATGTTTCCGAGCGCGGAAGTGGTCGAGGCGTTCGCCGATCAGGTCGGTCCGGGTGCGGACCAGGTCTCGACCAACGCCGACACGGACGCGACGTCTGCCGACGTCGTTGGGTCGGGCGTCCGACTCGCTTCGACACTTGCTGACGTGACCTCGACCAATCCGCGCGTGCCACTCACCTCTGCGGTGAAGGCCCAGTCATTGGCAGCACCAGCAGAGACCGCTCTCGCCCTGACCTTTCCTTTCGACAACCTCGCTGGGGCCGAGTCTCATGCGATGGAGTCAGCTCTCGCAGCTCGCGAAGAGAGGCCGCATGCGTCACTTGCTCGTCGCAGTTGCGTTCACGACCCTTGTCGCCTGCTTCGAGGCCGCTCCAGATCTCGCGCCGGAACCCTTCGCGCGAGTTCGGTTGCGCGTCGATGCGGGCGTGCGAGACGGCGGCGAACGCGACGCTGGCGAACGCGATGCTGGCGAACGGGATGCAGGCGAAGTCGATGCGGGCGAAGTCGATGCAGGCGAAGTCGATGCAGGCGAAGTCGACGCAGGCGAGGTCGATGCGGGCGAAGTCGACGCTGGCGAAGTCGACGCCGGCGAACGCGATGCTGGCGAAGTCGATGCGGGCGAAGTCGACGCTGGCGAAGTCGACGCCGGCGAAGTCGACGCCGGCGAAGTCGATGCGGGCGAAGTCGACGCCGGCGAACGCGATGCTGGCGAAGTCGACGCTGGCGAACGCGATGCGGGCGAAGTCGATGCTGGCACTGACGCCGGGCCGCAAGGGTGCTGGCCAACCGCAGCGCAGCATCGTCGCGTCATTCCCGGCCCGTCTGCCAACTGGGTCGGCCCGGACTACCTCAACCGAACCACCATCTGGTTCGACCGGAACGGCGACAGCTTCAGCGAGCTGCACCATGTCGATGGAGGGCCATTCCAGATGACCGATACCTGGTGTACCGACGTGACCTACGGTTCTGGAGGGCTGGTTCTGGTGCCGGCGCCATGGGGCTTTGACGCCTTCGTGCTCCAGCGCACCAACTTCTCGCCCCAGATCATGGCGGTCGGCACCGAGAGCGCTGCTCCCTTCTATTCGTGCACGCGGTTCAACGCGTTGTCCTTCCCATCAGCAGTTGGTGTTCCCGCATCCACTGATCAGCTCAACTGGTGGTTGCCAGTCCTCGGGCGGGGAGGCCCCTCGGGCGCCCCCACTCGGGGTGGCGTGATCTTCTGGAGTCCTGCAGACCGGGACGGCGGCTTCGTGGACATGGGCCAGCGGGTCTGGAGTGTGCTTCCGCGCTCTGCGACCGAGACGTGGGCGCTCGTGACCATCGATGGTGGTCTCTCGGTACGTGCGGCGACGACGTCGGGTCCAGGTGCCACCCATCACGACGTTGCTCTACCGCCGGACTTCTTCTGCACCTTCACCAGCACGATCGATCATCTCTGGTGTCTTGGCCCCGACGGTCAGTTCTCGGAGGTTTCCGATGCAGGCACCGTGGCGCTCGTTCCGCCTGGTGGGGACAACACGTGGCGGGTCGGTGTCGTTCGACCGCATGCTCCCGTCGTGCTCCTCGAGCGACGAAGCGATGCAGGCGTCGACTACATTCTCGTGACCGAGAACTCGCCCCCACGGGTCATGCTCTCGACGTCGTCTCCCATCGTCCCTGCGCTTGGCGCCCGGGCCGATGGGGGCATCTTCTTCGGGTTCTGGGAGCCGCCGTACTACCCGCGTACCGCCAACTTCTCGCTCGTCTGGGGCGACTATTGCCCTCCGTGAGGCGAACTGCGCTTCTGGCGTCGTAGGTCGACCGGGTAGAACCCCGCTCCATGAAGCTGACGGAACAGCAGGTTCAGCACGTCGCGCGGCTCGCCCGACTCGCGCTGACGCCAGAAGAAACCTCGAAGTACGGCGCGCAGCTCTCGGCCATTCTCGACGCGGTCGATGCGCTCTCGCAGGTCGACACCACGGGCGTTGCGCCCACGTCGGTGAGCGGCGCCTCGACGCCTCACCTTCGCGAAGACATCGTCGCGGGTGAAGTCGGAGCCACGGCCGCGCTCGCGAACGCTCCGCAGGTCGAGGGCTCGTCGTTCGCCATTCCGAAGGTGATCGAATGATCGCCGCACTCGGAAAGGCACTCGCTGAGAAGAAGACGACGTCGCTCGAGACGACGACCACGGCGCTGGCTGCTGCGAAGCGCGATACCTTCGGCGCGTTCCTCGCCATCGATGAAGCCGGTTCGCTCGCGGCTGCGAAGGCGTCTGATGAGCGGCGTGGACGTGGCGCGACCCTCGGCCCACTCGACGGCGTTCCCGTCGCGCTCAAGGACAACATTCTCACCGAGGGCGTCGTCACCACCGCGGGCTCGAAGATGCTCGCGAACTTCACGCCGCCGTACGACGCGACCGTCACCGCGCGTCTCAAGGCAGCGGGCGCCGTCATTCTCGGCAAGACGAACCTCGACGAGTTCGGCATGGGCTCGTCGACGGTGAACAGCGCGTTCAAACCGGCCAAGAACCCGTTCGACGCGACCCGCACGCCAGGTGGATCGTCAGGTGGCTCCGCTGCCGCCGTAGCCGCGGGAGTCGTCGCCGGCGCTCTCGGCACCGACACGGGTGGCTCGATTCGTCAGCCCGCCGCGTTCACGGGCCTCGTCGGCTTGAAGCCCACGTACGGGCGCGTCTCCCGCGCGGGCGTCATCGCGTACGCGAGCTCGCTCGATCAGGTCGGGCCGATGACTCGCACCGTGGAAGACGCGGCGCTGATGCTGGAAGCGATTGAGGGCTTCGACGCAGCCGACTCCACCTCGTCCGACGCGAAGAAGACGAGCTGGCGTGAGTCACTGCACTCCGGTGTGAAGGGCCTGCGCATCGGGCTGCCACGCGAGTACTTCGTGGAGGGAATGGACCCCGAGATCGATCGCTCGGTGCGCGCCGCGGCGAAGCAGCTCGAGACGCTCGGAGCCTCCATCGTCGACGTGACGCTCCCCCACACGAAGTTCGCGCTCGCGACCTACTACGTCATCGCTCCCTGCGAGGCGTCGTCCAACCTCGGCCGCTACGACGGCGTGCGCTACGGCCACCGCGCGAAAGACGTGAAGCAGCTCAAAGAACTCTACGAGCGCAGCCGCAGTGAAGGCTTCGGCGCCGAGGTGAAGCGCCGAATCATGCTCGGCACCTTTGCGCTCTCGTCTGGCTACTACGACGCGTACTACCGAAAGGCGCAGCAGGTTCGCACGCTCATCACCCGCGACTTCGAGCAGGCGTTTCAGAACGTCGACGTCGTGCTCTCGGCCACCTCGCCCGTGCTGCCGTGGAGGCTCGACGAGAAGCTCGATGACCCGCTCGCGATGTACCTGATGGACGTGCTCACACTGCCCTGCAACCTCGCCGGCCTGCCCGGGCTCTCGATGCCGTGCGGCGTGTCGACCTCGGGTCTTCCCATCGGCGTGCAGTTGCTCGGCAGACGCTTCGATGAAGCAACCTTGCTCCGTACCGCGCACGCGCTCGAAGCGGCCCTGAACCTGAAGCTGGAGGTCCGCTGATGCCGCGCGCCGATTTCCAGGTCGTCATCGGGCTCGAGGTGCACGCGCAGTTGCTCACCACGAGCAAGCTCTTCTCTGGCGCGTCGACGTCGTTCGGCGGCGCTCCCAACGCGCACACGTCGATCGTCTGTCTCGGGTTGCCGGGCGTTCTTCCCGTGCTCAATCAACACGCGGTCGAGCTCGCGATTCGTACCGGCCTCGCGCTCGAGTGTACTGTCGCCGAGCGCAGCGAGTGGTCGCGAAAGCACTACTTCTACCCCGATCTCCCCAAGGGCTATCAGATCACCCAGTACGAGTTCCCCGTGTGTCTCGGTGGTCGTGTCACCTTCGACGGCCCCGACGGCGAGAAGTCGGTTCGCCTCACGCGCATTCACATGGAGGAGGACGCCGGCAAGCTCGTGCACGAAGGCGCGGTCTCCCTCGTCGATCTCAACCGCGCCGGCACGCCGCTGCTCGAGATCGTGAGCGAGCCCGATCTGCGCAGCGCCGACGACGCGGTCGAGTACCTGAAGGCGCTGCGCGACATCCTCGTGTGGATCGGCGTGAACGACGGCAACCTCGAAGAGGGGTCGTTTCGCTGCGACGCCAACGTGTCGGTGATGCGTCACGGCTCCACGACGTTCGGCACGCGCTGCGAGCTGAAGAACCTGAACTCGTTTCGGTTCATCAAGCAGGCGATCGAGATCGAGGCCACACGACAGGTCGAGATCATCGAGAGCGGCGGCAAGGTCGATCAAGAGACGCGCCTCTTCGACCCGCAGCGCGCAGAGACCCGCAGCATGCGCTCGAAGGAAGACGCGCACGACTACCGGTACTTCCCTGATCCCGATCTTCCGCCGCTGCTGCTCTCGAAGGAGCGCATCGAAGGGGAACGCGCGAAGCAACCCGAGCTGCCGCGGGCGCGCCGTCGTCGCTACGTCGAGGCGCTGGGCTTGCCCGCCTACGACGCGGGCGTGCTGACCGCCGATCGCGCGATGAGTGAGTTCTTCGAGCGGTGTCTCTCTGAGGTCGGAGACGCGAAGCAGGTCTCGAACTGGTTCATGGGCGAGCTGTCCCGGCTGCTGAACGAGTCGAAGTCGACCATCGCGCAGGTGAAGTTCACGCCGGCCCAGTTCGGCGCGGTGCTGAAGGCCGTGAAAGACAACGTCGTCTCGGGCCCGGGCGCGAAGGAGCTCTTCGCCGAGCTCTTCGCCACGGGAAAGGACCCCGCGGTCATCATTCAAGAGAAGGGGCTCGCACAGGTGAATGACGACGGGCCGCTGCTCGAGGCGATCGCGGTGGCGATGGCCGAGGCTCCGAAGAACGTCGAGAGCTACCGCGGCGGCAACACGAAGATCGTCGGCTACTTCGTCGGCCAGGTGATGAAGAAGCTCGGCGGCAAGGGCAACCCGAAGCGCATCAACGAGCTGCTGGTCGAGAAGCTGAAGGGATGAGCCGCGTCGAGGCGCTCGAGCGTGCGGTGGCGACGAGCGGAGCCTCGAACTGGCTCGGTGCGTACGAGGCGCTCGAAGACGCGTGGGCTGTCGACAAGCACCCCGATCTCGTCGAGGTCGGCTGGGCGATCGTCAATCAGCGCCTCGGGGTCGAGCCGATCTCCGAGCGCAGGGAGCGCGACACCGAAGCCGCGTGGCTCGCGGGGAAATCGAACGACGCGCTCCGATTGCGGTCGATCGCCACGCCCTGGCCACGGCTGACGAGTGATGCCCGCGCGCGCGTCGACGCCATCTTCGCGGGAGCTCCAGCGCTCGGGTGGACGGCGTACCTCGCGGCGCTCGCTCGCAGCGATCCGTACAAGAGCAACCAGAGCCACCTCATGCTGCGGGCGATTCTGCGGTGGCTCGTGAAGAACGACGACGCGATGGCTGGCCGGTTGATCGCCGATCTCCGCGCGGCCGATACGGGGCCGGTGCGCATCGATCTCGGCGCGGTCGAGCGTCGCGCGCTGCCTCGTGCGGAGCCGCTGACCGAGCGTGAGACCGCGCTCCTCGATCTCGTGCGGCGAGCGCTCACCAGCAAACGCTCAGACGTGTCGGCGCTGTTTCGAGACGTCTACGCCAACCCGTTCGACGACGGCCGCCGTGCCGTGCTGGCTGATGCGCTCACCGAGACGGGTGACGTGCGAGGCGAGTTCATTTCGTTGCAGCTTTCGCCCTCGAAGAAGCACGCGCGGCGCCTCAAAGAGCTGCTGCGCACGCACGGCGTCTCGTGGGCTGGTCCGCTCGCGCCGTTCATCGACGTGCCCGCTGGCGCAGAGGGGGTCTTCAGCCGCGGCTTTCCGTCGTCGGTTCGGCTGCAGCTCGATCAGACGCCCGAGATCTTCGGCAGAACCGACGCGTGGGGCACCGTCGAGACGCTCCGAGTTGGGCACGACTTTCAGTTCGAGTTTCACCCGCACCTGCGCGCGCTGAAGACGCTGCTCAACGTGCACGACGCGGGCACCACGCGCATTCCGCCGCTCGAGCGCCTCGTCACGTTCGCCGACACGCCGTTGTCGCGACTGCCGCTCGAGGCTGTGACCGAGCTCGGGCTGATCGCGGAGTGGGACGAACGTGAGCTCGTGCTCAAGACCGTCGACTTCTTCTCGAAGCACGCGCGGTGGTTCTCGACCGTCAAGCGCCTCTGCGTGCCCGGCACCTCGCGCGATCTCGACTTCGCGCGCGACGTGATGACTCGGGTGAAGACGGTCGACGCGGTCATCTGCACCACCGAGCTCATCGGCCGAAATCTGCTGTACCCGTCGGCGTGGGTGATCACCCTCGACCGCGAGCAGCGGGTCACGTTCACCTGGCACGGGCGGAACTGGTCGGGAGAGCTGCCCGAGACGCTCGCTGGGTTCCTCACCTCGAAGCGCATCGCCGGCCTGCGTGAGGTTCGAATCGCAGAGGGCCTGAAGCTGACGCCCACCCAGCGCTCGAGGGTGAGCAAGACGATGCGAGAGGTCGCGTTCGACTGGCCCGACTCGATCACGCTCACGCTCTTTGGAGAGGACGGCCGCTCATGACGCGCAAGCTGGTGTTCGAGCAGTTCGTCGGAGGCCGTGGGGTGGTGCTCTCGGACGAGGCCGCGCGGTCGCTCCACTACGCGCCCGAGACGGTGCTCGAGCGTGAGTTCTTCCCCGGCGATCGGCTCACGCGTGAATTGCCCGGCGTTTCAGACGACGACCGCGCGCACCTCGATGACGATGGCCTCGTGCGGGTCGGCACCGACGTTCGGCCTGGAATGCTGCTCGTCGGGCGCGTCACGGCCTCTCGGCGAAGGGCCGCAGCTGAAGACGAAGAGGAAGCAGACGCCGCTCCAGAAGACGAGGCCCCTTCGCAAGAGCTCGAGCGCTCGTTGCGCTGCTTCCCGGGCCTGTTCGGAGCCGTGGTCTCCGTCGAGCGCGTGAAAGCGAAAGCGAAGGCGCCCGAGGTCGTGCGCGTCACCGTTCGGCGAGACCGGCCACTCTCGGTGGGTGATCTGCTCTCGATCGATGGCGAGGCGCGGCTCTTCGTCGGAACGGTCGATCTCGCGAGCGGCGTCGATGGGCGCTGGCGAGGGCCGGCTGGGTCGTGGGCCGTGACGCGCGTTGCGCCAGAAGCCGCCGATCTCATCCACGCGCGCTCCATTGGGCCGTACTCGCTCGTGACCCAGCAGCCGCTCGCGGGTCGAGAGCAGTTCGGCGGGCAGGTGCTTCACGAGGCGCAGGCGCTCGCGCTGCTCGGTCGCGGGGCGGTCACCACGGTGCACGACTGCTTCACGCTCAAGTCCGACGATGTCACCGGTCGGGTCGCGCTCTACGAGGCGTTGGTGACGGGCGAGCCGGTGAAGAAGCGCGGCCAGCCGCAGTCGGTGGTGGGCGTCGAGCAGCTGCTGCGCGCCATGGGCTTCGATGTCGACTTCAGCGGCGACTCGGTCGAGCTGCGGCTGCTGACGGATGAGCGGGTGGCAGCCCTCGGTCCGCACCGGGTGCGGAAGCCCGAGACGGTCAACTACCGAACGCTGAGACCCGAGCCGGGCGGGCTGTTCTGCGAAGAGATCTTCGGCTCGCTCGACGACGCGCAGACGCGGTTCAGAACGCTCGGACATGTCGCGCTCGCCGCGCCGCTCATGCACCCATGGGCGAAGGAGCCGATCGCGCGGCTGCTCGGCGTCGACGTCGAGCGCGTCGAGCGGGTGATGGCGTGTGAGCTCACGCTCGATGGCCGCGAGCCCGAGCAGCCCCACGAGTTCGGAGGCGCCGAGTTGCTGCGCGCGCTGTCACAGGTCGATCTCGACGCCGCGCCTCCCGAGCTCGCTGCATCACTCCGCCGCTCGCGCACCAGCCCCACCGCGTTCTGCGTGACGAAGTGGCCGGTGCTCTCGCCCGAGCTGCGCCCTCTGGTTCCCCTCGACGGCGGCCGGTTCGCGACGAGTGATCTGAACGATCTGTATCGACGCCTCATCAACCGGAACAACCGCACCGCACGCCTCATCGAGCTCAACGCTCCGGCGATCATCATTCGCAACGAGGTGCGCATGCTGCAGCAGTCGCTCGGCTCGCTGCTCGACAACCGGAAGGGCGACGATGCCATCGTCGGGCCCAACCAGCGGCCGCTCGTGTCGCTCATTGAGTTTCTTGGCGCGCAGATTGGGAAGATGACCTCCAAGCAGGTGGACTACTCGGGTGTCGCGCGGGCGGTGTTCAACCCGAACCTCGAGGGCCGCACCGCGATCATTCCGCGCTCGATGGCGCGCGAGCTGTTGAGGCCGCGGCTCTATCGCTGGCTCGAGGCCGCTGGCCACGTCACCACCATCAAGGCGGCGAAGAACCTGGTGAACGCCGAAGCGCCGGCCGCGAACGAAGCGCTCGAAGCCGTCGCTCCGACCGTGCCGATGCTGCTGATGCACGAGACCGGCCCGGGTGCTGTTGGCGTCGAGGTGCGGCTGGGCGAGGGCGATGCGGTCGTGCTCTCTGGCGAGGTGTTCGACGCGCTCGGCTTGCGTGAAGGTGACGTGGTGGTCGTTCACATGCCGGTGACGGAAGCCTCTGAGCGCGAGGTGCGGTCGCTGGGCCTCGCTCAGCTGGCGATTCCCTCGATGCCGGGGACTGACTGGCTGGGCAGCGTTCACGACGCGGAGGAGCCGGCTCCGGTGCTGTTCGAGGCGGCGTTGGCCGGCGAGTCGGATCCACTCACCGACAGGCTCTCGCGGCTGATGCTCGGCCGGCTGGCGACCTGAGTCACCAGACGACGGGGCAGGTCGGGAAGGCACCCGCGTGGTACAGCGGATTCTGCCAGTTGATCGTGTTCGAGATAGGTGTCGCGCTCGTGGCCTGAAGCACGACGGTGCCGTTTCGAACGATCGAGAACGTCGGTGTTCCTTCGATGAGGGCGACGTCGAAGCGCTGGAGGCCGGCTCCCACCACGCGCTCGAAGCGCTGGCCGCCGAGATCGATGCGGAGCGTGGCGGGCGCCGTGAGCAGCGCGACCAGCTCGACCCGGTTCGCGGCCACGGCGGGGCCATTGGTCGCCACGTACGCGCTCGGCTGCTGCGTCGAGAAGGGCGCGAGGGCGACGTTCATCGAGTGCGGGCGGTGGAACCAGTACAGCGCGTCGCGCACGATGGGTGCGCTGCCCAGCTTCATGCGGCGAATGAACCACGCGCTCAGGTCGTAGAAGGCGGTGCCCGTCTGGACCGACGGCGAGATGTGCGTGTTCTCGGAGTAGTCGTTCCACGTCACCAGCTGCACCCAGTCTGCGTTGCTGACGAGCGTGGTGTTCCACAGCTCGAGGAAGGCCTCGGCGGCGTCTGACTCGATGAGCCCGAGATCCTTCGGGCGGCTGTCTTGTGGCGCGACGGCCGCCATCCACACGAGGCCCGCGTCATGGGCGACGTCTGCATCGACCTGCATCGACGGCACGCCCGAGACGGCGCGCGGGCCCCACGTCGCAGCGCCGAACAGGGGAACTCCAGCGAATGACGGCGGGTACGCCGACCACGGAGGAATCGTCATCGGCATGAGCGCCGCCGGAGTTCCGCGCATGGCGAGCGTGGTCAGCAGCTGACTCCAGAAGCTCGCGGGTCGGCGCTCGGCTCCGAAGGCCGCGAGCACGATTCGCCCGTCGGGCAGGTGAAGGGTCGACGGGTGATTGCCGAAAGCGGCGATGACGCTGAGCAGCTCGGTCGTCGCGACGGCGTCGCTGCCTGACGGCGCGATGCTCGTCATGTCGGCGATGAGCATGATCTTGAACCCGGGGTCGACGGCCGCCGCAGCAGCGAGCATGCGATCGAGCCGAATCCAGTGGATGTTGGTGGGCGAGGTCTCGAGCACGTCGTAGGCGAACCCATCGAGCCCGAGCCGAATCGCGCGGCGAATCTCGATCTTCGCGTTCTCGAGGTTGATGTCGGTGCCCATCGGCCAGGGCGGCGGTGAGAGCGGCCGGTCCTTCAGGTAGCCACCGCAGTACAGGTGCGCGCTGAACTCGCCCGTTGGGCGCAGGTATTCGACGGCGTAGTAGTCGGTCGCGACGGGCAGGTTGTCGATCGAGAGCGGGAAGGGCGAGAAGTAGTGCGCGAAGACCTTCTTCGGGCTCGCTCGGAGCTGCGCCGTGGGCACGTCGTCGAACGGCCAACACGTGCCTCCATCGAATGCGACGCCCCCATCGACACCGCCCGCATCGACACCGCCCGCATCGACACCGCCCGCATCGATCAG
>JBEOKA010000233.1:0-3675 GCA_040275325.1 Myxococcaceae bacterium | reverse complement strand
TACGAGGGCGTCACCGGCTTCGACGAGGTGGTGCGCATGACGACGGGCACTGAGTAGCGCTCCCACGGCGTGTTGGCTAAGACCTCGAACCCATGAAGGTTCAGCGCAACACGCCGCCCCAGACGCAGGCCGTCACCACCCCCAACAGCAAGCCGGCCTCGCCGATCGAGACGCCCGCCACGCAGAAGGGCTGGGGCGCTCAGGGCGCGCAGGTCTCGAAGACCGTCACCGCTCCGCCGACCGCGCCGCCGCCGTCTGGCTTTCGCTCCCAGGCCTTCGAGGCTCGCCTCGACGCGGCGACCAAGTCGCGCAGCGTGGCCGGGAACAGCGTGTCGATGCTCTACGACGGCGTTCAGTCGTTCGCCGAGCGCGAGAAGATGATCGGCGGCGCCAAACACTCCGTCTGCTTCCAGACCTTCATCTTCAACTCCGACGAGACCGGCTGGAAGCTGGCGAAGCAGCTGGCCCAAAAAGCCAAAGAAGGCGTCGACGTGAAGGTGATCTACGACGCCGTCGGCTCCGGTCGCGCTGACCCCAAGATGTTCCAGATGATGAAGGACGCGGGCGTCGACGTGCGCGCCTACGGCGAGAAGTGGAAGGTCTGGGACATCAACGATCGCTGGCATGAGAAGAACCTGATCGTCGATGGCCAGTCGGCCGTGCTGGGTGGCATGAACATCGCCGACGAGTACGCGCTGGGCGGCTCGGGCAAGATGGTGCTCTCGCGCGGCGGCGGCAAAGACGGCAAGGGCACCGAGGCCTGGCGCGACACCGACGTGAAGCTCGAAGGCCCCGCGGTGCGCGACTCCATGAACGCGTTCCTTCGCAACTGGAACGAGGTCGGCACGCCGATCTCCGAGGCCGCGAAGGCCAAGCTCTACCCGCCGCTGGTTCCGAAAGACGGCGGGCCCTCGGTGCGCGTGGTGCAGCACAACCCCGAGGTGAAGGGCATCGAAGAGGCCAGCACGCGCCTCTACAAGACGGCGATCGAGACGGCCACGAAGAGCATCACCATCGAGAACGCGTACTTCCTGCCGCCCCCCGAGCTGCGCAAGGCGCTCATCGACGCGGCGAAACGCGGCGTCGACGTGAAGGTGATGACGAACAGCCGCGAGGCCAACGACATGGGCTTCGTCTCGGACGCGGCCCGGCACTTCTACGACGACATGATGAAGGCCGGCGTGAAGATCTACGAGAAGCACGGCGGCACGCTGCACGCGAAGACGGCCACCTTCGACTCGGAGTTCTCGATCGTCGGCTCGGTCAACCTCAACGGCCGATCGAAGAACACCGACGCCGAGATCGCGATGGCGGTGACCGACCCGAAGACGGCGAAGTCGTTGGAAGAGCGCTTCGCCGCGGGCCTCGACAAGACCACCCAGGTGACGATGGGCGAGCTCAAGAAGGAGAGCTGGGTCACCAACCTCAAGCAGTGGGCGCTCTCGACCGTCGCGTGGACCTTCTGACATGACGACCGCCAACCTGGACTCGCTGCTGGAGAAGGTGCGCTCGCTCGAGACGAAGGGCGATCTCGCCGGCGCTGTGACCGCGCTGCAGGGCGCTCCCGAGCCGATGAAGGATCGCGGCCTGTGGAACTACGCGCGCGGCAGCCTCGCGTTCCGTCAGGGCGATCTCGACTCGGCTCAGCAGTTCATCGAGAAGGCCATCGAGGCCGAGCCCGAGATCGCGGAGTACCGCTCGAACCTGGGCGCCATTCTGCTCGAGCGCGCGCGCAAGGGTGACGCCGCCGCGGGTCCAAAGGCGCTCGAGGTGATGAAGGCAGCCATGCGGTGGGGCGCCACGCTGCCCGACACGTATGTGAACTATGGGCTCGCGCTGATGCTGGTCGGCCGCAACGAAGAGGCGCTCAAGGCGTGTGACGACGCGCTCGCGCTCGATGGTGGACACGTCACCGCCCGCTACAACCGCGCGGCCGCGCTGAACGCGATGGGGCGGCACGACGAAGCGCTCGCGACGGTCGAGCTCGTGCTCAAAGCCCAGCCCGCGCACGCGCAGGCGCTGGCGAGCAAAAAGCGGCTCCTCGAGAAGCTCGGCCAGGCCTGAACCATGCGTCAGACCGCGGTGCTGCTGCTGGTCGTCGCGGTCGGGTGTGGCGCCTGCAAGAAAGACGAGCCGCCCCCCGTCAACCCGAAGGACGAGGCCGAGGGGCACTACGTCGCCGCCACGGCCGCCTACCTGAAGGGCGACTTCAAAGAGGCGCACGCCCAGTTCGACGAGGTGCGCCGGCTCAGCCCTGACGACAAGCGGCTGCCGGGTGCTGAAGGCGAGCTGCTGATGGCCGAGCAGCGAATCGACGAGGCGCTCGCCCGGTTCGAGGCTGCGGCGAAGCTCGACCCGAAGCGGTCGACGACATGGAGCCGCCTCGGCGTGCTGTACGCGATCAAGGATCAGAAGGAGAAGTCGGCCGAGGCGCTCGCCAAGGCCATCGAGCTCAACCCTCGTGACTTCAACGCGCACGAGTCGCTCGGCGACGCAGCGCTCGAGAAGGGCGATCTCGACGAGGCCGTGCGGCGCTATCTGCTCGCGAGTGATGCGGCTCCGGGAAAAGCGCAGGCCGAGCTCGTGGTGAAGGCCGCGACCGAGCTGGTGAAGGCGAAGCAGTCGGCGAAGGCGCTCGAGGTGCTCGAGCAGGCAAAGGGCAAGGGCATCACCTCGACCGAGCTGTTCCAGGAGCTGGGCGATCGCTACGTCGACGCCAACCGGTGGGACGAGGCGGTGCTCTCGTACACGAAGGCGGCCGAGAAGGACCCGTCGGTGTGGGAGCTGATCGCCGAGCTCGAGCTTCGTCAGAACCGCCTCGAGAAGGCCGAGGCCGCGTGGAAGAAGGCCATCGCCGCGAAGGATCAGGCGCTGCACCACGTGGGGCTCGGGCGCATCTGTCTGCTCCGCAAAGACACCGCGTGCGCCGAGCAGGAACTCGACAAGGCCCTGACGACGGCGACTGGTGAAGAGGTGCGCGAGTCGATGGAGATCGCCCACTTCCTCGGGCTGCTCGGGCGCAAAGCCGATGGCCTCAAGCTGCTCGAGAGCGTGTCGGCCGAAGAAGAGCAGGCGAAGAACGAGGCGCTGCAGCTCGCCACCGCCCGGCTCGCGAAGGAGCTCGGCAAGGCAGAGCTGGTGAAGACTGCTTGCTCGCGCATCGCGCCCGTGAAGTGCCCCTGACATGCGCTTCACCGCGCCTCGACCGATCACCATCGGCGCGCCCGTGAAAGCCCATCATCGGGCGCAGGTGTTGGCGCTTGGGCCGGTGCTCGACGGCTCCGAGCTCACGCTCGACGAGCGGCTGGCCGCGGAGTGGTACGCGCCCGCCCTGACAGAGGTCGTCGATGAGCAGGGGCAGGCGGCCTACGAGGTGTGGACGTGCGACGTCGACTGCGGAGCCGTCTTCGTGGCCGGAACCGACACTCTCGTCGCGCCGATCATTCAGGGCGGCTTCGCGGCGCCCGATCTCGCCGTCTGGGCGGCGCTGGCGTTGGCCGAGAATCAGCTGTCGTCGGTGAGCTGGGCCGTGAGCGAAGAGGGGGGACCCTCGCTGGTTCAGGTTCCTCCCGGCGCGACCTCGTTGAAAGGCCTTGCGCGCTTCGAGGTCGGCCCCGCGTGGCCGGTGCTGATCGAGGCGCTGCCCGATGACGCGCTGAGGGGCTTTCTGCTGGC
>JBEOKA010000232.1:0-28410 GCA_040275325.1 Myxococcaceae bacterium | reverse complement strand
CGCCTGCATCGACGACCACGCCTGCATCGACGACCACGCCTGCATCGACGACGACACCTGCGTCGACGACGACACCTGCATCGACGACGACGCCTGCATCGACGACGACACCTGCATCGACGACGACGCCAGCATCGACGACGGCTCCTGCATCAATCGTCACGCCTGCATCGACGACGACGCCTGCATCCATCGTCACGCCTGCATCGACCGGCACCTCAGGTCCTGGACACGCGAAGAGAATCAGCGACCACAGCCACACCCACGACGTCGAGCGCATCGAAACTCTGCCTCTCAAGAATGGAAGGCGAGCAACAAAGCGTGGAACCCGTCAGAGGGCGAGCAGCTCGTGCTTTTCGCCCCCTCGACGGGACCCGGCCCGGTAGATACCTCGCACGCATGGCGACGGACTCCGAGCCCGTGGCAGTCGCCGATACCCATCTGGCGGGTGGCGGAGCCTTTTCTCCCGGCGCCCTCGTGCTCGGAGACCGCTTTCGCGTCGAGCGGCTGCTCGGCGGCGGCGGCATGGGCCTCGTCTACGTCGCAGAGCAGGTCTCGCTGGGCCGCAAGGTGGCGCTCAAGGTGCTGCGAGACGACTTGCTCAACACGCAGGGCATGGGCGAGCGCTTTCGTCGCGAGGCGCTCTTGCTCTCGTCGGTCGAACACCCGGCCGTCGTGCGCGTCATCGACTTCGGCCAGCACGGTCAGTCGATGTGCCTCGTCATGGAGTACGTCGAGGGCCAGTCGCTGCAGCAACTGCTCGAGCGTGAAGCGCCGCTGTCGGTCGAGCGCGCCGAACGCATTCTCGGGCAGCTCGCCATGGGCCTCGCCGCGATTCACGCGAAGGGCATCGTTCACCGCGACCTCAAGCCCGACAACGTGGTGCTCACCGCCTCGCCCGACGGTCAGGAGCAGGCGCGCGTGCTCGACTTCGGCATCGCCCGCCTCGCCGAGCCCGACCAACGCGCGCAGGTGACCCAGACCGGCTTCGTCGTCGGCACGCCCGAGTACATGTCGCCCGAGCAGGCCATGGGCCAGACGCTCGACGCCCGCAGCGACTTGTACGCGCTGGGGCTCATCGCCTTCCGACTGCTCACTGGCAAAGCGCCCTTCCCCGGGCCCTCACCGCGCGAGCTCGTCTCGCAGCAGATTCACCAGGCGCCGCCCGCGCTCGTCGATGTCGCGCCGCATCTGGCGACGGCTCCGGCACTGGTCGACGTCGTCACCGCGTGTCTTCAGAAGGCCCCTGACGCGCGCCCGCCAACGGCCGCCGCGTTCCTCGAGCGCCTCGCCCTCAAGCCCATTCAGCTCACCTCGACCGCCAGCGGAGCCATGCGCGTGGCGAACGCGCAGACCCGCCTCATCGCGCAGGCCCGCTCCGTACCGAAGTGGAAGGTGGGCGCGGTCGCGACGCTGGTCATCGCGCTCGTCGTCACGTTCCTCGTCTGGTTCCTCAAGCCCGAGCGGGTGGCACGCCGGCTCATCGATGCGCGGCGAGGCAGTGAGGCGTTGCAGGTCATCGACGACGCATCGGGCGAGAAGCCGTCGAACACGCTGAAGCAGCTTCGCGCGGCGGCGCTACATCAGGTCGGCAGGCCCGAAGAGGCGCGCAAGCTGCTCGAGTCGATTCCCAACGACGCCGAGTTGGAGCAGCTCTCACTCGAAGCGCTCGCCGACGAGTTCGGTCAGTTCGAGGGGCGCGCCGAGGGCACACGCGTTCGCAAGCTGCTCGCGGGCTGGCCGAAGCAGAAGGTGCTGCCAGTGATGCAGCGGCTCGCGCGCAGTGAAGACGGGTGGACGCAGTGGGGCGCGCTGCGCTTCGTCGACGTCGAATACGCCGGGCAGGGGCTGAACATTGGAGAGATGTACCTGCAGGCGCTCGACGCGAAGGACTGTGGGCGACGTGCCCTCGCGGCGAAGCGGCTGGGAGACCTGCGCAGCCCCGAAGCCATCGAGGCGCTGACGAAGCTGAAGAGCCTGCCGCGTAAACGTGGCGGTGTGCTCGGGCTGGAAGAGGAAGAGTGCGGTCAGAGCGCGGCCGCGGCGGCGTTGAAGCGCATCGAGCGTGACCAGGGGCCCTGAAAGCCTCAGCGCTCGACGCCCTTCGACGCGAGGAACCGGTCGCACTTCTCGACGTCGCGTTTGCCCGCAGGCCCCAGCGCGCTCCACGCCTTCTTCGCGCGTTGCACGAGCGGCTCGACCTCGCTCCACGGGCGCTTCGTGTCGGCCGACACCACCGCGAGCCACCACGCGCCTTCACCTTCATCCGACGGTTCGCACTCGCCCTTGTCACAGAGCGCCAGCCCTTCCTTCAGCACCGCGAGCGCGCGCCCATCATCCTTCAGCGCGTGCGCCGACTTGCCGATGCCGACCAACGCGCCCACGCGCTGCACCGACGAGACGCCCAGCCCGCCCGTCCACACCTCGAGCGCGCGCTCGTACGCCGGCAACGCCTTCGCGGGCCGCCCGAGTCGAAAGTTCGCGTCGGCCACGTTGAAGATGGCGGTGCCCACGTTCGGGTGCGTGGGCCCCAGCGACGCGAGGTAGCCGTCGAACACCTGCTCGAAGACGACGATGCACTCCTCGAGTCGGCCCGCTTCACCGAGCGCCGCGCCGAGGGAGTTGAGCGCCTGAAAGGTATCGGGGTGCTGCGCGCCGAGCGTCTTCTCGAAGATGGAGCGCGCCCGCTCGAGCAACGGCACTGCCTCGGCGTTGTGCCCGCGACGCAGCCGCGTGTTGCCCAGGTTCGTCAGCGACCGCGCCGTGAAGAAGCTCTCTGCGCCTGTGCGCGCCTCGACCAACGACAACACCCGCGAGAAGTGCGCCTCGGCCTCGTCGAACTTTCCCTGCCGCGTGGTGATGTTGCCCAGCGCGCCTTCGATGCGCTCCTCGGGCCGCGTGTCTTTCGCCGCCGGCAAGTGTGCCCGCGCGAGGTCGACATACGTGAGCGCCTCTTCTGGTTTCACTTGCAGGAAGCCCACGAGAAACCCGAGCTCGGCCCACGCGGCGCCAGCCATGTCGTCATCACGCAAACCCGTCGACGCGAGCGCGCTCTGCTTCAGTGTCGCCTTCGCCTCATCGAGCCGCCCGAGCTTCTGCAGCACACGGCCGCGCTCGTAGTGAACGAGTGAAGCGACGATGGATGGAACGCCTGCGTCGCCGGGGTTCGACAGCTTCTCGGCCTCGTCGAAGCCGCCCGTCTCGTAGAGCGCGCCGACCCGCGCCGCGAGCTCACGCGCCTCGCGAAACGTCTTTCGCGTCTGCTCATCGGGAGGCACGCGCCCGAGCGCATCGGTCTCGAGACACACGCCGACGCTCGGCAGCCGGTCGATGATGCGCGTCGCCTTGTTCACCGACGCTGCACCGCCACGCTCGAGCACCTGCAACGTCGCGTCGAGCTCGCCCACGCGCTCCTCGAGACAGCCGAGCCGCGCGCGCCAGACGTCACCCTGCTGTCGTCGACCGAGCCGAGACAAGCCTCGAGGTGCTGCTGCTTCCACGCCGTCATGCGCGCGTCGAGCGCCTGCGACACGAAGCCCGCCGCCGTCGGCGCGTACGAGAGCTTCGTCGCCTCGAACGCGCTGGTGAGGGCCGTTCTTCTGCCGTCGCCCCAGACCGTCGAGAGCCGCTGCTGACCGAGCTGACACGCCTCGGGCAACCGGCTGCGCGTCGAGAAGAAGACGCCGCCGAGCAGCATCGCCGCCACCACGCCGAGCACCAGCGCGGTCGAGGAGCGCCGGTCTGCGCGCGGCTCGAGCGCCTCGACGAGCGCCACCATCGACGGCCACCGCGCGGCCTCCTGCACCGAGAGGCCTCTCAGCACCGCCTTGCGAATCGCCGGCGGCACGTCGCTCGTCGAAGGGAACGCGGGCGCGGGCCCATCACGCATCGCGCGGCGCAGACCTTCGACGGTGTCGCCGGTCCACGGTCGCTGTCCCGTCAACGCCTCGAAGAGCGCGACGCAGAAGCCGAACTGGTCCGACGCGGCGGTGGCGGGCTCTCCATCGAGCTGCGCAGGCGCCATGTAGGCGGGCGTGCCCAGCAACGCGCCCGTGCCCGTCAGCGACGCGCCAGGCTCGAGCACCGGGCCGTCACTCACGCGGCCGACGGACTCCGAGGCGAGCCCGAAGTCGGTCACCTGCGCGCGCCCGTCACCACGCACCAGCACGTTGTCGGGCTTGAAGTCGCGATGCACCACGCCGGCCTGATGCGCTGCTGCGAGCCCGCGCCCGGCCTGAATGAAGACGGACACGACGTCGCTCACGCCGCGGCTCTGCGCGCCGAGCCACTCCCGCACCGAGCCGCCGTCGACGAACTCGAGCGCGATGAAGCGCTGCCCTTCCCACCGGCCGACGTCGAAGACCGTCACCACGTTCGGGTGTGAGAGGCGCGCCAGGGTCTGTGCCTCCCGCAGCAGCCGCGCCTGGTGCTCGTCGGAGGAGGCCGCCTGCTTCAACACCTTCAGCGCCACCTTGCGGTCGAGCTGCGGATCCCACGCGGCGAACACCTGGCCCATGGCGCCCGCGCCGACACGCTCGAGCACGACGTAGCGGCCAATGGTGTTCCCCACCGTCAACACCGCCGCCCGCGCCGTCGGAGCCGCGCTCGCCTCGAGCCCCAACGCCAGCGCCCGTCGACACGTCACACATTCGTCGAGGTGACGTTCGGCCGTCTCGAGCGCCGGGCCATCGAGGTGGCCACCCGAGAGGGCGAGCAGCGTGTCGTCGTCGAGACAGGCCATGGTCGCTTTCCGTCACTGCTGCGTGAGCAGGTCGACGTATTCCTCTCGCGAGAGCGCGCTCGAGAACTTCACCGAGTGACCGAGCGCGTGGCGCGGGTTGATGACGTTTCCGACGACGGCGCGTACCACGCCGAGGCGAGAGAGGTCGCTCGAGAACTCGTCCATCACGAGCCCGAGCTGCGCGGCCGTCAGCAGCGAACGGCGCATGGCCTTCGTCGCCTGGGCTTCTTTCGAGAGGTCGCTCGGGGTGCTGCGCAGCGAAGAGAGCAGGCCCGTGAACGCCACCGCGTCCATCGGGCGTTGGCCGTTGCGCTCGAGGCCGCAGCCAGGGTCGTCGGGGCCTGCTCCGCAGTCGACCCGCCGCGGACGTGTCAGTGGCAGCTCGACGTCGACCTCGACGCTCGTGAGCTCGGCACCGGAGCGGCCCTCGAACACCGCGACGTGACAGACGAACTGGCCCTGGCTCACGTCGGCCCGCGCGAGCGTCGAGTAGCGCAGGCTGAAGGACGCGGGCGAGTCGAGCGCGCCAGCCGGAACGCGAATCGCGTCGGTGGTGCTCCATTCAGTGCGTGCGCGACCGTTGGCCGAGCGGCAGACGACTCCGAACGACGCGAGCCCTGGAGTCTCGAACACGACGCGCGTCAACTCGAGCAGCACGGCTGGCGAGCCATCGAGGGATGACGGCGTGTTCATCGTCACGCGAACGCGGCCGAGTGAAACGGCTGGACGTTCATCATCCTCGTCACGCAGGCGCCGCCGAGAGGGGCGCACGACCTCGACCAGCTCGCGGGCAGCGAAGCCATCGAAGGCGCGGTTCAGGTCGTCCACCCCTTCCGAGACCAGGTCCGTCACCTGCGAAGGGCACGTCGACAACCCGCTCGCGAGCACCATTCCAGCGGCGAAGAGCCTCAGGTTCTGCACGGACTCGCTGGTGGTGCCGCGCTTTCCCGCGGCGGAGCGCACGTCACGAATCGACTGCCTGAGGTTCTGGCCGAGCGCGTCCTGGCACGAGCGGGGTTGCCGCCCGACGACAGAGAGCGCGCGCTCGAAGGTGTCAGCAGCATCGAGCAGGTCGTCCTGCGGCGCGGCGGTGAGCACGATGAGAAGGAGCACGGTGGGCATGGCGCTCGCTCAGCTCCTGTTGCACTGGCCCGTGCCGTTGTTGCACGTGAAGCCAGTGGGGCAGTCGGCGTTGTAGCGGCACGGCAGCCCCGGGCAGCTGGCCGAGGTGCTGAAGCAGCGGTCTGTCTGGTCATTGCACGTCCACCCCGAGGGGCAGTCCGCGTTGTATTGGCATTGCACGCCCGCGCACTGGCCGTTGTTGACGGTGGCAGCGCAGAGCGCTCCGAGCACCACGTCGGCGCCGCAGGTGTCGTTGGTATCGGTCGCAGGCCCGAGGCACGCGACCATGCCCTGCGAGACGAACTGCGCTTCACACGCTTTGGCTTTGGTGAAGGCGGTGCTGCACAGCGCGACCGAGGTGGCGTTCGACAACTTCGCGCACGCGGCCACCTTGAGGCCCAGCCAGTTCTGCTGGTCGGCGCAGCTCGCAGAGGCGAACTTGTCCATCACCGCGTCGCAGCCGGCCTGCGTCCACGAGCCCGAGGCAGTGCCGCCGCCCGACGAAGTGCCTCCACCCGAGGAGCCTCCGCCCGTCTGCGACGTTCCGCCGCCCGTTCCCGAGAAACCACCGCCCGTCAGTGACAGTCCGCCAGCCGAGCCACCACCCGTGTTTCCGGGCATCGGCATGGGCCCGCACGCGAGCAGGCTGAAGAAGACGACCGCAGAGAGAAGACGCGACATGTGGCTCCGGTGCGGGCGGGAAAGGAGAGAAGAAGGAGTGCTGCGTCGCCCGTCACTGGCCCTGACACGCCGGCCGTGGCGCAGGTCGCAGGAGAATTTTCAGCCGATTTTCGAAGCCGAGTTCCCCGACTCACGCAGCGCCCGGCTCAACGACAGCTCGAAGCCGTTCTGCACGCTCGTCAGCAGCCGCTCGACGTCGTCTTCGGGCAGCTGCAACGCGACGGACAACTTCGAGCGGGTGATGGCCGAGAGGCGCTCCTTCGCCGCCGCAAGCCAGCGCGCCACCGACGCCCGATGCGCACCGTACATGGGCGCGAGCTCGTCGATGGAGAGCCCGTCGAGCAGGCTCAGCCGTAACAGCGAGCGCTCCCTCGCCGTCAGCGACTGGACCGCTTCACGGAACACCTGACGAAACCGTTGCTGCTGGTCTCTTCTCGCCAGCTTCGACTCGAGGTCGCTCGCGTCGGGAACGGCGGCGAGCTCGTCATCGGCGTTCACGTTCGCGACGACGGGGCGCAGGTTCGACAGCACGTTCGACGCGGCGATGCGCAGGAAGGCGCCGAGCGGCCCACGGCCCGAGTACTTCGCGAGCTTCGGCTCCGTGCCGACGAGCAGCCGCGCGCGCAGCACCTGCATCGCCTCGTCGACATCATCAGCCGAAGCGCGCCGTCTCAGCGCCGCAGCGACGGGAGGCAGCAGCTCGGCGTCGAGCAACCGCAGCGCCGCCACGTCGTTCTTCAGACACGCGTGCGCGAGGAGCAGGCCTTCGAGGTCGAGCTCGGGCCACACCGCAGCGGGCAACCCCGTCGCGCGCAGCAGCGACACGAGGGCGGCTTCGTCGACGCTCCAGTTCTCTGGAGGGCAGTGGAGGCGCACCGCCACCGCCTCGTCTTCACCGAGCGCACGGCGCAGCGCCTCGACGTTCCACCCGGCCATCGTCACTTCGCCGTCGGAGCGCCCACCACCACGCGCAACCCGAAGCGCTCGTCGTCACGGAAGATGATGGGCTGGCCGTTGCCTTTGTCGCCCGCGGCCTTGTCGGAGATGACCTGCGCGACCGCGCCGATGCTGAACCACACGGCCTTCGTCGAGATGCTCAAGCTGGGCCCGAAGTACCCGGCGGTGCCCTGGTACTCGCCGGCCTTCAGCGCCGTGCGCGCGCGCAGCTCGAAGCCGGCCGTCACGTCGGGTGTCACCTGCAGGCGCAGGCCGACGTTCTGCTCGAGCCGCGTGTCGATGGCGTCTCGCCGGTCCCAGAACACGGTGCGCTCGTACGACGAGTTCACCGCGAGCAGCACGTCACCCAGCTTGCGGTCGAGCACGAGCCGACCCTCGAGCACCGCGCTGGCGACCCCGAAGCCCGCGCGCCCGAGCAACGCCACGCCCAGCACCTCGTCGGGCTCGAAGAAGCGATAGCGGGCCAGCGCCGAGATGCGGCCGTCGAGCTCTTTCTGCTCACGCCGCCGTAACAGGAAGTCGGTCTCGAGCCCGAAGTGCACGTCGACGTTGCGCGCGACGCCGGCGCTCACCCAGCCACGCACCTCGAGCTGGTCGAACGGCGTCGGCCGGCCGGTGCGCATGGTGAGCCAGAGCTCGGCGTCGGTGGTCGCCTTCGTCTGCGTCGCCGACGTCCACGTGAAGGGGAAGACGCGCTCTGCGAACGCCGTCGACGAGAGAAGCGCCACCACGAGGAACGTCCGCACGCGCACGACTTATACCCACGCAGCAGGCGGTGCGAGCGTCTGTATTCGTTCAGATACCGCCCGCGCTCTGCGGCGTGCGCGTCAGAGCCGCTCAACAGGAGTGCCCTCATGAACCGAACGCTCGGCTGTACCGCCACGCTGCTCGCCGCGACCGCCTTCGCCCAGCTCGACGAACCGGACTGGCCCCGTGACCCGCCTCCAGTGGAGCGCGCCTCGAGCAGTTTGAACTTCTTCTGGCGCCAGTGCCTGTGGGACGCATACCCCGCTGACCCCGAGGCTGGCGTCGAGAAGATGTCGTCCATCGTCGCCTTCAAGCGGGTCAGCGGGCAGTACCAGGGCGCGCCTTCGCCGCGTGCGTGAAGCAACGGTTCGAAGCCCAACGGTTCGGCAGCTCGACTGAGCTCGAGGGCCGCCAGTTCGCCCTGGCCAACCCCTTCACTGGCGCGAGCGTGGTGGTGAAGGGTGAGCTCGGTCGTCAACGGGCCGTCGAGGTCGTGGCGCACCAGCTCGAGTTGGCCAGGGCCCACTGCGGAACGGCTGGCGGTGTGGTGTCGGTGATCGTCGACACCAACGCCGATGGAAGCACGGGCGCGGTGACCGTGACGGGCGCGGCGGGCACGAAGGCGTGTATCGAGCAGCGGCTGGTGAAGACGCTCCGGTTCCCCGCGGTCAACTCGCCCAGCCGCATCGAGGTGCCGGTGCCACGCGGGCGATGAGTGCTACTCCAACCACTCCGCGTCGTCGGGAATCTCGAGCTCGTCGGCGAAGCGCACGGAGATGGGAGACGACGCCTCGAGCACCACCCATCGCGCGCCCTCGGCGACCTGCACGGCGATCTGCTGGTCCGAGAGGCGGCGTACCTGCGGCCACTGCGGCGTCGACTCCACCTCGAAGCGCACGGGCGACGAAGGCGGCGGTGGAGGAAAGGCCGCGCCAACTCCACCGTCAGCGTGCGCTCCCTCAGACGCTAACGGAAGCGGAGCCGAGGGCCGCGGTGCGACGTTCGTGCTGCCCGCAAGCTCCGACACGAGCGAAGTTGGAGACGACGGTCGCGGCGGAACCTCGGACACGAGCGGAATCGGAGATACAGGCCGCGGCGCGACGGCTGTGTTCGTGCTGCACGCAACCTCCGACACGAGCGGAATCGGCCCAACCGCGACCGCTGGAGTGGAGCCATCCATCGAGCCGTGCGACTCCGGTGCAGTCGGCGCTGGAGTCGCGTCTCCCATCGAGCCGTACTCCGGTGCAGTCGGCGTCGGAGGCGCTGCACTCGCGTCGTCCATCGACTCCTGCGACGGAGCAGTCGGCCTCGGCACAACCTCAGGAGCCACTGCCGCGCCTTCCATCGAGCCCTGCGACGCGGGTGCAGTCGGCCTCGGCTCGGGCAGCTCAGCCTCGCTCGGCTCTGGCGGCTCGGCCCTCACGGTCGGTGGCGGACGAACCGGCGCGCTCGGCTCGGGCACCCACGCGTCAGCCCGCGCCGCGGCGTTCTCGGCACGCACGTCGTGCGCCGAAGGGCCTGCAGGCGTCGACATGGGTAACGAGAGCTGAGGCGCTTCGGCCTCGACGGTCGACGGCGTGCTCTGGAACAGCCCCGACTCGCTCGAGGCCTCGGTCAGCAACTGCGACGGCGACGAGAGCGGGAACAGCGCCCGCACATCGTTCCCCTCACGCCGCGCGCGCATCTCGGAGCGGATGATGTCGGCGATGAGGTCGACGTCGTCGGGCACCAGCGAGAGGGCCAGCTTCAGCGCCGCCACCGCCCGCGGGTGATGGCCCTCTTCGTCGAGAATGCGCGCCGCCAGCCGGTAGCTCGCCACCGCGTCGACGTTTCGCGAGAGCCGCTTGAGCACCTCGGCGTGCCGTAGCCAGGTCTGCACGTCGCGCGGAGACTGCGTCAGCGCCTGACGCAGCAGCACCTCGGCGCGCTCGAACTGACCAGAGGCGACCAGCTTCGCGGCCTTCTCTTTCACGGCTCGAACGCTCACGTCGTCGAATCCCTCGCGGCAGCCCGACCGATGTAGCGCAGGTGCGCGCTCGTTCGCTCGTCGTCCGCTGCCACTGGAGCGCCCGTCACCGCTTCACGAGCTCGATGAGCGCCGACACGCGACGGTGAGCCTCGATGGGGTGCCGCAGCGGCCGCGAGGCGTTCACCCGATAGCGATTGCGCCGCCCGTCCTTCTCACGCTCGAGGTACCCCGCCTCTTCGAGCTCGGTGACGATGCGCTGCACCGCCCGCTCGGTGATGCCCACCAGGTCAGCCACCTCACGCATGCGCTGCTCGGGGTCTTTCGCGAGGCACAGCAGCACGTGCGCGTGGTTCGACAGGAACGTCCAGTTGGCGGCCATGCACTTCTCCTTGACGCGGCGGGGCCTCGTTCTGATCAGCCAGAACATACGACATGCATTTCGTATGTCGACCACCGTGAGACCAGGAGCACCGAGATGGGCAGCTATCGAACGAACGAGCAGGGGCTGAAGCGGGTCACCTTGATTCCCGGCGACGGCATCGGGCCCGAGGTGACGGCGGCGGCGCGGCGGCTCATCGAAGCGGCAGGCGTGAAGCTCGCGTGGGAGGAGCGGCTCGCGGGCGCGAAGGTGTTCAAGGCCGGCAACCCGACCGGCGTGCCGGAAGAGACCATCGAGTCGCTGCGGCAGACGCGCGTGGCGCTCAAGGGCCCGCTCGAGACGCCCGTCGGCTACGGCGAGAAGAGCGCCAACGTCACGCTGCGAAAGCTGTTCGAGACCTACGGCAACGTGCGGCCCGTGCGCGAGGTGCCGGGCGTGAAGACGCCGTTCAGCGGGCGCGGCGTCGACCTCGTCGTCGTGCGAGAGAACGTCGAAGACCTGTACGCCGGCATCGAGCACCTGCAGACGCCCGGCGTCGCGCAGTGCCTCAAGCTGATGTCGAAGAAGGGCTGCGAGAAGGTGGTGCGGCTCGCCTTCGAGGTCGCCGTGGCCGAGGGCCGCTCGTCGGTGCACTGCGCGACGAAGGCCAACATCATGAAGTTCACCGAGGGCCTGATGAAGCGCACCTTCGAAGAGGTCGCGAAGGAGTACCCCGGCATCAAGGCGCACCACCTGCTCGTCGACAACGCCGCGCATCAGCTCGTGCGCGCTCCCGAGCAGTTCGAGGTCATCGTCACCAGCAACATGAACGGCGACATTCTCTCTGACCTCACCTCGGGCCTCATCGGCGGGCTGGGCTTCGCGCCCGGAGCGAACCTCGGCGCCGACATCGCCATCTTCGAGGCCGTGCACGGCACCGCGCCCACCATCGCGGGGAAGGACCTGGCGAACCCGACGGCCGAGGTGCTCTCGGCGGTGATGCTGCTGCGCCACCTCGACGAACACGACGCCGCGACGCGCATCGAGAACGCGGTGCTGAGCACGTACGAGCAGGGGCTGTTCACCTGCGACGTGAAGCCCGACGGAGCGCTGGGCACGAAGGCCTTCACCGACGCCATCATCGCGAACCTCGGCAAGACGCCCACCGCCGCGAAGCCGGCCCGCGTGGTGAAGCCGCTGCGCCTGCCCACCGTCTCGACCGACCGCGACTTCGTGAAGGTGAAGCGCCGCCGCCTCGCCGGGTTCGACGTGTTCGTCGAGAGCGCCACCGACCCCGAGAGCCTCGGCCGCGCGATGGATGAGCTGTGCCTGTCGACGCCCTTCAAGCTGAAGATGATCAGCAACCGCGGCACGCAGGTGTACCCGCTGACGGGCACGCCGACCGACTGCGTCGACCACTGGCGCTGCCGCTTCATCACGCGCGTCGAGACGTACCAGCTGAAGAGCGAAGAGCTGTGGGACCTGTTGAGCCGCATTCAGAAGCACTTCGCGTGGATGCACATCGAGAAGCTGCAGGAGTTCGACGGCGCCACCGGGTGGACTCGCGCGCAGGGTGAAGGCGAGACCCCGGGCGCGTGAAGCCGTACCCGTGCGACTTCTGCAATCCCTGACGTGACCTTCGAGAAAATCAGTGGTGGGCGTGAAGCCGGTGCCTACCTGAGACGGCGTGAACATCGAGATCCGCGGTCGAGGCGTCGAGCTGTCACCCGAGCTGGAGCAACACGCTGACAAGCGCCTGCACTTCGCGCTGTCACGGTTCTCCAATCGAATTCGCGCCGTGAAGGTGCTCATCGAAGACACCAACGGGCCCAGAGGCGGCGTCGACAAACGCTGCGCGCTCACGGTGAAGCTCGACCACGGCGACGAGCTTCGTGTCGAAGACGAGAGCCACGACGTCGCGTCGCTGATCGACCACGCGGCTGATCGCCTGGGCCGGCTCGTCGCGCGTGAGCTCGAGCGTCAACGGGAAGCCGCCGCCGGGCGTCATGGGCGCCTCGTCGCCTCCCGTTAGAGACTTCGAGAAAACCAAACTTTCGAGTGCCAATTATCGAGTTATCAACAGATTCGACGAACATTAGACAACGCTCATTCCCAACACCGCGAGAGGTTCACCATGGGCATGAGCGAAGCGACCTACTTCGAGCAGCAGTGCGCGCGGATCAGCCGCCGTCCACAGATGACTGAAGACGAGGAGCGCGCGCTGGCGAGGCGCTGGCTCGAGCAGAAGGACCGCAAGGCTGCTGAGGCGCTGGTCGAGGCGCACCTGCCGGTGGTGCTGCAGGTCGCGCGGCGGCTGCGTGGGTACGGTGTGCCCCGTGACGAGCTGATCGCCGAGGGCAACGTCGGCCTGCTCCGCGCGGTCGAGAAGTTCGACCTGCGTGGCGTGCGCTTCAAGACCTACGCGACCTATTGGATTCGGGCGCACATGCTGGCCTACGCGATGCGCGCCAACAGCATCGTCACCGCGGCCACCGGCGCGCTCGGCGCCAAGTTCTTCTTCAAGCTGCGCAGCGCGCGCGCGAAGGCCGAGACGCAGCTGGGCGTGGGCCACGAGGGCATCGACGCGCTGCTGGCCCGCCAGTTCGGCGTCTCGGAAGACGTGATTCGCCAGCACTCCGCCCGCCTCGCGTCGTCCGACGTGTCGCTCGACGTCAAGCTGGGCGACGACTCCGACACCACGGCGCTCGACCTGCTGCCCGGTGACGACGCCGACCCCGAGCGCGCGCTGGGCGACGTCGAGCGTGACGAGCTCGTGCACGCCACCGTTCGCCGCCTGTGGAAGGGCCTCGATGACCGTGAGCGCGCCGTGCTGCAGCACCGCCTGCTCTCGGACGACGACGAGACGACGCTGGCCGACCTCGGAGACCGCTTCAAGCTCTCGCGCGAGCGCCTGCGCCAAATCGAGCTGCGCGTGAAGGACCGCTTGAAGCGCGCCCTCGACACCGCCTCGCAGCACGGGCCCGGCCTGTTGCAGTAGCCGTTACGGCTTCTTCTCGACGTACGCCTTCACCTTGCCCATCGCGCGGGTGACGGAGTCTTTCGCCGCCGACTTCTGGCCACCGTGCACGAGGAACGACGGCACCGAGCCGCCCGGGTCGGAGAAGAGCGTGTACGAGACGCTCGCGCCGCCTTCGGGCTTTCCCACCAGGTTCCACTCGCCCCACAGCTTCTCCATGCGCACGAAGCCCTCGGGCTTTGGCGGCGCTGACTCCGTCGTGGTGCGAAACCGCACGCGGCAGTGCGTCGGCGACAGCCACTCGCGCTTCACGCTCAGCACGTAGTCGCGGTTGGCCACGATGGGCTGCGAGATGTGCGCGTAGACGATGCGCTGGTTCTCTCCGTCGACGAGCACCTTGCTGAGCACCATGCCCGGGCTGTCGGAGCCGCGCGTGCCCCACTCGAAGATGGCCTCGCAGAGGTCGGTCACCTGGTACGGCGCCGCCGTCTGCAGCTGGTACTCCTGGTACGGGCTGCCCTTCACCGCCCGGCCCAGCAGCGTGACGCCGTTGGCGGTCTCGAGCTTCTCGTACGCAGCCGGGTTCTCGTCGATGGGGAACTGCGAGAGCACGGCGATGAGCGCGAGCATCGTCACGAGAGCACCTCCAGCTTCGGGTTCGTCAGGACAGCGCCACGAGCCGCTCGAGCAGCCGGGTGACCTCGGCCATCTGCGCGGTGTCTCCGAGCTTCACGGCGACGCGGCCCTGCGCGAGCAGCGCCTTCACCTGCCCCACCGCGGAGTCGGCCTCGGGGCTGGGGTTCTCTTCGGCGCTCTTCTCGAGCAGGCGCACCAGCCGCTCGGCCTTGTCGAGTACGCGCGGGAACGTCGAGATGGCCAGCACCTTGTCCTTCTCGGCCTGCTGCTGCGAGTAGGCGGCCTGCTCCTGTGAGAGCGAGTCGACCTCGGTGGTGCTCAGCGTCGTGCGCGCCTCGATGCGAATCGCCTCGGCCATGCCCGTCGTGGTGTCGACGGCGCGCACCGAGAGCGTGCCTTCGTTCGAGAGCTCGAACGTCACCTCGATGGGCACCTCGGCGCGGTTGACGACGCTGATGTCGGTGAGCACCACCTCGCCCAGCTTCGTGCACTCGTCGGCGAACTCGCTCTCGCCCTGGAAGACGGGAATGCGCGCCTGCGTCTGGCCCGTGCGGCCGGGCAGGAACGTCTCGCGCGCCGAGGCCGGCACCGGCGAGTTGCGCGCGATGAGCTTGCGCACCGTGCCACCGAGGACGCCGACCGACATGGTGTGCGTGGCCACGTCGATGAGCAGCGTCTGGCCCTGGCGCGAGACGAGCTCGGCGGCGTGCACGGCGGCTCCGAGGGCGACGGCCTCGTCGGGGTTCACGCCAGTGACGGGCTGACGGCCGAAGAGCTGGGTGACGAGCTGCCGAATGAGGGGCATGCGCGTCATGCCGCCCACGAGCATCACGGCCTCGACGTCGCCCGGAGTCAGCTTCGCTTCGTCGAGCACCGAGCGGCACACCTCGATGCAGCGCGCGGTGAGCGGCTCGACCAGCGTCTGAAAGAAGTCTCGCGTGAGCGCGGTGTCGAGCTGGCAGTAGCGCTCGGGAGCGCCCTCTTGATGGTCGCCCAGCTCTCCCACCGAGATGAAGGCCTCGACCTGGTCTGACAGCGTGCGCTTGGCGCGCTCGGCGGCGTAGCGAAGGCGCTGCATCGAGACGCGGTCTTTGGTGACGGCGTCGCGGTGCAGGTCGGGCACCTGCGCGACGAGCCACTGCACGATGCGCGCGTCGAAGTCGTCTCCGCCGAGCTGCGTGTCGCCGCCGGTAGCCTTCACCTCGTAGACGCCGTTCTCCATCTCGAGCACCGACACGTCGAAGGTGCCGCCGCCGAGGTCGAACACGAGCGCGCGGCCCTGAAACGAGTTCACCAGCCCGTACGCCATGGCCGCGGCGGTGGGCTCGTTCAGCAGGCGCAGCACCTCGAGGCCGGCGATGCGCGCGGCTTCACGCGTGGCCTGACGTTGGCCTTCGTCGAAGTTCGCCGGCACGGTGATGACGGCCTTCGAGACGGGCCGGCCGAAGTGCGCCTCGGCGTCGAGCTTGAGCTCGCCGAGCAACATGGCCGACACCTGCGTCAGCGGCATCACGCGGCCGGCGACCCGAATACGGACTTCACCCTGTGGGCCCGAGAGCACGGGGTACGGCACGACGGCGCGGGCGGCTTTTTCGAGGCCCTGGCTCCAGCGCTTGCCGATGAAGCGCTTGGTGGCGGGCGCGACGCGGTCGGGCGCTTCGTCTCCGAGAATCTGGGCGCGTTCGCCGACGACGCGTTCGCCCATCGCGGTGAAGCCGACGACTGAGGGAGTGAGGCGGGCTCCGGCACGGCTCGGAATCAGCAGCGGGCGGCCAGAATCGAGCGTGGCGACGGCGCTGTAGGTCGTGCCGAGGTCGATACCGATGACGGGATCCATGAAGGGGCGTCGAGCCTACTCCTGCGCCGCGACGGGATGATCCAGATTCAGGGAACAGCGCCGGCCCCCTCGACGTGCGACACCGAGCCATCAGCAGGGCTGAAGCCGCGTGCGCGCAACGCTTGCTGCCATGGGGGCGTGTGCTAGGGCGCCGCGCATGCAGAACGTCTCCGTCGCCCGCCGTTATGCCCGCGCGCTCCTCGATGCCTCGGGAGCCCAGGCTGATCAGGTTCTTTCGCAGCTCGAAGAGCTCGTGCGCTACCTGCACACGGCGCCGACGGTGCTCGAGGCGCTGGCGAACCCGGCCGCGACGCGCGCGCAGCGCATGGCGATGACCGAAGGCCTCATCAAGGCGGCCGACGGCATGAACCCGATGCTGGCGAACCTGCTGAAGCTGCTGACCGACCGCAACCGCATCAGCGCGCTGCCCACGCTGGCCCTGCAGTTCCGCGACCTGGTCGACGCCGGCATGGGTCGCGTGCGCGGCACGGTGACGTCGGCCACGCTGCTCGGAGACGCGCAGCTCATCGCCATCAAGGCCCAGCTCGAGACGCTCACGCAGCGCAAGGTGATGCTCGACGCGAAGGTCGACCCGGCCATTCTCGGCGGCGTGGTGGCCTCGGTGGGCTCGCGCACGTACGACGGCTCGCTGAAGAGCCAGCTGCGCGAGATGGGCCGTCAGCTGCTCGAGAGCTGAGCCGCTCCGAGTTCTTCTTCGGTCTCAATTCCTTCCAGCGGCGCGCGCCCAGCGGCCAGACGTTCGAGCACCTTCGTGCGCTCGACGAGCATCGCTTCCTTCAGGTCCTTCCGCAGGCCCAGCCCGAAGAGCAGGTCATTCGTGTGCGCGAGCGGCGCGATGCTGAACTGCAGGAACACGTCGAACGCGTTGGGCTGAGCGCCGAGGTCGCGCGCGCGGTTGTAGCCACGGTGGAAGTACACGCCCGTGCTCATGGGCTGGCCGTCGACGATGACGGGCGGCTCGTAGACGCCGTGACCGATGAAGATGAGTGACGCCCAGGCGAGCCCCTGCATGGCGAGCGCGGCGAGCACGAGCGGCACCGCGGGGATCACGTGGCTGAGGGCGATGGCGGCGGCACACGCGGCAGCGACTCCGAGGCCGTAGACGACGGTGGCGCGCCAATCGGCCAGCGCCATGAGCCCGAGCGAAACCGCGACGAACGGAATCAGCACCGCTGGCAGCAGCACCTGAATCAGCACGAGTGCCGACAGGTACACAAAGGGCGATGCGAGCGCGTGCACCAGCTGGTTGCCGTGGTGCTGGTGGAACGCGTTGTAGAGACCGAGGTGCCGCGCGAGGGGAATACGACCGGGGAACAGGTTCATGGTGACCAGCCCCCATCGCAAGGGGCTCGCCAGCACGGGCCGAACGTCATCTCGGCAGGTTGGAGCGGCGCGAGTGTGCAGCCTTCAGCACTGTGCAGCGTCAGGGCGTGGCGGGCGTTGCACCGACCGGAGCCACGGCCGCTTCCACAGGCGGCGCCGGCAACGGCTTCTGATCATCCTTCAAGGTCGCGACGAACACGTCATGCACGTGCAGCGCGTGCTCGGCGGCGGTCTCTTCTTTCCACCCCTTCGTGTCGATGGGCTCGAGCACGTCGACCTCGAGCGTCATCGGAACGAACTCGAACAGGCGGCCCTTCACCCAGTTCTTGTGCGCGCCGTGAACGACGACCGGCACCACGGGAAACCCGGTGGCGATGGCCATGTGCACGAAGCCCTTCTTGAACGGCAGCAGGCGGCCGTCCTTGCTGCGCGTGCCCTCGGGGAAAATCCAGATGCCGAGGCGGTTCTTGATCATGAACTTCGCCATCTCCTTCAGCGTCTCGACGGCCTTGCCCGTGTTGTTGCGGTCGAGCAGCAGGTGCCCCGACATCCACGCGAGCTGGCCGTAGAACGGCACCTTCACGATCTCCTTCTTGAAGACGCCGCAGCCACCGTACGGGCACATCCAGATGCCGGAGAACGCGTCGAGCGTGCTCGCGTGGTTCATCACGAAGATGGCCGGCATCGAGCCCTTGAGCCGGTCCCACCCGCGCACCACCGGCGTCACGCCCGCCAGAAACACGATGGAGCGCCCCACCACGTGGCCCCACCAGTTGCAGATGTGAATGCGCACCACGCGGAACGGCAGCATCACCGTCACGGCGACCATGACGATGAGGGTCATGACCATGATGACCGTGAAGCCGAGGATGAAGCGGATGATGGACGTCAGGCGACCCATGCGAGGCACTGTCCTACCGCCTCGTCATGCGACCGTCACGACGCGCATCACTCTGCGATGGCCACGTAGCGATAGTCGTCTTCGCTGTCTTCCTGCTCCGAGGTGATGACCTTCTTGCAGATGCCCTTCACGGCCTTGATGCCCTTCGCCGAGAGGAAGTTGCGGGTGAGGTCGAGGCACTCGAGGTGGGCGAGCGAGTCCTTCGCGGCGGCCAGGGCCTCGGCACCCGCGTCGGTCATCGTGCCGAGCGACAGGTCGAGCGTCTTGAGCGTCTTGAGCACCTTCGCGCCCTTCAGCGCGCTCGCGATCTCGTCGGCAAACTCGGAGTTCTTGAGGCCGAGATACGTGAGGTTCGTGAGGTCGGTGCGGTTGAGCAGCGGCTGCACCTCCGAGAGCGAGCACTCGCCGCCGTACTCGTCGGTGCCGTAATAGATCTCGAGGTGTTTGATCTTCGGCATCGACGCGGTGGCGATGCCCTTGCCGCACGACTTCGAGAGCCCGCCGGTGATGAAGATGGCGCGCTCGAGCGACGGCGCCTCCATCTTCCCGACCTCGAACTCACCGGTCTCGATCTCGAGCGTCTTGAGATTCGGAACGCCCTTCCACAACTTCGCGAGGCTGCCGGTGTGGTGCCAGCTGATCTGATCGACGTTGTCGCCGAAGCTCAACTTCCGAACCGTGGGCGGCGCGTTCTTCGCGAGCGCGTCGATGAGGTCCTGCAGGTTGTCTTCGTTCGGGTCGCCGTTCGACATGAACGCGAACTCGACGGCGAAGCGGGCCGACGGGTGCTTGAGCACGTCGTTCAAGATGTCGACCGTCTTCCCCTTGAAGGCCTCGTCCGAGTAGCTGTCGTGGCTGAGGCGCACCCGGTAGATGAAGCCGTTGCGCCAGAGGAACGCCTCCTGCTGCGTCTTCTGCCAGGCGGCCTCCTGCTCCTTCGTGCGCAGGTGCGAGATGCTGTTGTTGTGGCCTTCGTCGTGCACCTTCTGGTGCGGCGCGAGCGGCCCGAGAAAGTAGTCGGCGTGCTTCTCGATGAGCGCCTTCGCCTGCTTGTCCTTGTTGCCGAGCTGCAGGCTGATCAGCTCACCGCGCGGGTCGCCCTGCTCCTGCAGCCAGTCGCCGAGCAGCGCGAACGCCTGTCGGTTGGTCGGGTCGGCGATGATGGCCTTTTCGATCTCGGGGTTGCGCGCGTCGGCGGTGAACTTCACGGCGTGCGTGACGGGCTCGGCAGCGGCGGCAGCCTTCTTCTTCGCAGCGGGCGCGGGAGCAGCCGCGGCTGGCGCAGCACCACCACCGACGAGCTGGTAGCCCTTCTTCACCTTCTCGGCGGTGATCTTGTCGGCTTCCTTCTTCGCGTCGGCCTCCGACTTGAAGGACTTCACGGTCGTCTGGCCGGCGGCGCCAATCTTCCCGTAGGTCGTCTTGAACGACGTGCCCTCGAGCGTGATTTCCCAGAACTTGTTCGAACCACCCTCGGCGAATTCGTAACGCGGCATGTGTGTGTTCCCTCCGGGCGTGAACCGTAGCCCGAAGCGCGTGACCGACAACGGTCAAGGGAGCCGCGACTACTCGCCGAGGTACGCCTTGCGAATGTCTTCGCTGGCGAGCAGCTCTTGCCCGGTGCCCTGCATCACGAGCGTGCCGGTCTCGAGCACGTAGGCCCAGTTCGCGAGGCCGAGCGCGAGGTGCGCGTTCTGTTCGACGAGCAGAATCGACATGCCCGCGGCGTTCACGTCGCGAAGAATTCGGAAGATGGTCTGCGTGACCTGCGGCGCGAGGCCGAGCGACGGCTCATCGAGCAGGAGCAGCGTCGGCTTCGACATGAGCGCGCGAGAGATGGCGAGCATCTGCTGCTCTCCACCCGAGAGCGTGCCGGCGAACTGCTCGCGGCGCTCCTTCAGGCGCGGGAAGAGGCCGAAGCACTTCTCGAGGTCTTTCTGAATCTCGGCCGTGTCCTTCCGCAGCCAGGCGCCGAGGTCGAGGTTCTCCTGCACGGTGAGGTTCGGGAAGATGCCGCGGCCCTCGGGCGCGTGCGCGAGGCCCTTCGCGACGACGAGGTTCGCCTTGAGACCGGTGATGTCCTGGCCGGCCCACGTGATGGAGCCCTTCGCCGGCTTCACCAGCCCGCTGATGGCCCGCAGCGTCGACGTCTTGCCTGCGCCGTTCGCGCCGATGAGCGCGACGACTTCGCCTTTGCCGACCGACAACGAGATGCCCTTGAGCGCGCCGATGGCCCCGTAGGACACGACGAGGTCTTTCACGTCGAGCAGCATCTCGCGTGGAGCGCGGGTGCCGAGCGCCTCAGGCTGCATGAACCGGAGCCTCTCCGAGGTACGCCTCGATGACCTTCGGGTCTTTGCGCACGGCGGCCGGGTCTCCGGCAGCGATGGTCTCTCCGTGGTCGAGCACGGTGAGGTGTTCGCAGATGCCCATGACCAGCTTCATGTCGTGCTCGATGACGAGAATGCCGAGCGAGAACTGATCACGCAGCTGGCGGATCAGCACCATGAGGTCGGCCTTCTCGCGGGTGTTCATGCCGGCGGCGGGCTCGTCGAGCAGCAGCACCTTCGGCTTCGTGCCGAGCGCGCGGGCGACCTCGAGGCGGCGCTGCTCTCCGTAGGGAAGGCTCGACGCGAGCTCGTCGCGGCGGTTCGACAGGCCCATCACCGAGAGCAGCGCTTCGGCCTGCTTCGTGAGCGCCGCCTCTTCGCCGAGGAAGCCCGACGTGCGCAGGAACGCACGCCACCAGTCGCGGTAGTTGTTGGTCGCATCGAGCGCCGCACCGACCGCGCGCTGCATCGCTCCGCCGCGCTTGAGCGCCTGCACGCGGCTGACGTCGAACCACGGCTTCGTGTCGGCGACGATGGCGATGCGCACGTTGTCGAGCGCGGTGAGCTGCTTGAAGAGCCGAATGTTCTGAAAGGTGCGCGCGACGCCGAGGCGGTTGATCTGAAACGGGCGTTTTCCGTTCACGCGCTCGCCCGCGACGACGACATCACCTTCGGTCGGCGGGTACACGCCCGTGAGCGCGTTGAAGGCGGTCGTCTTGCCGGCGCCGTTTGGGCCGATGAGGCCCTTCAAGTCGCCCTTCGAGAGCGTGAGCGAGAAGTCGGTGAGCGCCCTCAACCCGCCAAAGCGGATGGAGACCTTCTTCGCCTCGAGCAAGGGGCCGCCCGTCATCGCGCGGGACTCCTACACCAGAGCGCGCGACGCACGTGGGGGAATCCATCAACTCGCTGCGGCGAGGGCGACTGCGAGGGCCAGACAGAAGCCGACGTAGCCGACCGCGTGCAGCCGCGCCGCGTGTTTGAGCTCCATGAACTCGAGGCCGAGCAGCAGCGCCTTGAAGCAGCCGAGCGCGAGGGCGACGCCGAGGCGGCCGTGCATGACCGAGACGACGGAGGCCGTCACCAACAGCACCCACGTGAGCAGCCGCATCACGCCCTCGCGAAGAACAACGGGAAGAGGAAGAACCAGACCGCGTCGCAGAGGTGCCAGAAGAGCGCGGCGCCGGCGATGGCGGTCTCTTCGTCTTCGAAGCGCTGGCCGCCGAGGCGCACGACCACGAAGAGCAGCAGCGCGATGCCGATGAGCACGTGCAGGGCGTGAAAGCCGGTGGCGAGCACGTACGCGTCCCAGAAGTCGGAGGCTCCGAGGCGATGGCCCGCAGCGGCGTGGGCCGAGAAGTCCATCAGCTTCGCGATGAGGAAGCCGATGCCGAGCAGCGCGGCGGCGAAGAACCACTTTCGGGTGGAGGCGAGCCGGCCCAGGCGAAAGGCGTGAACGCCCTGCGCGGCGAGGGCGCCGCTGGTGACGAGCGTGAGGGTGAGCGCGAGGCCGAAGCGTGCGTCGAGTGCTTGCTGACCTTCGGCGAACGCGGCCGGCGCGGAGTGGCGCTGCACCGCGACCAGCACGAGGACGATGGCGAAGGTGAGCAGCTCGAGGGCAACGACGAGCCAGGGAAGGACTCCGCCTGGTGGGTCTGAGAGGGCGCGCGGGTTCATGGCGTCAGGGGTGGGCATGGGTTGGGCACTCTCCACGAGGCGGAATGCGCCCGAGGCCCGCACATTCGATTCGGGTCACTCCGACGAGTTCTTCCAGCGTCACCGCGCGAGCGTTCGCGAACGAAGTTCAGCGCAACTGCGTGACGAGGCCCGCGCGTTTGATTCCGGCGAGCGCTCCGACAAGTTCTTCCGGCATCAACCCGCGAGCGTTCACGAACGACGACCAGCGCCGCTGCGTGACGAGGCTCGCGCGTCTGCTTCCGTCCAGCGCGCCCTCGAGCGTCAACGCGAACGACGACGAGCGCCACTGCGTGACGAGGCTCGCGCGTCTGATCGCTTCTTCCAGCGTCAACGCGCTCGCGAACGACGTCGAGCGGCGCGGCGTGACGAGGCTCGCGTGTCTGATTGCTTCTTCCCGCCTCAACGCGCTCGCGAACGACGAGCGCCAGTGCGTGCCCCCGTCGCCTCATCCGCGCCTCAGCGCCGTGCTCGTGACGCGGGCGAGCGCTCCGACGAGGTCTTCCGGCTTCGACACGACCGACGCGCGCCCGTGCCCGAACATCGACGGAAGCCACGCCTTCGCCGCAGGGTCGACGGCGAGCGCATGCGTGACGACGCCCGCGCCCTGCGCATCGAGCACGGCGCGGTGCACGTCCGCCACGCCGTAGCGCCCTTCATAGCGGTCGACGTCGCTCGGCTTTCCGTCACTCACGAGCAGCAACAGCTTCTGCTTCGCGCCGCACGCGAGCAACTCAGCGGTGGCATGACGAATCGCGGGACCGATGCGGGTGAAGCCATGTGGCTCGAGGCTGACGAGGCGCTGCGCTCCGAGCGCCCACGACTCCTGAAAGCCCTTGGCCACCAGAAAGCGACAATCACGACGGGTCTGGCTGCAGAACGCGGCGACCGCGACCTCGTCGAAGAGGCCATCGAGCGCGTCTCCGAGCACGAGCACCGCTTCTTTCTCGACGTCGAGCACGCGCCGGTTCGCGACCCACGCGTCGGTCGAGAGCGACGCATCGAGCAGCACCAGCACCGCCGTGTCGCGCGAGTGCCGCCGGCGTGTCGCGTAGAGCCGCGTCTCGGAGCACGAGCCCGCCCGCAGCGCGCCATACCGCGCCACCACCGCGTCGACGTCGACGTCGCTGCCATCACGCTGCCGCAGCTTCCACGCGCGTGAGGCCTCGAGGTGCTCGAAGACCGACCGCACGCCCGTCGTCGCCTGCACCAGCCGCGCGCGCGTACTCGCCAGCGTCGCCGTCGCTTCGGGCGTCACGGGCACGAGCCGAGTGGTGAGCCGACACCAGCCGCGCTTCCACGTGTGCTTCGCCTCGTCCCACTCGTCGTAGAGCGCTTCCGCCGGAGCGGCCTCGTCACCGTCGACGTCGCCGACGTCACCACCGAGCAACAGGTCGGCGCGATAGAGGCTCTTCGCGCGTTGGTGACTGCGCATCACCTGGCGCAGGTCGAGTTCATCGAGGGCCTTCTGGTGCGCCGCGAGCTCGTCGTCTCCGTCGATGCGTTTGCTGCCGCCTTTGTATTCCTCGAGCGTGTGCACCTTCTCGAAGCTGTGCACGAGCGGGTTCTCGGCGAGCTGCTGCTCGGGCTCCTGCACGCGCTCGACGTGCGTGACCTTCGGCTTGGCGACCTCAGTGCCTCCACTGAGCGCGTTGGCGTCGTCGGACGGCGCCTTCAGCTTCGGCGCTCTCGGTGGACGCGGGAGCAGCCAGCCCCAGAAGGGCACGGTGGGCGCAGGTGCAGCGTTCGCCAGCCAGCGGCGTCGCGCGGGTGGAAGTTCAGCAGCACGAGCCCACACCTGTGCGGCCTGCGTCGCGTGCGAGGCCGGCGGCTGGTCGAGCGCGAGCGCCACGACGGCTTCGAGCACGCGCGCGCGTTCATCATCGGCAGCGGGCGTCGGCCGTGCGGCGACGGCAGCTCGCTCGAGGCGAGGCAGTGATGCGGCCAGAGAGGGGAAATCGACGAGCAGGCGCGCCTTCACGGCGGGAGCCAGCAGCGCCATGTCGAGCAGTGGTTCTCCGGTCGCGGGCCGCTCGAGCGTCTCGACGATGGCCGACCACGCGATGGCGAGCACGAGCGCTTCGCGGTTGAGCGCGAGCGTCGGCGCGAAGTCGAACCACCGAGGGAGGAGCAGTGCGTCTCCCGCGATGCCCGAGCGGTCATCGGTGATGGAGACGGTGACGGGTCGACCAGTGAGCAACCGTGCGAGCGCTTCGAGCCGCGGCAACTCTGGAGCAACGTCGACCCGCCGCGCGAGCACCTCGGCCGGAGTCGACGAGGCGAGCAGGCGACGCGCACCGGTCCACGCGAAGGAGAAGAGGGCCTCATCCCACGACATGGGGGGCTCCTCTCGGTCGAGTGGCACGAACGCGACAGTTCGTGTCGTGCGTGCGCCACTCGGCACCGGGCGAACGAGAGACACGAGCGCGAGGGCGTATGGCGCAGACGCAGCACTCGCTCGCACCGCGGCACCGAACGTGGCCGCGCGAACGTCGAGTGACACGAGCGCGAGGGCCTGTGTCGCAGAAGCAGCACTCGCTCGCAGCGCAGCACGGAACGTGGTCGCGCGAACATCGAATGGCACGAGCGCGACAGCTCGGGTCGCGGACGCAACGCTTGCTCACAGCGCCGTACGGAACGTGGCCGCGCGAACGTCGAGTGGCGCGAACGCGACCGTTTGTGTCGTGCGTGCGACCCTCGAATCGAACACCGGCGTACGAACGTCGAGTGACACGAGCGCGAGGGCGCGTGTCGCAGACGAAGCACTCGCTCGCACCGCGGCACGGAACGTGGCCACGCGAACGTCGAGTGGCACGAACGCGACCGTTCGTGTCGTGCGTGCGCAACCCGAATCGAGCGAGCGAACGTCGAGTGACACGAATGTGAGCGCAGGTGCGCCGACCGATTCGCGTGCACCGACCATGCGTGGCGTTGACGCCAGGCATCAGAAGCTCAAGTCGACGAGGTCTTGCAGCGCCCTCGCCGTCGGAGCGTCATCGGTGAGCGGCTGCACCAGCGCCGCCGCACACGCCACCCGCGGAGCCAGCCCCGACGCCATCAACCGCGCCGCCATCACCAGCAACCGCGTCGACACCGTCTCGGCGAGCGCCAGCGCGTCTTGCCCGCGCACCTTCGTGGCCCACGCGACCAGCCGCTTCGCCTGCTTCACCTCGAGGCCGGTCTCTCCGTGCAGCACCTCGACCTCGACGTCTTCCGGCGGGTACCCGAACTGCAACGACACGAACCGCTGTCGCGTCGACGGCTTGAGCTCTTTGAGCCCGCGCCGGTAGCCCGGGTTGAACGACGCCACCACCATGAAGCCCGGCGGCGCGTCGAGCACCTCGTCATTGCGGTCGAGGAACAACCTTCGCCGATGGTCGGTCAGCGGGTGGAGCAACACCACCACGTCCTCCCGCGCCTCGGCGACCTCATCGAGATACAGAATCGCGCCCTGCTTCACCGCACGCGTCGCGGGCCCGTCCTGCCAGACCGTGTCGCCGCCACGCACCAGCCAGCGCCCCACGAGGTCGGCAGCGCTCGTCTCGTCGTTGCACGCGACCGTCACGAGCGGCCGCGCCAACCGCTCCGCCATGAACTCGACGAAGCGGGTCTTGCCGCAGCCCGTGGGCCCCTTCAGCAGCACCGGCAGTCGCTGCGCGTGGGCTTTCTCGAACACCCCCACTTCGTCGGCGACCGGCCGGTACCAGGCAGCCATGGCTTCAGCTCCTCGCGACCGCGGGCACGCCGGGGCTCACGTCGGGGGGAGGCGTGACGACGCGCTCTCCACCCGTCCTCAGCGGCGCGTTCGGCAGCCCGTAGCGAATGAAGTTCCACACGAAGGCGCCGATGCCGAGCGTGAAGAGGCTCGCCGCCAGAATGAGGCCGACGAAGTGCACCTCGACCTCCTTCTGCACCGTGAGGAAGTCCATACCCGCGCGGCGCTCGAGCACCACCTGCGAGACCCCGGCGACCGCGAACGCGAGCGTCATCGCCGTCATGCCGATGTTCGACGTCCAGAAGGCGAAGCCCGCCGACGCGTGCTCGTACACCTTACGGCCCGTCATCAACGGCAGCGCGTACGAGATGATGGCCAGCACCAGCATCGCGTAGGCGCCCCAGAAGGCCATGTGCCCGTGCATCGCGGTCACCAGCGTGCCGTGCGTGTACAGGTTCACCTGCGGCAGCGTGTGCGCGAACCCGAGGAAGCCGGCGCCCACGAAGCTCATGAAGGCGCAGCCCACCGTCCACAACAGCGCGACGCGGTTCGGGTGCGTGCGGCCACCCTTCTTCGCCATCGCGAACGCGTAGATGGCCATGCCGAGGAACGCGAGCGGCTCGAGCGCGCTGAAGACGCCGCCGACCATCAGCCAGTACTTCGGCGTACCGATGAAATAGTAGTGATGACCGGTGCCGAGCACGCCCGAGAGGAACGTGAAGCCCACGATGACGTAGAGCCACTTCTCGATGATCTCGCGGTCGACGCCGGTGAGCTTGATCAGCAGGTACGAGAGAATCGCGCCCATGATCAGCTCCCACACGCCCTCGACCCACAGGTGCACGACCCACCAGCGCCAGTAGCTGTCGACGGTCTGGTTGTCGGTGGGGATCATGCCGGGCAGGTAGAGCAGCGCGGCGGCGAGCAGGCCGAAGAAGAGCACCATCGACGTCGTCGACTTCTTCGGGCTCTTCCACACCGTCCACCCGATGTTGCCGATGAAGAGCAGCACGTCGATGACGACGAGGAAGTCGAGCGGCCGGGGAATTTCGAGGAACTTCCGGCCCTCCCACCAGTTGAGGTGGAAGCCGATGATGGCCGTCACGCCCGTCACCACCAGCGCGACGAGCTGCACCCACGCCAGCTTCGGCCAGGCGATCTCCCGGTCGCACTCATCGGGAATGATCCAATACGCGGCGCCCATGAAGCCGGCGAGCAGCCACATCACGAGCAGGTTCGTGTGCGTCGCGCGGGCAGCGTTGAAGGGAATGACCGAGTGCAGGTTGTCGTACCCGGCGTGGGCAAAGCCCATGATGAAGCCGTAGATGATCTGCAGCGACAGCAACAACATGCACGTCGCGAAGAAGCCCCACGCGACCTTCTGGCTCTGGAACTTCACTGGGCGACCTCCTTCAAGGTCTTCTGCGAGGAGAGAAAGGTGACGAGCTCGCCGAGCTGCGCGTCATCGAGGGGCAGCTTCGGCATCGTGGTGCCCGGCTTCACGGCGCTCGGGTCTCTGAGCCACTTCTCGAGGTACGCCGCGTCGAGCCGCGTGCCGACGCCGTCGAGCGCAGGGCCCACGGTGCCGCCGAGGCCGCCGAGCGCGTGGCAGGTGACGCAGATCTGCGAGA
This sequence comes from Myxococcaceae bacterium, assembly GCA_040275325.1. Lineage (GTDB taxonomy): Bacteria > Myxococcota > Myxococcia > Myxococcales > Myxococcaceae > Xiheimicrobium. The sequence goes on along the minus strand of JBEOKA010000232.1, from coordinate 772 downwards.
ACACCTGCGGCCGCTGCGCCGACGGAGCCGCCGCCACCACCACCTGCGCGGGCGCTCCCAGGGTCGGCTTCGCGGGGAAGCCGTTCAGGTCGACCTTGCCGGCCCACTCGAAGAACGCGACGAGCGACTCAATCTCGTCGTCGGTGAAGTGGTAGTTCGTCATCTTCCGCTGCCCCGGAAACATCGCCTCGGGGTCTTTGAGCTGCGCGCGAATGAAGACGGGCCCGCGGCGCTCGTACACCTTCGTCAGCTCGGGCGCGTAGTAGGCGCCTTCACCGAAGAGCGTGTGGCACCCCATGCAGTTGTTGTCCTCCCAGAGGTGTTTGCCGCGCTTCACCTGGTCGGTGAGCGCCGCCGCGTTCGTGCGCCCGGGTATCTGCTGAAACGTGTCCCAGGTGAGGCTGAGGAAGACGGTGGCCGTCACCGCCGTGCCCCCGAGGAAGAAGGCCTTCGCTGCTGATTTGCTGAGCATGCGGAAGCCGCTCTTCAGGCTTCGTGCCAGCCCCCCGTCGGGGACCAGCACCGGGGAGCCGAGCCGCGCGGCGTTCCGGTAGATTCCGTTCTGAAACAATCAGAAGCAAGCCTGTTCAGTCTTGAATCAACGTGAGGCGAGCTTCTGACCAGCTCAGAGCTGGGCGCGCAGCGAGAGGAAGCCCCAGGTCGACGGAGCGGTGCCCCGGCCGACGCCGCTGGGCTGAACCGCAGCCATACCTCCGGGGAAGAAGACACCGAAGGCGCCCGCGGCCGAGAAGGCCCCGGTGATGGGCACGGT
>JBEOKA010000231.1:0-23211 GCA_040275325.1 Myxococcaceae bacterium | reverse complement strand
GCGACGCCGAGCACGAGTTCAACCACGTGGGTGGTGGTCAGAGTTGGGCTCGCTCCCGCTGCGACGCCGAGCACGAGTTCAACCACCTGCGCGGTGGTCAGAGTTGGGGTCGCTCCGGCCGTGACGCCGAGCACGAGTTCAACAGCGGTCGACCAGAACAGGTCGCGACTCCTGCGGACGGGTGACGCTGAGCGACGGCTCCACTGGTGCCGCACCAGCCCGTGCGCTACTCCGGCGCCGCCATGAATCGCACTCTCAGGTCGTGTCCAGTGTGGCTGTACGCTGCTCTCGCGCTTGGCTGCAGCGCTCCGAGTACGAGCGACGGCGGCGCGGGTGGTGGTGTCGCGAACCTCACAGGAGGGGGCGCGTCTGCGGGAGGCGAGGCCACTGGCGGAAGCAGCGGCGGCGGCGTGGCGATGGGCGGCGGCGTTGCGACGGCCGGCGGCTCGGCGACGGGAGGCGGAGTCGCAGCAGGCGGAGGCGTCACGGGTGGAGGTACGGCGGGCTCGCTCGACCTCGACATGCCGCTCACGCCCGGCAGCGCAGGTGCGGCCGACGTCACGCTCACCGTGCGCAGCGATCGCAACCGCCACGCCATCTCGCCGCTCATCTACGGCACCAACCAGCCCGCGAACCCCACGCGCAACCGCTACGGCCTGCTTCGCGTCGGCGGCAATCGCCTCACGGCCTACAACTGGGAGAACAACGCCAGCAACGCAGGCTCGGACTTCAACTTCCAGAACGACGGCTACCTCTCGAACTCGAACACGCCAGGCGCGCTCATCACCACGAAGCTCACCGAGGCGCGCGCCATCAACTCGGCGCTGCTGGTGACAGTGCCCATCGTCGACCACGTCGCGGCCGACAAGAACGGCGGCGGCGACGTGCGCAACTCGGGCGCCAACTACCTGATGACTCGCTTCAAGCAGAACAGGCACACCAAGGGCGCCGCGCTCTCGATGACGCCCGACGCGACCGACGCCTTCGTCTACCAGGAGGAGTTCGTCGCCTGGGCGCGCGCGGCCGCCGGCACCACGCCGCTGCTGTTCTCGCTCGACAACGAGCCCGACCTCTGGAGCGACACCCACGCCGAGATTCACCCCACACAGCTCACCTACGTCGAGCTCGTCACCCGCTCGCTCGATTACGCGAAGGCCATCAAGCGCACCTGGCCAGACGCGCCGGTGACGGGCTTCGTCTCGTACGGGTGGAATGGGTACATCAACCTTCAGAACGCGCCCGACCGCGCGGGCAAGGGCGAGTTCATCGACTACTTCCTCACGCAGGTGCGCGCGGCCGAGATGACCGAGGGCCGTCGCCTCGTCGACTACCTCGACCTGCACTGGTACCCCGAAGCGACCGGCGGCGGCGCGCGCATCATCGGCACCAACACCAGCGCGGCGTCGGTCACCGCCCGCGTGCAAGCGCCCCGCAGCCTGTGGGACACGGGCTACGTCGAGACGAGCTGGATCACGAATTACCTCGGCAACCAGGCCATCCGGCTCCTTCCCCGCCTGCGCGAGAAGATCGGCCGCTTGAACCCGGGCACGAAGCTCGCGTTCACCGAGTGGAACTACGGCGGCGGTGGGCACATCAGCGGCGGCGTCGCGACGGCCGACGTGCTGGGCATCTTCGGCCGCGACGCGGTCGAGCTCGCCACGTACTGGAAGCTCAACGGCGCCGAGCCCTTCGCCGACGCGGCGTTCGAGGCCTTCCGCAACTTCGACGGGGCGGGCGGCGCGTTTGGAGACACCTCGCTCGACGCCTCTTCCAGCAACGTCGTCACGGCCACGGTCTACGCGAGCGTCGACGCCGCCAACCCCGGCCGCACCGTGCTCGTCGTCATCAACAAGGACACGGTCATGCGTACCGCTGCCATCACCGTCGCCCACCCGCGCGCGTACCAGACCGCCACGCCGTACGTGCTCTCGGGCACCATGGCCTCGCTGGTGCGCGGCACGCCCGTGCAGGCGACGGCCACCAACGCGTTCCGCTACACGATGCCGGCGCTCTCGGTCTCGGTGCTGGTGCTCACGCCGTGAGCAAGCTCGTCCTGCTGTCCATCGTGGTGGGGCTCATCGTCATTCCCATCTGGGCAGCGAGACAGCGGCACCCCCTGCGCGGGCTGCGAATGGCGCTGCTGGGGCTGGCGACGTTCCATCTCTTCTACGCGTTCCTGGTGCGCGTCGTGGTGCCGCGGCTCGGGTGAGGCGATGAGCGTGCGCCAGGTGCTGCGGCTGAGTCTGTCGAGGCACCGCATCGCGGGTGCGGTCGCGGCGTTCGCGTGTCTGCTCGCGGCGGGGCTCGTGCACGCGGTGATGCCCGAGGTGTGGCGTGTGCAGGCGCAGGTGCTCGTCGCCGAGTCGTCGACGCTGTACCGGCTGACGGCGCCCTTCGACGCGGTGCCGCGGCTCAACGAGGGCATCAACGAGCTGCCCGAAGAGCTGACCTCGAAGGCCCGCCTCGTGGCGCTCATCAAGCGCGTGGGCCTCATCGACCAGTGGGAGTCCACGCGGCCCTGGCCGATTCGCCTCAAGAACCGGCTGATGGAGAAGGTGCGCGGCCCCGTCAGCGACGCCGACCGCCTCGACGCGCTGGTGGCGATGCTCGACCAGAAGCTCAACGTCTGGACCGAGCGGGACAAGGTCTTCATCTCGTGCGAGTGGCCGCAGCGCGACGTCGCGGTGGCCATGGTGCAGGGCACGTTGCTGGCGCTGCAGCAGCTGCGGCTCGAGCGTGACGTGAAGGCCATCGAGTCGTCGGCGCAGGCCCTCGACGCGCAGCGTGAAGGCGTCGAGGCCGAGATGCAGCAGCGGCTCGAGTTCATCGAAGAGGAGCAGCGCCTGGCCTTCGCCGCGAAGCGCTGGCCCCAGTACGCGGGCGCGAAGGAGCAGCTGTTGCGTGACGGCTCCCGGCGCTCCGAGCTGTGGCTGCAGGGCTCGAACGCCCACCTGCGCGCGCAGGCCATGGCCCGCTCGAGCGCCCACCGGTACGTGGTGTTGCAGCCCGCGCTCGCGCCACGAAAGGCCGAAGGCGCCGGCGCCCTGACGTGGGCCATCGCGCTGCTGCTCGGCGCGGTCGTCTCGTTCCTCTCGGGCTCGGTGCTGGCGTCGTATCGCAGCGGCCGCGTCTTGTCGGACTGGCAGGTCACCCGAAAGCTCTCGCTGCCGGTGCTGGGCCGGCTGCAGCTCGATTGGTCCGGTGTGATGGTCGACGCCGAGTGGCGCACGGTGCTGCCTGGCCTGCTGCTGGGGCTCGCGTCGGGCGTCGCGGTCGCGGTGGGGCGCGGAAACCCGGTGATGGCGCTGGTGCCGCCGTTGCTGCTCGTGGGCGTCGTCGCGCTGTGGCGCCTGCCGCTCAAGTGGCCGTTGCTCGCGCTGCTGCTGCTGGCCGTCACCATCGACGACCCGACCGACCGACCGTACTTCAACCTGTGGCGCTCTCCGCTCTACCCGCTCGGCCGCATCTTCTTCACCAACGTCGCCTGGTTCACGGGCTTCGAGCTCGCGGTGATGGGCCTCGCTGCGCTGACGGTGCTGCGGCGGCTGATGGGGCTGTCGTCAGTCATGGAGGCTCCGGGCGTGCCAGGGCCCCGGCCGCTGCGGAGCGCGTTGCTGCTCTCGTTCCTCACCATCGGCTGGCTCATCGTCTGGGGCGTCGCGCGTGGCGGCGTGTTCCGCGAGGCGCTCTGGCAGTTCCGGGCGCTGCTCTTCATGCCCGTCGTCTCGATGCTGTCGCTGCTGGCCTTCGACTTCCCGAAAGACCTGCGGCTGCTCGGGCGTGTGCTCGTCATCGGCAGCGTGGTGAAGGCGCTGCTCGGCACGTTCTTCATGTATTTCATCGCCTACCCGCAGGGCGAATACCCGCCGCACACCACCGGCCACAACGACACCATGGTGTTCGTCGTCGGCGTGGTGCTGGCGCTGGTGCGCGTCTGGGAGTGGCCGTCGTGGCGCAACATCGGCGAGGCGCTGCTGTGGCTGCCGTTTCTCGCGATGGCGCTGCGCCTCAACGACCGCCGCATCGCCTACGTCGACATCACGCTGGCGCTCGGCTTCATCTACCTGATGAGCCCGATGCATCGGGCCAAGCGCCTGCTCACCCAGGGCATGGTGGCGATGATTCCCGTCGTCGCGCTCTACGTCGCGGTCGGGTGGAACGCGCGCGGAGGCGTCTTCAAGCCGGTGGCCAAGCTGCGCTCCATCGTCGCGCCCGCCGCCGACACCGAAGAAGAGAGCTCGAACGTCGAGCGTGACATCGAGAACTTCAACCTGCTCAAGAGCTGGGAGCGCGACCCGATGCTCGGCCAGGGTTTTGGTCACGCCTTCACCGAGTTCCTGCCCTCCAACGACTTCGCCCAGTCGGCCTTCGGGCACATTGGCCACAACTCGGTGCTCTGGCTGCTGTGGATAGGAGGGATCTTCGGGTTCTTCGGGGTCTGGCTCTACCTGGGCATCACCAGCTTCTTCTTCGCGCGGACCTTGCGCGTGGTGGCCGACGTGCACGAACGCGTGGGCCTGCTCGTCGCCATGGCCGTCATCATCACGTACCTGCTGCAGGCTTTCGGAGACATGGGCAGCCAGGCGATGCAGTTCGTGTTCTTCGTGTCTGTTGCCGTCTCGATTGTCGGAAGAGCCGCGACGCGGCACGGCCAGTGGAACACCAGTTCATCGCGCACGCTGATCTCGCGCATGCACTCGATGCAGTCGGCCTGATTCGTATCGCCGCTGATTCATGACGCGGCTTGTCGGCACGATTGATGGAATGTGGGAGCGTGTCGGTAATCGTTCCGGTCCGGAAGAATTCTGCATCTCGATGAGAACGCTCAAGGCTCGTTCTTGCTGTTGATTCAAAGGGTTATCTCAGTGATTCAGTTTCGCTCTCGAGGAATTTCTCCAGTAACGAAAGAATGTAGGCACACCTTGGACGATATGTGGGATAGCTCAAACATCTAGATTTCGTGGCGAATCAAGCCGGTCTTGCTTTGCGCGGCGCGTCATGGCAATTGACGAAACGCAAAAAGGGGACAACTTCCGAAGCACTTCTTCGAGAAACCCACATGCACTCACTTTTCGGACGGATTGCAGCAGGAGCGGTGGCGCGAGCGAGTTTCCTGCTCGACCTCCTCCTGGTCGTGTTGGCGCTCGCGGCTTCCTCGTGGGTTGGCCAGCAGGCGTTTCAGTCGATGGCGCTGAGCCTGGTGCTCCCTGCGCTGCTCACGTGGCTCATCACGGCGATGGCGCTGCGCCACTACGACCCGTGGGCGTCTGAGCGCGGCGCGTTCGACGACGCGGCGATGGTGTCGGTGCTCGTGCTGGCCGTCACGACGGTGCTGGCGCTGTCGACCCTGGTCTTCGGGGTCGAAGGCCTGCCGAACGTCGGCGTGTTCCTCCTCATTCTCTGGCCGCTCGCCATCGGCATGCGGTTCTCGGTCTTCCGCACCTTCTCGACGAACTCGGGCCCCATCGACGACGTGCTGGTGGTGGGCGTGGGCGCGCTGGGCCGGGCGACGTCGGAGCACCTGATGGGCAAGGGCCGCATGCACGTGGCCGGCTTCCTGCGCTTCCCCGACGAGACGACGCCGACGCAGCTCAAGGGCAAGGTCGTGGGCACCACCGCCGAGCTCGACAGCGTGCTGCGCACCATGCCGGTCGCCGAGGTGTACTTCGCCAGCAGCAGCCTCGCGAACGGCGCCGAGATTCAGAAGGCCATCAAGGTGTGCGAGGCCTTCGGCATTCCCTTCGCGCTGCCCGCCTCGATGTTCCGCCTCGACCGCGCGCGCCCGCTGGGCAGCCACGGCGTGAAGGACGGCTACCTGCACTACCAGACGGTCGCCTCGCGCCCCGTCGCCATGGCCTTCAAGCGCGCCTTCGACATTCTCGCGTCGGGCATGGCGCTGTGGGTGCTCGCGCCGCTGCTCCTGACGGTCGCGGTGCTCATCAAGCTCACCTCGCGTGGCCCGCTGCTGTTCCGCCAGACGCGCGTCGGCCTGCACGGCCGCCCGTTCAGCATGCTGAAGTTCCGCACGATGGTAGTGAACGCCGAAGAGCTGAAGGCCAAGCTGGCCGCCCAGAACGAGATGGACGGGCCGGTGTTCAAGATGAAGAACGACCCGCGCATCACCGGCATCGGCCGCTTCCTGCGCAAGTTCTCCATCGACGAGCTGCCCCAGCTCATCAACGTGCTCCGTGGTGACATGAGCGTCGTCGGCCCGCGCCCGCCCGTGCCTCAGGAGGTCGCCAAGTACCAGTCGTGGCAGCGCCGCCGTCTCTCGGTTCGCCCCGGCCTCACGTGCATCTGGCAGGTCTCGGGCCGCAACGAGATCAGCTTCGAGCAGTGGATGTACATGGACCTGCAGTACATCGACACCTGGAGCTTCTCGAAGGACATCAGCCTCATCCTCAAGACGTTCCCGGTCGTGCTGACCGGGCGCGGGGCGAGCTGAAGCAGGCCTGAGGCCCAGTGAGCGCTTTGGGCCAGACGTCGGCGCGGCAGGACACCACCCTCGCGGCGAAGAACGCCGTGAAGTTGTTCGGCTCGTTGATGGTGACGTGGGGCATCGCGCTGGGCGTGCGCCTGCTGCTCCCGAGGTACCTGGGGCCGCAGGCGTTCGGCGTGGTGAACTTCGCCGACGCCTTCACCTCGACCCTGTTCGTGTTGGCCGGCTTCGGCGTCGATACGTACATTCGCAAAGAGGTGTCGGTTCGCCATGAGCACGCGAGCGACTTCTTCGGTGGCGTGACGGCGCTGCGGGCGCTGACGGCGCTCGTACTCTTCGCAGGCACGCAGCTGTTCCTGATGGTCGCCGACCGCCCGCCCGAGACCTGGGCCGTGGTGCACCTCTTCGGCGTGTCGGCGCTGCTCTTCACCTTCAACCAGAGCCTCGCGGCGCTGCTGCACGCGCGGGGCACGGTGAACGGGCTGTCGGTGCTGAACATCGCCTCGAAGCTCGTCTGGGGCACCGGCACGCTGCTGGCGGTGGTGCTCTCTCTGCCGCTGTGGACGGTGGCGCTCGCGGTGGTGCTCTCCGAGGCGCTCAAGACGGTGGTGAGCGTGCGGCTGGTGACGAAGCACCTCGCGATGAAGTGGAGCGTCAACCTCGGCGCGACGAAGCTCGCGGTGCTGGGCTCGTTGCCGATGTTCGTGAACCTCGCGGCGCACACCATCTACAACAAGCTCGACGTCAGCATTCTCGCGGTGGTGGCCGGAGACGAAGAGGTGGCGTGGTACGGCGCCGCCAGCCTGCTCGCCGGCCTCGCGCTGATGGTGACGCCGATGATCGGCTGGGTGCTGATGCCGCTGTTCGCGCGCGCGCGGGCCCGCTCCGACGAGGAGTACACCCAGGTGATGCGCCGCAGCCTCGAGCTCGTGCTGGCCGTCGCGTTCCCCAGCTCGCTCTTCATGGCGCTCGGCGCGAAGGAGTGGGTCACGCTGCTCTACGGCCCCGCGTACGCCCCGGCAGCCACCTCGCTCAAGGTGCTCTCGAGCATCTTCGTGCTCACCTACGTGGCGATTCTGTCGTCGAACGCGCTCATCTTGACGGGTCGCGCGTGGACACAGGCCTTCATCTCGATTGGCGGGCTGGTGGTGAACCCGTTGCTGAACTGGGTCTTCATTTCGCGCGCGGTGGCCTGGTTCGGGCGGGGCGGCGCGGGCATCGGCGCGGCCATCGCGCAGCTGGGCACCGAGATCGTCGTGACGGTGGCGATGACGTCGCTGGTGGGGCGGCGGGCCTTCGACGCGCGCTCCTTGAGCGTCATCGCGCGAACGCTGGCGGCGTGTGTCGCCGTGTCGGCGCTCGACTGGTGGCTCCTCGAGCAGGTGCACCCGGTGGTTCGCTTGTCGGCCGACGCCGCGCTGTACCTGGTGCTGGTGCTGGGCTCGGGGGCCGTCAACGTCAGGGAGCTGCTCGCCTTCGTGCGCACCGCCCGCCAGAAGGAGAGCGCGCCGATGCCCGTCGCCAGCACGGAACCCGTCGTGTCATGAACCGCACCATGCGCTCTCTCGTGCTCCTCGCCGTCGTCGCTCTCGTGCCCGCCTGCTGGGCTCCGAAGGGCGTCTTCATTCCCGTCGATGCGTACGGCGCCAGCGTGCCGGGCGAGTACGTCATCTCTCCGGGAGACACGCTGCAGGTGCGCGTCTTTCAGCAAGAGGCGATGTCGGCGCGCGTTCGCGTGCGTGGTGACGGCAAGGTGTCGCTGCCGATGGTGAACGACTGGGTCGTCGCCGGGAAGATGCCGATGCAGGTCGCGACCGAGCTGCAGGTGCGCCTCAAAGAGTTCATCAACACGCCAGTGGTGACGGTGTCGCTCGAAGAGATGCGGCCGTTGACGGTGTCGGTGGTGGGCGAGGTCGTTCGGCCCGGAGTCGTCGTGCTCGAGCCCGGAGCTGGTGTGCTGCACGCCATTGCGGCGTCGGGTGGGCTCACCGACTTCGCGCACAAAGATGGGCTGTTCGTGGTGCGCAAGCCGGGGCCGACGCAGAAGCCGGTGCGCATCAGGTTCACGTGGGAGAACCTGACCTCGGGCGACCACGCCTCGGTGAAGTTCCTGCTCCAACCCCAGGACGTCGTCGTCGCCGAATGAACTGGCGCTCCGCCCTCGGAGTGGGCTTTCGCGTGAGTCGCTGGAGCAGCACGTCGGGGCTGCCGAGCGACTCTTCCGCGCAACTCCGGTGGTTGACGCCGCACGTCTGCTGTCAGACGTGTTCTCAGGTCCGGTGGCGGACAATCGAGCGGACATGCTCGAGAACTCGCGCCCACGCCGCGCTCCCGCTCCCGCTGCCGTCGACGAGCGCGCGCAGCCAGTCGTGGGCACGACGCGGGCGTGTCATCTCGCTGCTCGTCTCGGTGTTGGCGTCGACGGCGTTCGCGGGCGTCGCGCGCTACGAGGTCTCGGCGAGCGCGCTCTTCACGACCCGAGCCCCGCTGCCTGGAGACGTGGCCATCGGGGCGACGACCGACCTGCAGCTCGACCCCGCCGTCGCGGGTTCCCTGGCGTGGAGCTCGTCGTTGCTCACGCTCCGCTACGCGCCCCAGCTCATCATTCGGGAGCCGCAGCTCGCGCCGCGCCTGCTGCCGCTCCATCACGCTCTGCTCACGTGGACGAAGCGCTTCGAGCGCGCCTCGCTCATGCTGTCGGAGGACGCGGCCTACGGCATCGCCGATGTCGGTTCGCTGCGGCTCCCTGCGGGCGGCAGGCCGGGCGGCGTGTTCGAGGTGCAGACGCTGGGCTCGACCCCGTACGTGCGGTCGGCCACCTTCTTCGCGCTCGATGGGCAACCCACCGCGCGCGTTCGCCTCGCGCTCTCAGGTGGCTATCTCGTCTCGGGAGACCCGACGGGTGGTGCCCAGCTGCCGCTCCAGCAGGGGCCGGTCGGCTCGGGGTCGGTACACGTCGTGCTCGACCGCCAGCTGGGGCTGTCGACCACCGCCCAGGCCAGCCATGCCTCGTTCAACACCGGCGCCGAGCAGTCCATCGTGCTCGTCACCGAGTCGCTCGACTGGCGCCTGAACCGCACGCTCACGCTCACCGTCGGTGCCGGCGCCGCGTGGACGAGGGAGCGCATCGTCGAGGTCGTCGGCGGCCCACCGCCTGGCCTCTTCACAGAGTTCCTCCCGGTCGCGCTCGCGTCGCTCTCGACGCCGGTCGAGGTGCTGGGCGTGCAGGTGCAGCTCGACGTCGGCGCACGCATGGCACCCTTCGCCGACCGCTTCACGGGCCTCATCTATGAGCGGGTCGAAGCGCGCGGCTCGCTCAGCTCGCGGCTCACCCGGGAGCTGATGCTCAGCAGCGCCGTCGGCAGCGGCTACGCGATTCCACTCGGGCGCGCCGAGCAGGCCGGCGACAGCGCGACGTTCGGAGAAGCAGCCGTTTCCTGGAACACCACGCGCTGGCTGTCACTCGTCGGCACCGGCCGGGCGGTCTTCACCGAGCAGCCCCGCCTCATGACGCCTGGGCAACTGCTCTGGTCACTGTCCATCGCGGCAGTGGTGAGAGACACCGACTCCACGACGTTCTGACTTCTGCTAACTGCTGCACATCTTCTCCGGGGACCATCAGTCGTGAGTGACACCGTTCAACAGACAGCGCTGGTCGTCGACGACGACCCAGACATTCGCAAGGTCATCGGGGCGTACCTGACGAAGCTGGGCTTCCAGGTCAGCTTCGCCAGCGATGGTCGCAAGGCCATCGAGCAGCTCGACCAGGCGCGGCCGACGCTGCTCTGCGTCGACCTCATGCTGCCCGAGTCGTCTGGCTACGACGTCTGCGACCACGTTCGCAATTCGGCGATGCTGCGTGGGCTGCCCATCTTGATGATCAGCGCGCGCACGATGCCCGAAGACCGGGCCTACGCCGAAGAGCTGGGCGTGCGCCGCTACCTCGCCAAGCCCTTCACCCAGGCGCAGTTCGTCGCGCACGTGAAAGAGACACTCGCTCAGGACCCGACGTGACCGAACCCGCCGCCACCTCGACGCCCAGCCGTGAAGAGAGCCTCGACCTCTTCGACTACGCGCTCATTCGCAACGTCATCGGCTTCGTGTTTCGTGGTGTGCGGCGGCATCGGCTGTTGTCGTTCGGCGTCTTCGTCGTCGTCTTCGGGCTCGGCGCGTTCGCCAGCTTCCTGGTGCCCCGAACATGGCACGCCGAGGCGCGGCTGCTCGCGAACCAGAACGAGATCATTCGGGCGCTCGGCAACCCGCGCTCCTCGCTGCAGAGCGAAGACCCGACCCGCGCCGCGCGTGAGCTCATCTTCGCGCACGACAACCTCGTCTCGCTCATCAAGCAGACGAACCTGCTCAAGGCATGGGAGGAGCACCGCCCACCGGTCGTGAAGGTGAAGGACCTGTTGATGCGGCTCGTCTCGGGCCCGCTCACCGAAGAAGACCGCATCGACGCCATGGTGGGCACGCTCGAGAAGCGCCTCAAGGTCGAGACTGACGCGCAGACCGTCACCATCAGCATCGACTGGCAGGACCCGCAGACGGCGTACCTGCTCGTCGAGACCGCGCAGCAGAACTTCCTCGAGACGCGCCACGTCACCGAGATGACGGCCATCAGCGAGGCACTGGCGATTCTCGAGATGCACGCTTCTCAGGTGCAGAAGGCCGTCGATGATTCGCTGCACGAACTCGAGCGCGTGCGTGAAGAGCGCCGCAAGGGCGGGGTGCAGGCGCCGCCGTCTGGCATCGTGCCCGAGAGCGGAGGCGCCACCACCAACCCGCTGCCTCCCGCCAACGACCCGGTCTCGCCCAACGCGCCGCCGCCGGCGAACGAGCAGGAGCTGGCGCAGCTGAAGTTCCTCCTGAACTCGAAGAAGCGCGCGCTGGCCGACCTCGAAGACTTCCGCAACCGGCGCCTCGCCGAGCTGAACGTGCAGCTGCAGGAGTTCAAGGTGCAGTACGCCGACCAGCACCCCATCGTCATCGACGCCCAACAGCGCATCGCGCAGATGAAGCTCGACTCGCCGCAGATGATGCAGGTGAAGGGCGACATCGAGAGCCTCATCGGCGAGTACCAGCGCAAGGGCGGCAAAGACCCCGACGGCCTCGTCGAGCCCGCGCGCACCAGCCCACGCACCACGCCGCGCCGCACGCAGCAGGCGCAGGTCGCGCTCTCGAACGCCGAACTCTCTGAGGACCCGCTCGTCGAGCACTCGCGGAACAACCTGCGCGTCGCGGCGGCGAAGTACGAAGAGCTGATGATGCGCATCGACGGCGCCCGCATCGAGCAGGACACGGCGCGCGCGGCCTTCAAGTACCGCTACAGCGTCGTGCGGCCTGCCTCAGTGCCGCGCAAGCCGGCGTCTCCGAACGCGGTGGTGTTGATTCTGGCGGCGCTCGTCGCGGCCATGGGTCTGGCCCTCATCATCGGCGCGGTGCGTGACGTCCGCAGCGGCGCCCTCGTCGAGTCGTGGCAGGTGCAGCGCCGCCTCGGCCTGCCCGTGCTGAGCCAGGTGAAGTTGCCATGAGCCTCGGGTTCGCGGTCGCGCTGACGCTGCTCGGGCTGCCGGTGCTCTTCGTCTGTGGCTACCTCGGCGTGCTCGCGCTGCTGTCGCGCCCGCTGCCTGCGCCCGCGCCGCCGTCGCCCGCGACGTTCCGCTTCGACATCATGGTGCCGGCGCACAACGAGTCGGTCGGTATCTCGGCCACGGTGCAGAGTCTGTTGGCCATCGACTACCCGGCCGAGCTGCGCCGCGTCGTGGTCATCGCCGACAACTGCTCCGACGACACGGCCGCCAGAGCGCGCGCTGCGGGAGCGACGGTGCTCGAGCGGGTGAACGCCGAGAAGCGCGGCAAGGGCTACGCGTTGGCGCACGCCTTCGAGTGGAGCCTCGGTGATGGCTTCGCCGATGCCTGCTGTGTCGTCGACGCCGACACGCTCGTCTCGAAGAACCTGCTCTCCGCCTACGCCTCACGACTGGCGACGGGCGCGACGGCCATGCAGGCGCACTATGGCGTGTCGAACCCCAACGCCTCGTGGCGCACACGGTTGATGCGCATCGCCCTGGCCATGTTCCACCAGGTGCGCTCGACGGCGCGCGAGCGGCTCGGCGTCTCCTGTGGCCTGCGCGGCAACGGCATGTGCTTCTCGTCGAAGCTGCTCAAAGCCGTTCCGCACGACGCGTTCAGCATCGTCGAAGACCTCGAGTACGGCATTCGCATCGGCAAGCAGGGCCACCGCGTGGTGTGGGTGGGTGAGGCCGACGTGCTGGGCGAGATGGTGTCGGGTGAGGCCGCGTCGCGCTCGCAGCGCAGCCGGTGGGAGCACGGCCGCGCCGAGATGGCGAAGCTGCACGGCTGGCCGTTGCTGAAGGAGTCGCTCTCGCTCAGGAGCGGCATGCTCTTCGACCTCGCGATGGACGTCTTGGTGCCTCCGCTGAGCCGCATCGCGCTGGCGACGGTGGGTGGCCTGCTCGCGTCGTGGGCGCTCGCGTTCTTCCTGCCCTCGGCCGCCGTCGTCGCGCCGCTCTCGGTGTTCACCATCTGCGCCGCGTGTCTGGGGCTCTACGTGACGGCCGGCTGGCTGCACTCGGGCACCGGGCTTCGGGGCTTGCTCGACCTCGCCATGGCGCCCGCCTACGTCGCGTGGAAGGTGGCGCTCGCCGTGCGCGGCAAAGCGACGGGAAAACCGCAGACGTGGGTGCGCACGACGCGCGAGGGTGAGACGCGGCCATGAGCAAGAAGACGCAGGACGCGCAGCCGAAGCTGACCCAGCAGGTGTACCAGCAGCTCGTCGGCGTCATGCGCGGCAGCTGGCAGTCGCTGGTGGTGGTGCCCGCGAGCCCGTCGATGTCGGCGAGCGCGGTGGCCGACGCGATGGTCGAGGTCGCGCGCCTCGCCCGTGGAGCGCCCGCGAAGCTGTTCCTCACCGAGGGCCTCGAGAAGGCGGGCGTGTCGAAGCTCATCGTCGAGATGAGCCAGCACATCGACTCGGGCGGCGTGGCCGTCGTCTGTGTCGAGTCGGTCGTCTCGCAGCAGGCGGGCGTGCCCATCGCGCTCGCGTCAGACGCGGCGCTGCTCGTCGTTCATCTCGGTGTGACGAAGACCGAAGACGCCGAGCACACCGTCGGCATCATCGGAAAGCAGAAGTTCCTCGGCGCCATCACCATCGAGTCGATGCGCTGATCACTTCGGCGGAATCGGCGCCTTCTTGAGGCGGCCGAAGGCCACGAGCCCAGCACCACGTTCGCGCCGATGACGCCGAACTCGCCACGCGAGGCGTGAACGCCACCGATCTCGGCGTGACGAAGACCGAAGACGCCGAGCACACCGTCGGCATCATCGGGAAACAGAAGTTCTTCGGCGCCATCACCATCGAGTCGATGCGCTGATCACTTCGGCGGAATCGGCGCCTTCTTCAGGCGGCCGAAGGCCACGAAGGCCGCGAGCCCACCCAGCACCACGTTGGCGCCGATGACGCCGAACTCACCACGTGACGCGTGGACGCCGCCGGCGAGCACCATGATGACGACGAAGCCGAGGGCGGCCACGGGCGTGAGCACCGGCTTGATGCGCAGCGCCGAGGGCAACAGCATGCCCAGCGCTCCTGCGACCTCGGAGAGGCCGATGAAGCGCACGAGCGGGCCCGTCGACGCGATCCACGTCATCTTCTCGGCGAGCTGATCGATCGGGGTGACGAGCTTCATCGCGCCGCTCATGCCGAAGGCGACGGCGAGCAGAACTTGAGCGACCCAGAGGCCGATGTGCAGGCCTCCGGTGGGGCGGGTGGTGGTTGGTGCGTTCATCGGTGACTCCGACAGCGGGGGAACGCGAGCTGTACACCCGGCCCGCTGAACTCGCTCCAGCCCGTGCGGGAACACGCTGTCCCGTCAGGGCGCCTGTCGTCTCTCGACGAACGAAGCGTGCCCTTTGCCTGCCCGTCTGTCGGCCCGGGCAGTTGCATCTCGACTCGCACGAGGCTCACCTGGCCAGCGCATCGCTGTCGCGTCAGGGCGCCTGTCGAGAGACGACGAAGGCGCGTGCCCTGTGCCGCCCCCGACGGGTTGTGTCTCGACTCGCACGAGGCTCCACCCTGGCCACCGCGTCGCTGTCCCGTCAGGGCGCCTGTCGAGAGACGACGAAGGCGCGTGCCCTTTGCCTACCCGTATGTCGGCCCCGAGCGGCTGCGCCTCGATTCGCGCGAGGCTCCACCTGGCCGCCGCATCACGTCGTTGGCGCTGCTGGAGCAGGCCGACGAGGTGTCGACCTTCGTCGTCGGTCTCGATGGTGTGCTGAGGCTCGCTCCGAGGCGCTCGGAGCACATCGCCTGCGCGGGGGCGCCTGAAGTGCTTGCCGCCGGAGAGCGGCACCTGGTGCATGCGTCGAACGGCCTGCCCCGCCGTCGAGAGCTGGCCCGAGGTGCAGGTCGCACTGTCGTTCGAGGGCCTCGTACTGCCGCGGCGTGCAGTCTCGCGAGGTGAACCTCGTGAAGGAGTCGTGGTTCGTCTGCGTGTTCTGCGACGCCGCGCTTCCGCTCGAGTGGAACGTGAGCGCGCGTCGCGCGATTCAGAAGTGATGCTTCGTGCCGCGCAGGCGGAAGTCGACCGAACGCGCCGCCATCCACCCCGCCAGCTCGCTCGCCGAGCGCTCTCCGTTGATGGGGAAGCGGGGCAGCACCGCGCCGGGCTTGCGCTCCGAGAGCCGGTACGGGCGTGACTCGGTCGTCCACACCGTGAAGTCACCGAGCGCGCGGAGCAGGTCGACGTGCCGCTGCTGAAAGTGATGCCTCGGCGTGCCGAACGGGAACGCGAAGTGCCGCTGTGGGCCGATGAGCCGCTCGAAGTCGTCACGCGAGGTGCGGTAGTCGCGGGCCGCTTCGTCATCGGGCAACGCGTTCGGGCTGGCGTGCAGGTTCGAGTGGTTGCCGACGATGACGTTGGGCAGCTTCGCGAGCGCGCGCACCTCGTCGAGCGTCGAGAGCTCGAAGCCCCGCACGTCTGCGCGCGATGAGAGCTCTTCGCGAACGTTCTCGGCGCCGACGCGGTGTGGCTCGGTGAGGAGCTTCGTCGCGTCGTCACGTGAGACGCCCGCGGCGAGCCGTTGCTCCACCACGTCCCACCGGAAGCCCGCGCGCCGCTCGAGCTTCTCGGGGCAGACGAAATAGAAGAACTCGACCGCGGGGAACCGGGCCGCCCTCGTGCGGATGTACTCGGCCGCGTCGCGGTAGCCGTCATCGAAGGACAACGACAACCAGTTCGCGCTCGAGCCCGGCCGCTTCGAGAGGAGCAGCTCCAGCAAATCGTCGAGCACCGACGCCTCGATGCTCAAACCCGGCTGCCAGTCGGTCGGCCGCTTCGGCCCCACGCGGTGCAGACACATCGACAGGCCCAGGCCGGCGAGGGCTGCACCAACGCCCATCTCGAGTGCGGGGCGGGGGAGCGCTCTACCCGCCATCGTCGCGAGCGCGTCTGGGCTCAGTCGGGCCATTCCCCGAGCCGTACCACAGCCCCGATTTCGAGCGTGCGGCCGAACGCGCACGGGTACATTGCCGCGCGATGTCTCCACAGCGTCTCACCATCGGCCGAGTGCCCATCGACGTCGTCACCTTCCAGCAGGCCATGGAGCGCATCGAAGCGCTCGTCGACGCGAAGCAGGGCGGCTCGGTCTTCACGCCCAACGTCGACCACGTGGTGAACGTCGACTCTGACGACGTGTTCGCCGCCGCGTACCAACGCGCGAGCCTGTCGGTCGCCGATGGCATGCCGCTGGTGTGGGCCTCGAAGGTGCTGGGGCAGCCGTTGCCCGAGCGCGTCGCCGGCTCCGACCTGCTCGAGCCCACCCTGCAGCTCGCGGCGAAGCGGGGGTGGCGCGTGTTCTTCCTCGGGGCGGGGCCTGGCGTCGCCGAGAAGGCCGCCGCCGTCGCGAGGGAGCGCTTCGGCACCAACGTCGTCGGTACTGACTCGCCGTTCGTGAAGCTCGACGACGCGGCGCAGATCGATCGCATCGCCCACCAGCTCGCCGACTCGAAGGCCGAGATCGTGATGATGGCCTTCGGCGCTCCGAAGCAGGAGCTGCTCATCGATCGCATCGCCGAGCGCGTGAAGCCCGCCGTCATGCTGGGCATCGGCGCCAGCCTCGACTTCCTCGCGGGCACCGTGAAGCGCGCGCCAGCCATCATGCGCAGCACGGGCTTCGAGTGGCTCTACCGCCTGAGCCAGGAGCCAGGCCGCTTGTGGAAGCGCTACCTCGTGAATGACCCGAAGTTCGCCGTGATTCTGCTGCGCACGCTGAAGCGGCAGAAGCTGGGTTGACTACTTCGTGCGCGGCGAGAACGTCGCGGGCATCACGAACTTGTTCGGGTCGAGCTTGTCGATGATCTTCGCAGGCACGCCCCCGACGACCGAGAACGCCGGCACGTCTTTCGTGACGACCGCGCCCGTGCCGACGATGGAGCCGTGCCCGATGGTGACGCCCGGCATGATGCTGACCTTCGCGCCGATCCACACGTCGGTCTCGATGATGGTCGGCGTGCCCGGCGGCCGCTTCAGCCGGTCGTAGGCATCGTGAAACGGCGTGTCGATGATCATCGTGTACGGGCCGATGCGGCAGCGGTCTCCGATGGCGACGTGCTTGGTGCAGCCGATGCTGACGCCGTAGTTGATGAAGCAGTCTTCGCCGATCTCGAGCGTCGCGCCTTCACCGCACGAGAGCTCGACCGGCACGATGATGCTGCGGAGCAACGAGTTGCGGCCGATGCGCATGGTGCCCGCGTTGTCGATGCGGGGCCGACCGAAGCAGCGCACGCCGCGACCGACCGATTGGAAGCTGCTGAGCCACAGCTGTGCCGAGGCGATCTCGTACGAGTAGCGCGCGGCGCGCTCGGCGATGCGCAGTGGTGAGACGCCCTTCTTCACGTCGCGCAGCAGCATGGTCGCTGCGCGCTTCAGCACGTACCGCATGGCCGCTCTCCCGCCTCTCATCTGGCCACGTAACACGCCGCCTCGTCGAACCCGGTGGGAGGGCCGACTTCTTCTTCGAAGCCGACGTTGTCCCACTCGCGCTCGTCTGCGTACGGAGCGTTCTCCAGATAGAAACGCTGGCCAGTGCGATCGTTGAAGCTTCTGGAGAACTCGAGGCGCTCGGCGGCCGAGTGATACAGCACTTGTCCAAGAGCAAGAGCAGCTTCAGGCATGGCGAGGCGGTTCGCCCCGAAGCTATTACAGAGCCGCTGCTGGCCGTTCACGAAAAGCACCAGGCGATCGCGGCGAACCCATGCGTCGAAGCGGGTGCGGGGCGAGACGAGCAGCTGGTCGTCGAGAATGCCGGCGCCCAGCTGGCCCTGCGCGTTCTGCATGCGGAACCAGCTCGGCTTGGCCGACGAGGCCGGGTACTGCGCGGGCGAGAGGTTGACGACGCTCTCTCGAAGGCCCGCGTCGGGCGTGTTCAGCATGACGCGCACGTCTGACTCCGAGCGCGAGGCGCCGGCGATGTCGAAGGGCGAGCCGTCACGCGGGAAGAACTGCAGGCAGCCCCACTTCTCGAGCGAGGGGTTGTAGCCGTCGTCCTGGTAGAAGAAGGGCGTCTGCACGAGGTTGCCGGTGAAGTGCGTCATCGCGTCGAACGTCGCGCCAGCCGTCGGAGCGCCGCAGACGCCCACCCACCAGTACCGCCGCGCCGTCGCGTTCGAGGCGACCTCGAACGTCACGTGCAGGTACGTCGTGTCAGACAGCTTCGCGGTGCGGCGTGGCACCAGCACCACCGACGCGAACACGTCTTGAATCCAGTCGGGCAGGGTGACGCGCAACAGCCCGTGCACCTCGTCGAGCTGCGTGGCTTCTTCTTCGTCGTTGTAGATGAACGCGTCCCACTTCGAGTTCGTGAAGCGGCGGCCGTCTTTGTGGGTGCGGCCGCCTCCGCGCGCCGGGCCGACGAGGGTGAACGGGCCGCTGGTGCCGTCGAAGTCATCGAAGAAGTCCCTCGTGCGCGGCGTCGCCTTGCCCGTCGGCGTGACTCGAACCGTCGTGCGCGCGAGCACCTTCGGCGACGCGACGGGCCCCTGCGCGGCGAGCGTGGCCCCTTTGCCGTGGCCGTTGCGAATGAGGCTGCCGTACTTCGCCGTCACCTCGGCCTCGGTGAAGAACGCGAAGGGCACACGGTCGACGACGGGCACCTCGTCGATGCCCACCTTCAGGTCGACGTGCACCGGAGAGAGCAGGCCGGGGAACGGGCACGCGGTGTCGATGGCCTCGACGACGAGCTGGGTCGGGCCGTTGAGGTCGGTCACCTCGACGACGCGCAGCAGCTCTCTCGTCGCCGCCGCCTTGTCGTTGTGCTGGCGATAGCCCGCGCAGAAGAGCGTCGTGCCCGTCACCTTCTCGCCCAGCCCGTCGACCGTGGCGCGCGCACCCGCGGGGAGGCGGAAGACGCGGTAGTCGACGGCGCCGGTCACGGCGGGCAGCACCAGCACCGCGCTGTCACGGTTCGCGAGCACCTGCACACCCTCGAGCAGCGGCGCGTCGGGGCCGCTGAACGCGGTGCCGTCTTCGGCGTCGGGCTTCGTCGCTTTGTCGACGACCGGCGCGGGCTGCTGGCCCGGCATGTCGATGGGCGTCTCTGACGTGGGGAGCGGCTCGTTCGACGCCGTGCCTGAACACCCCACCATCACCATCAGGGCACTGGCGAAGAAGCCGATTTCAGTCCAAGTGAACCGCGTGGCTCGTGCGTTCATCATGATGGGACTCGTGTCATGGCTCTGCGCGTGCGTCGAGTGCCCGCGTGCGCCTGGCTTGTCGGCGAGACAGTGCGAGTCGTTGGCGGCGCTCGCGTTGCCGTCGGCGCCTCCACCGGCGCGCGGCAATCGCGTCGCGGAAGACGAGCGCGCGGCGTTGCTCGGCTTCGAGGTGTTCTTCGACGCGCGGCTGAGCCGTGATGGCTCGGTGCGCTGTGCGTCGTGTCACCTGCCCGAGCGGGTGTTCGGTGACGGGCGCGCGACCTCGCAGGGCCTCGTCGCCATCGACCGCAACAGCCCCTCGCTCTACGGCGCCGCCTGGCACCGCTGGCAGATGTGGGACGGCAGGGCCGACTCGTTGTGGTCGCAGCCGCTGCTCGCGTTCGAGAACGAGAACGAGATGGACTTCACCCGCCTCGAGCTCGCGCACCGGGTGAAGGCGACGTACCAGGTGCCGTACGAGGCGCTCTTTGGTGCGCTGCCTCCGCTCGAGGTCGCTGCGCGGTTCCCGCCGAGGGGGAAGCCAGGGTTGCCTGCGTGGGAGGCGATGAGCGAGGCCGACCGGGCCGCCGTCGACCTCGTGGTGGCGAACGTGGGGAAGGCGCTCGAGGCGTACCAGCGCAAGCTCGCGTTCAAGCCGGGCCGCTTCGATGACTTCGTCTCGGGTGGCGCGCAGCGGCTGACGGCCGACGAGGTGGCAGGCCTCGGGCTGTTCCTTGCGCGCGGGTGCGCCGAGTGTCACTCCGGCCCGCTGTTGTCCGATGACGACTTTCACGCCATCGGGCTCATCGACGAGCCTCCGCGCGCGCGCGCGCAGGCGCTGGTGACGTTGGCGGCGTCTGCGTTCACCGCGGCCGGAGCGTTCTTCGATGGAGAGAAGGAGTCGCTGCCCGCAGCGCGCCCGCAGGATAATGGTGCGTATCGCACGCCGACGTTGCGCAACGTGGGGCGGACCGGGCCGTGGGGGCACGATGGCCGGTTCGAGACCCTGCAGGCTGCCGTCGAGGCGCACTGGAAGTTGCCGCCAGGGGTGAGCGCGCCGATGACTCCGACCGAGCTCGAGCAGCTGGTCGTGTTCCTCAACGCGCTCGATGCGACCGATCCATCGCTGCCGTGGAATGGGTGGCCCGACCGCTGAACCGGGGTCCTTCGTCGCTGAACACGAAGCTGACCACCTGGGAGGTGGTTGAAGTCGTGTTCGCCCCGAATCCGGCGCCCACCATGACCCCGCAGCGATGGAATGGGTGGCCCGAACGTCGGCGGAGTACAACCGCCCGCATGCGACGCGCGCTCGTGTTGATCCTCGGCTGTCTCGCCGTCACCGCCTGCCCCAGGCGCAAGCAGCCAGAGCGCGGCTACGAGTTCGTCTTCACCAAAACGGGAGACGTGCGGCCTGTCATCGAGAAGCGGCTCGCGCAGCTCGGCGTGGTCGCGCGTATCACCGATGACGATCGCTCCATCACCATTCGGATTCCCGACCTCGACTCCAGGGCCGACACGTCCGCCCTGGTGCAGGTGCTGACGCTACCGGCGAAGCTCGAGTTCTGCCCCGAGGCTGTGCCCGTCGCTGGCACCTTCTGCGCCGTCGACGCTGGCGTCGAGGTGCTGGCTGAAGAAGGTGAGCGGCGTGATTGCGCCCTGCAGTCGCCTGATGCGAAGCGGCTGTTGACTCTCACTCAGGACGCGGGCGTCTCGGGCCGGGTGTTGGTGGGCGGCATGATGCCTGACGGTCCGCTGCGCACCTTCGTCGCCGAAGCCGAGTGCCAGGCCCCGCGTCTGATGGAGGCCGAGGTGAAGCCTGAGCCGAACACGGGTCGCAAGCAGCTCGCGTTGCTGTTCGATGCTCCGAGCGCGACGAAGTTCGCAGACCTCACGGCGAAGGTGGTTGGGCGGCGGCTGCTCATCGTGCTCGATGGGCGTGTGCAGTCGGCGCCGATCGTTCGCGAGTCCATCACCGGGGGCCGCGCGATGATCTCCTTCGGCGTGCAGTCATCAGACGACGAGGTCAAACGTCTGTCGATGGCGTTGGCGGGTGGCGCGCTGCCCAGCCCCGTGACGCTCGAGAAAGAGGGCTGGTACGGGCCTCCGTCGCTGCTCAAATGATCGTCGCAGTCATCATTGGCATCGAAGGGTCGCGGTCACTTCAGGAGCCACAGACATGAGAACGACGGCGTTGATGACGTGCGTGGTGCTGACCGGTTGTCTTGGCGCGGTGGGCTCGGGAAGAGACGCGACCCAGACGCGTGAGGTGAGCGCGTTCAAGAAGCTGTCGATTCAATCTGGCGTGCAGGCCACGGTGACGGTGGGCACCCGCGCGGTCTCCATCACCGCCGATGACAACCTCGTCGAGACCGTCGAGACCGTCGTCGAGAACGACACGCTCTTCGTCCGAATGAAGCCGGGTTTGTCGGTCAGCACCAGCCGCGGGCTTCGCGCGACCATTTTCAACGACGTCATCGAAGGGGTGAGCGCGAGCGGAGGCTCGATCGTGACCTCAGCTGCGACCCCAGCGACCGCCTGGAGCGGCGAGGCGTCAGGGGGCAGCACGCTGACTTTGAGCGGCCTGTCGGCCACGACCACGACGTTCCTGGCGAGCGGCGGGAGCACGCTCAACCTTGCAGGGCAGGCAACCGAGACGAGCGTGAGCGCGGCAGGAGGATCGACCGTGAACGCGACGGGCCTGAACACCACGAAGCTCACGGTCGATTTCTCGGGTGGCTCGACCGGCAGGCTGCGCGCGAGCGGAGCGGTGTCTGGTACGGCCTCTGGTGGCTCGACGTTGACCGTCACCGGTGCGCAAAGCGTGATGGTCGACGCGACGGGCGGTGCGACGGTCACGACCAACTGAGCGCCGAGCACGAGTTTGACGCCCCGGGTGGTGGTGGGAGTTGTGTTCGTCCGCGCATCCGCATCCAGCATCGAGCACGAACCTGAAACCCCGGGCGGTGGCAGGAGGCTTGTTCGTCGTGGAGAGCCCGTCGGCAACAAGGCAGTGGCGATGACACTGGCTCGAGGCCGACACGCGAGCCCGATTCTCACCACCAACTGGGGTGTTGAACTCGTGCTCGGCGCAGGGAGCCGCTCTTTGGTCTTTCGTTGGGCCCACTGTCGCCGCGCTCGGCCAGCTTCGGCGCGACTGTTCCTCCGACGCCGTGGGATCCGTCCGAACAACGCCCACGATGCTCAGCCGTCGATCCGTTCTTCCGTTTCAGGTCAGGAGGACGGCCCCCATCGGGCGACTCCCTCAACGGGATGTCAGGCGACTCGTCGTCGGCCTCGTTCGAGCGCCCGATGCAACTCGGAGATGAGCGTTGCTCGCCGTTCGTTGAGGGCCTGCCACGTCCAATGCAGAACGACGAGCCCGCGAGCTGCGAGCGCGTTTGCCCGCTCGCGGTCCTTCTCGAAGCTGATGGGGTTGGCGTGCCAGGCGAAACCGTCGGCTTCGATCACGACGTTCGTGCCGGGGAACCGGAAGTCGAGTCGTCTCCAGCGCCCGGCAACCCGCAGTGAACTCTGCCGAAGCGGGCGTGGCAGCCCCTCGGTGTCGATCAACTCCATCACCCGTGCCTCGAGCTCGCTCTCGGTTGGTCCGTCTCCGCCTTCGAGCGCACGCAGCAGCGAGCGCAGGAGCCGAACCCCCCGACGCCCCTTCGAGCGAATGACGAGCGCGCGAAACTCGTCCAGCGAGAGTCGTTTGCGCGCGAGCACGAAGTCGACTGCTGCCCTGACATCATTGGGGGGCTCCGTCGCGGCCAGGTCGAGCAACGTTCTGCTGAGTGTCGTGACCCGCAACCCGAGGTGGTTGGCAACGTCACGAGGCGTGAGCGCGAGTTGGTGCGTCACCACACCTTCGGGAGGTGGAAGGGACGTCGGGTGGTTCACATGAATCGGCCCGGCCGCTGCGAATCTTGGCAGCCCCCAGAGAGCGGCAGCCGTTCGATGGCAGAGCGCGCCACCCTCACCAACCCAGAGCGCTGCGGCGTTGGCTGTCGGTTCTCAGAAGGAAGGGACCCCGGTTTGAGGAAATTCTCAAAACCATTCC
>JBEOKA010000230.1:0-48133 GCA_040275325.1 Myxococcaceae bacterium | reverse complement strand
CGCCGGGCTTCATCCATCACCCACTCGTCGAACGTCCACACGTCGACGTCGTTCACGCTGCGTCGCTGCAACATCAACTGCGTCAGGCGACGAAGGCCCTCGGTCGGCACCAGCACTGCGCCACGGAACCGTCGCGTGCTCTCGGCCAGGTGCTTCTCACGCAGCGCGAGCAGGCGATGCAGCGCCACTGTCGTCTTGCCGAAGCCGGCTTCACCGAGCAGCAGCAGGTGCTCGTGGCGGGGCAGGTCGACGGCCCGCTGTTGCGCAGGGTCGAGCGTTACTTCGAGCGGCGAGCGAAACGCGTGTCGAACGGTCGCAGGCCTTCCCGGAATCGGAGGCGGCAACGCAGCCGGCTCGTTCACCCATGCACCCGCGCGCTTCACGAAGACGCGGTCGGGGCCGAAGACGCGGGTCAGCGCTCCGCCTTCGAAGGTGAGCAGGTGCTTCTCAATCAGCCGCCCCGACACCGGCCGCCCGTCGACCTCGACCTCGTAGACGTGGCCTTCATCGGTGGTGAAGAAGATCTCGGCCAGCGGCGCGACCTCGGCGTCGACGATGGAGACGGTGCTGTCGACCTGCGTCGAGTCTCCGAGGAAGACGTCAGTCACCCGGCGAGACGTCTCGAGCTTCAAGTGCCCGACCAGCCGCCGCGCCGGAGCCGCCTGTTGCGTTCGCAGCACGGCCTGTTCGAGCGCCGCGAGTCTGTCTGGCCAGAGGTCCATCGACATGCGCTCCTCCATAACCACAAGCAGCCGAAAAACGGGCGTGGTTGAGTGGGTGGCCCGTGACGTCGAGACTGCACCAGTTCCTGACGAGGTCGCCGTACCAGCAGTACGTCTATGGCTACCCGCACAAGACGGCCTATCGCCGCTTCGAGTCGCCCCGGCCGCTCGAGCAGGTCTGGGCCTCGGAGCGCAAAGAGGCGCGCTTCCTCTACGTGCACATTCCGTTCTGCGAGATGCGCTGTGGGTTCTGCAACCTCTTCACGACGGTGAACCCGGTCGAGACGGTGGTCGAGAAGTTCCTGGCCCAGCTCGAGGTGGAGGCCGCTCAGACCGCCGACGTCATCGGCCCGGCCACGTTCACGCGCGCAGCCATTGGGGGAGGAACGCCGACGTATCTCGACGCCAAGCAGCTCGAGCGCGTGACGACGCTCATGCGCGAGACGATGGGCATGGGCGCCATTCCGCTCTCGGTCGAGCTCTCTCCATCGACGGTCACGGCCGACAAGCTCGAGGTGCTCTCGCAGGCGACGCGGCTGTCGCTGGGCGTGCAGTCGTTCGTCGAGGCCGAGGTCGCGGCGGTGAAGCGGCCTCAGGCGAACGGCGACGTGACGAAGACGCTCGATCTGATTCGCGCGCGCTCGAAGGCGCACCTCAACATCGACCTCATCTACGGCATGGAAGGGCAGACCGAGTCGTCCTTCATCGGCAGCCTCGAGACCGCGCTGCGTTGGCGCCCCGAGGAGCTGTACCTCTACCCGCTCTACGTGCGCCCGCTCACCTTCCTCGGCAAACGCGCCGCCTCGTGGGACGACCACCGCGTGAATTTGTACCGAGTGGGCCGCGACTGGCTCACGAGCCATGGCTACGTGCAGCGCTCGATGCGCGTGTTTCAACGCCGCGACGTCGCCGAGCTGCAGCTGCCCGAGTACCACGCCGAAGACGACGGCATGATTGGCCTTGGTGTGGGCGCGCGCTCGTACACGAAGGCGGTGCACTACGCGCACGACTGGGCGGTGGAGCCTCGCGCCGTGCGCTCCATCATCGACGACTACCTCGCGCGGCCGGCCAGCTCGTTCCGCTCGGCGCACTCGGGCTTCGAGCTGTCGGTCGAGGAGCAGCAGCGGCGCTGGGTCGTGCTCTCGCTCTTCGGTGATGGCACCAACGACGCGACGTTCACGAAGCGGTTTGGCGTCGGGTTGCTCGTCGCGCTCCCGTGGTTGGCCGAGTTGCTCGACGAAGGCCTCGCCACGTTCAGCGACGGAACGTTCCGCCTCACGCCCCGCGGGTACGAAGTGAGCGACGCGCTGGGCCCGTGGCTCTTCTCTGACGAGGTCGAGGCCCGCATGCGCGCGTGGGAGGCGAAGTGAGCCTCACGATTCTGTATCGAGGCCCGCTCTCGTCCTGCAACTACGGCTGCACGTATTGCCCGTTCGCGAAGCACCACGAGACCGACGAGGAGCACGCCGTCGATGCTCGTGCGTTGGAGAAGTTCTTGTCGTGGTGTGAAGCGCGCACGGCTCCGTTGCGGGTCTTCTTCACGCCGTGGGGCGAAGCGCTGACGCAGCGCCGGTATCAGGAGGCGCTCTCACGCCTCTCGCGCCTGCCGCACGTCGAGAAGGTGGCGATTCAGACGAACCTCTCGGCGCGCCTCGACTTCCTCGAGACCTGCGACCCGAAGAAGGTCGGCATCTGGGCGACGTACCACCCCGACTGGACGAAGGAGGATCGCTTCGTCGCGCAGACCGAGCGCCTTCGCGAAAAGGGCGTGTCGTTCTCGGTCGGCGTCGTCGGCTTTCCGAAATTTCGTGCTGCGCTGGACTCGCTGCGACAGCGCCTGCCGTCAGACGTCTATGTCTGGGTGAACGCCGTCAAGTCGAACGACGCGGGCTACACCGACGACGACCTCGCGCACTTCGCGA
Source organism: Myxococcaceae bacterium (assembly GCA_040275325.1). Classification (GTDB taxonomy): domain Bacteria; phylum Myxococcota; class Myxococcia; order Myxococcales; family Myxococcaceae; genus Xiheimicrobium. Next base: position 45,489 of record JBEOKA010000230.1, on the reverse strand, counting down.
AGGTCGACCCGCTCTTCCCGATGAACAACGCGCGGCACCCGAGCCTGGGGCGCGCCTGCGCGGGTGGGCACACGGTCATCTCGGTCGATGGAGATGGCGTCGCGCGCTCGTGCCACTTCATCAAGGCGCCGCTCGGCAATCTGTACGACGCCGACTTCGAGCAGGTGCTGAAGCCACGGCCGTGCAGCGCGGCCACGTGCGGCTGTCACATCGGCTACGTGCACCTCGAGTACCTCGGCCTCGAGCAGGTCTTCGGCGCCGGCATTCTCGAGCGAAACCCCAGCAGAGACATTCGATGAACGACGAAGCAGCGCTCGAGGCCGTGCGTGTCGAGCTGACGAAGGGGCTGTCGAAGGGAAAGCTCCGCGCGGCCCGGCGGGCCTTCGACGCGGTGACTTCACCTCAGGCGAAGCAGCTCGGTGAAGCGCTCGATGCCCTGGTCGCGATGGAGAAGGCCGAACCCGCCGAAGCGTTCGCGCTCGCCGAGAAGGCCGAAGCGCTCGCCCGCACGTACTGGGACCAGGTGACGGACTTCCGCCCGCCCGCGTTGACGGCCATCGTCATCGCCGAGGTGATGGCCGCGAAGTACGCCGCCGCGTTGGGCAAGCGGGCCGTCATGGCGAAGAAGCTGCGTATGGCCGAGCAGCTGCAGGGCGCCCTCACGCGCGGCTCCGTGCGGGGTGTGCAGAAGCTGGCCGAGGCGCTGACCGGCAAGAAGAAGTAGTGACGTCAGTGCAGTCGCTCGTACAGCTCGAGCGCACCCAGCAACGCCGCGACCAGCCCGAGCGCCGCAGCGACGGCTCCCAGCACGCGCCACGGTGAGATGGGTGACTTGCCCACGACGGTGCGCGCGCGCTGCCCGTGAATGACGACGCGGAACTTGTCGCCGCCGTAGCGGTAGGTGAGCACCCAGACCGGCAACAGCAGCCGTCTCGTGAAGAGCCCCGTCAGCATCACGTCGAGCTTCGTCTTGCGCAGCAGGCCCTTGTGCCGGCGATCGATCTCCACCGTCGCGTCGTCGCGCACGCCCTCGAGAATGCGGGCCCGGGCGCTCGCGCGCGTCACGCCGAAGTCCTCTCCCGGCACGTCGGCCAGCGCTTCGGGCTGCGCGTTCGTGACGTCGTACTGGCCGAGCCCGGCGACCTCTTCGATGGTGAGGCCCTTCGTCGCGGGCACGATGAGGTTCAGCTCCTTCGAGAAGTTGCCGGTGCCGGGGCCCCACGTTGCCTTGTGGCCCGCGCCATACACGTCGGTGCCGTAGGTGACGTTGGCGGAGCCGGTGACGACCCATGCGGCCCACGCGACGGGGTGCATGCTGTCGACCTTCGCGGTCTCGGCGAGGTCGCCCGGCGCAAAGAAGCCACGCTTGCCCAGCCACGCCACCAGCGCGCTCGTCGCTTCGGCCTTCGAGACCGTGAAGGGCACCCACGCCTCGGCGTGCTCCATCGGGTCGGTCGACAGCTCGAGCTCGAGCGCGGCGCCACAGAACCCGCAGACCGTCTTCGCGAGCTGCTCCGAGTAGCGCAGCACCGCGTGGCACTCCTTGCAGCGCAGCACCTTCGAGGCGACGGCCTCGGGGCGCTCGGATGCCGGCGGCGGGAGCGAACACACGGGACAGCGCAGGTCGCCCGCCTCGAGCACGCTGTGACACCGGGCGCACGCGCTCATGACAGCCGCCCTTCCTGTGAGAGCCACCAGATGGCGCCGCCGAGCGCCGCGAGCACGAGCAGCACCGCCACAGTCACCTTGAGCCACGACGTCGGCACCTTGCCCGTCACCTGACCGGTCTGGCCGTTCACCAACACGCGCACGCGCGGCTTCGTCTCGTGCCAGCGCACCATCATCGTCCACACCGGCACCAGCACCGTGGCGAACGCCGGGTCGACGAGCGCGCTGGTGAAGCTGAAATCAGAGACCTCTTCTCCGGGCACGAGGGCGCGCAGCCTGGGCTCCATCGCGGCGGTGACCTCGTTCGTCAGCGGCTCGTCGACCGAGCTCACGTCGCGCGCGGGCTCTTCGGCGGGCCAGCCGGCGATGGCGGCGTCGGAGTAGCGCGCGAGGCGGCCGAGGTCGTACGGCTCGAGCTTCTGCAGCTCGCCGTTGCTGACGCGCTGAGAGGCCGAGACGAGCAGGTCATGCACACGCAGCGCGTAGTCGGCGCCGACGGAGTGCCATTCGGTCTCGGTCTCCATCTCGGTCTTGCCGTTGCGCGTCTTGAGCGTGCGGTACTCGTAGCCGGCGCGAGCGCTCCAGTGGCCCTTCACGACGCCGCTGACGAGGTACGCGGGAAGGTACACCGGCCGCAGCAGCTCGACCTCGAGCTTCGCGAACGCGCGCGGCGCCCAGAACGAGACACGCTTCGACCACGCCTTCACGTCGCGCTTCACCTCGTCGGCGGACTTGGTGAACCCGATGACGAACGAGGGCTGCGGCATGCCCGGGCGCGGTGGGCGTTTGACGATGTTGCCCGAGCCGCACCAGGGGCACGTCGAGGTCTTGTCGAGCCGGCCGACCTGCAGCGCGCCGTTGCATTGCTGGCACGCGAGCGTCGTCGCGTCTTCAGAGGTCATTCGCCCATCCTCTCAGGGGAGAAACGATTTCTGCACCTCGTTTCGCGGTGCCGGGTCAAGCCACCGCACACCTCACACCCTGGAGCCCATACTCATGAAGAAGCTCGTCATTGCCCTCGTCGCCGCGCTCGCCGTTCCCGCATTCGCTGCTGACTACAAGTGCAACAGCGGTCGCGTCGAGAAGAGCGGCAGCACGCAGTACACGTACAAAGACGGCTCGTCGGAGATCGTCATCGAGAAGGGCGGCTCGACGAAAGGCAAGTCGGTGAAGCGCGGCTCGAAGTGGTACGTCGAGATCGGCGGCAGCACGCAGGCCACCATCGAGAACGGGAAGATCGAGAAGGGTGGCTCGTCGTGGGCGACTGCCAGCGATGCGCAGCGCATCTATGACTGCCCGGCCGACGTCGCCGCGACGCTGTGGGTGCTCGATCAGAAGGGCGCTCTCTAAGCGCAGAGGGTACCTTCCGCCGCCATGACTCAGCCGCATGGTGGTGTGTTGCAGGAGCGCCTCGTCTCGCAGGAGCAGTTCGGCTCGCGAGCGAAGGGCCTCAAACGAATCACCGTCGACGCGCGGGCGCTCAACGATCTCGAGCTGCTCGCCGTCGGCGCGTTGTCTCCGCTGACGGGGTTCATGAACGAGGCGGCGTATCGCTCCGTGGTGGAGTCGATGCGCCTGCCCGATGGAACCGTCTGGCCGTTGCCGATCACGCTCGCGGTGAAAGACGCGCCGAACGTCGGTGAGTCCGTCGTGCTCTGTGACGACGCGGGCCGTGAGTGGGCGGTGATGTCCATCACGTCGCGGTACTCGAGAGATCCGAAGCACGAAGCGCGGCACGTGTTCGGCACTGAAGACGTCGCGCACCCCGGCGTCGCGGTCTTGATGGAGCAGCTGACCACGCTCATCGGAGGCGAGGTGGAGGTCGCTCCACTTCCGTCGCAGACGTTTCAGCAGTACCGCGTCACGCCGCGCGCGATGCGGGAAGAGATCGCGAAGCGTGGCTGGACGACGGTGGCCGGCTTTCAGACCCGCAACCCGATTCACCGCGCGCATGAAGCGCTGACCAAGATCGCCCTCGAGGTCTGCGACGGCCTGGTGCTGCATCCGCTCGTCGGTGAGACGAAGAAAGATGACGTGCCCGCCGCCGCGCGCTTCGAGAGCTACGAGGCGCTGGTGAAGGGCTACTACCCGACCACGCGCACGGTGCTCGCCGCGTTCCCCGCAGCCATGCGCTACGCAGGCCCGCGCGAGGCGCTCTTTCACGTGCTCGTGCGGAAGAACTACGGCGTCACGCACCTCATCGTCGGTCGAGATCACGCCGGCGTCGGCTCGTACTACCCACCGCTCGCCGCGCAGCAGCTGGTGAAGCGCTTCACGTTCGCCGAGCTCGGTGTCACGCCGCTCGCGTTCGATCCCACGTTCTTCTGTCGCGCCTGTGGCTCGGTCGCCTCCCAACGCACCTGCCCGCATCCCGCGACGGAGCAGCTCGCGCTCTCGGGAACGCAGCTGCGTGAGTTGCTGCACAGCGGCCGACCGATCCCCGCCGAGGTGACGCGGCCCGAGATCGCCGAGATTCTGCGCCGGCACGTCAGCGCTCCGGCGACGCCGCAGAACGGCGTGCTGCTCTGGTTCACGGGGCTGTCTGGAGCCGGCAAGTCGACGCTCGCGCGCTCGGTGGAAGAGGCGTTGAAGAAGCACCACCGCATCGAGGTGCTCGATGGTGACGAGATTCGCACCACGCTCTCGAAGGGCCTCGGCTTCTCGAAGGAGGACCGCGACACCAACATTCGGCGCATCGGCATGGTCGGTCGCATGCTCGCGCGAAACGGTGTGCTGGCCATCGGCGCCGCCATCAGCCCGTACTCGGACACGCGGAACGAAGTGCGCGCCGCGGCGCTGAAAGACGGTGTCGCGTTCGTCGAGGTCCACGTGCACGCGCCGATGGAGACCTTGCTGAAGCGCGACACGAAGGGCCTCTACGCGAAGGCCCTGGCGGGAGAGGTCAAGCACTTCACGGGCGTCGACGATCCGTACGAAGCGCCCACGACGCCCGACCTGTCACTGGACACGTCGACGCTCGACACCGCGACCTGCACCACGCGCATTCTCGAGGTGCTGGCGCGCTACGGAGTCGTGCCGTGAACATGAACGACGTCGTCGGCTCGCACGACGTGCTGTTCCTCGTCATCGATACACTTCGTTACGATGTGGCAACCGATGAGTGGCGCGCAGGGCGGACGCCGAACCTCGCCCGCGTCTTGCCACCGACTGGCTGGGAAGAACGCCACACGCCGGGCAGCTTCACGTACGCCGCACATCAGGCCTTCTTCGCCGGGTTTTTGCCCACGCCTGCGAAGCCCGGCCGTCACCCGCGCCCATTCGCGATTCAGTTCGGAGGCAGCGAGACGACGACCGGCGACACGTGCGTCTTCGACGCGCCCGATCTGATTCACGGCTTCAAGTCGCGCGGGTACCGCACCATCTGCATCGGCGGCGTCGGCTTCTTCAACCCCGAGAACCCGCTCGGCCGCGTGTTGCCCGGCTACTTCGATGAGGCGCACTGGAGCGCGCAGACCGGTGTGACGGAGCCGCGCTCCACGGAGCATCAGGTGCGGCTCGCGTGTGAACGCCTCGCGGCCGTGCAGGAGCGCGTGTTTCTCTTCATCAACGTCTCGGCGCTGCATCAGCCGAACAAGCACTACCTGCCCGGCGCGACGGAGGACTCGAAGGCAAGCCACGCCGCGGCGCTGCGGTACGTCGACTCGCAGCTGCCGCCGTTGTTCGAAGCGTTCGCGAAGCGCGGCAAGACGCTCGGCCTGCTCGGGTCTGATCACGGCACTGCGTATGGAGACGACGGCTTCAGCGGGCACCGTCTGGCACACCCGGCCGTGTGGACGGTGCCCTGGGCTGAAGTGGTCTTCTGATCGTTACTTCGTCGGCGTGGTCGTCGCGGTCTTGCTGGAGGTGCCGCTGCCGCGCGTGCCGAGCGACCCCGTGCCGAGCGAGCCTGTACCGAAGACGTTGCCGATCGATCCAACGCTCTTCACCTCGGCCGTCGACAATGACTTCTTCTTCGCGACGGGAGCCGTGGTGGTGGGCGGCTGCGTGGGTTCTCCAGCGAAGGCGCTGAACGAGGCGACGGCGACGACGAGTGCGAGGCGTTTCATGGGTTGCTCCCTGTGGGTGTGTGACCGCGCGTGAGTGCGGGGCCGATTCCGGCCAGCGCGATTCGTGCCAACGCCGATTCGTGGACGAGACGCCGCGCGACACGTGGTCGATGAACGTCACCCCGTCAGTGGCTTGCCCGCGTGGGCCTGACACCTCGTGGTCAGATGGGGCCGATGTCGACGCTCTGGCTCCAGCTGAACGTGGGCATCGCCGAGCGCTCGAAGCCGACCTCGAGCAGGAAAAAGTCGTCGGAACCTGGGTGAGAGCACTGAATGAACTTTCGCCGGTCGGGGAAGCCGACGCGGAACTTCACGGCGTCGCCGATGGGACGCGGAAGCGAGACGTCGAGCCGATTGGGCGAGGAGAAGATGACTCCAGTGGGAACGACCCAGCCCGCGTCGAGCATCTCGATGCCGTTCAACAGGCCCGGCGACGCTGCGGCGTAGTACGGGTCGGGAAGGTTCGCCGCGCTGCGCGTGAAGCTGAGTGAGAGCACGCCAGCATCAGCCACCGGTTCGTTCGTCAGGCTCACCTGCTCGAAGTTGTTCGCCCGCGGGCAGGTGTCGATGCAGAAACAACCACTCACGCTCGCGACCAGACTCAGCAGGGCGATTCGCATGTGCGCTCCTCGTTCAGCCATCGAGCTGGGAGTCTTTCACTTCGAGGTAGCTCGACTCGTTGATCTCGCACAGGTGCGCGAGGTGCGTGGTGCGCGGCACTTCGGTGAGCAGCCAGTACTTCGCCGCCTGCACGAGGCCGGTCGAGAAGTCGTCCGCTTTCCCCGCCGCTCGCACCGCAAGCTCGAGCCACGCCCAGCCAACGACGACCGTCGAAGCGAGCTCCATGAAGTCTGCGGAGTGCCCGAGCATGCCGAGTACGTCACCCGACGCGCCTCGGCCTCCAAGCGTCGCCGTCACGCGCACCAGCTCGTTCATCGCGGTCGAGAGCGTCTTCGCGAACGAGAGCCCCGCGCCTTCTGCCGAAGCGATGCTCGCGCGCACGCGCTGCTCGAGCGCCATCAACGCCGCTCCACCACCCGCGACGACTTTCCGGCCGAGCAGATCGAGCCCCTGAATCGTCGTGGTGCCTTCGTGAATGGTGTTGAGCTTCTGATCTCGCAGCCACGACTCGGGCAGGTACTCGCTCGAGTAGCCGTAGCCGCCGTGCAGCTGCAGCGCGAGCGCGTTGGCCTCGAAGCCCTTCTCGGCGGGGAAGGTCTTCGCGATGGGCGTGAGCAGATCGAGCAGCAGCTTTGCCTCGGCGCGTGTCTCGGCGTCGGTCGCGTGCTCGGAGAGATCGGCGAACTTCGCGGCGAGCCCGATGAGCGTGAGGCTGCCTTCGACGATGGCCTTCTGTCGCAAGAGCATGCGGCGCGCGTCGGGGTGCTCGGTCAACGGAACCGGCGGCGTCGTCGCGTCGATCACACCGAGCGGCCGGCCCTGCTTGCGCTCCCGCGCGTAGGCGAGCGACTCGTGGAACGCGACCGACGCCGTGGCCGCCGCGTTCACGCCCACCATCAGCCGCGCCTCGTTCATCATCTGGAACATGCACTTGAGGCCCTGATGCGCGGGGCCGACGAGCCAGCCGTGACAGTCGTTCTCGTCGCCGAACGAGAGCGCGAGGCTGGGCAGGCCCTTCCACCCGATCTTGTGGATGACGCCCGCGACCGTGACGTCGTTGTCGACGAGCGCGCCGTTCTCGAGCCGCTTCTTCGGCACCGCGAACAACGAGATGCCCTTCGTGCCAGCCGGAGCCCCGTCGATGCGCGCGAGCACCAGGTGCACGATGTTCTCGGTGACGTCCTGGTCGCCGCCCGAGATGAAGATCTTGCTGCCCTTGAGCAGATAGCGATCGCCCTTCGGCGTGGCGGTCGACTTCACGTCGGCGAGGCTCGAGCCGGCCTGTGGCTCCGTGAGTGCCATCGTGCCGGTCCAGCGGCCTTCGTACATCGCCGAGAGAAACATCGACTTCACGTCGTCGGTGCCGAACGCCTCGATGAGGTGCGCCGCGCCGGTGGTGAGCCCTGCGTAGCCGTAGGCCGAGAGATTTCCCGCCATGAGGTACGCGTGCGAGAGCGTGGCGACGGTGAGGGGGAGTTGCTGGCCGCCGACTTCAGCGGGTCGCGACGCCGACAACACGCCCAGGTCGACGAGCTCTCTCCAGCACTGCTTCATCGTCGGGTGCACGAAGACGCGCCCGTTCTCGAAGCGCGGCGGAGCGTCATCCATCGGCTTGTACGTCGGCCACAGCACCTCTCGCGCGACCCGCCGGCACGCCGCGAGCCAGGGCGCGAACGTCGCCTTCGAGTGATCCGCGAAGTACGGCAGCCGGCAGAGCGCCTCGGCGTCGAGCACGTCGAAGAGGAGGAACTCGATGAAACGGTCGGAGACGAGCGGGTTCGCCATGGGGAGTGGGTATAGTCGCGCGAGTTGCGCTACGTCGTCTTCATGCGCTCGTGCTGGCTCATCGTGTCGTTCGTGGCCATCGCCTGCGCACCGGAGAAGCCGGTCGAACTCGATACTGGCGTGCCGAGTTTCGATGCCGGAGTTCAGCCCTGCGCAATCGAGGGTGAGCGGCTGTCGTGCGCGCATCGCACGTTCGAGGTCGCGGTCGCGCAGCCGGTACCGTTCAAGCGCGTCGTACACGTCGGTGTTCCCGCTGGTGTCGCGCCGACGAGCGGTTGGCCGACGGTGTTCCTCTTTCAGGGCTCGCTCTACAGCGCGCAGCTGTCGTGGAGCGCGGTGCCGTCAGACCCCATCGGCGCGTTCTGGCAGACCTCGACCGTGCGCTCGTTGCTCGACGCGGGCTTCGCGGTGGTGACGCCCGAGGTGCGCTACGGCGGCACGACGTATTGGGACACGAACATTCCGCAGTGGTCGGTGATGTGGAGCAACGCGCCTGATCACCACTTCATGGTGGCGCTGCTCGACGGTGTCGGCGCGGGCACGTTCGGTCCGCTCGACGCGACGAAGCTGTACGCGGGCGGCATCTCGAGCGGTGGCTACATGACGAGCCGCATGGCGCTCTCGTACGCGGGCCGCTTCAAGGCGCTCGCGGTGCACTCGGCGTCATGGGCGACGTGTGGTGGGCCGATCTGTGTGGTGCCCGATTCGCTGCCCGCTGATCACCCACCGACGTTGTTCCTTCACGGCGAGTCCGACGCGGTCGTGCCCATCGGAACCATGCGCACGTACGAGGCGAAGCTGGTGGGGCAGGGCGTCGAGGTGAAGACCGTGACCGTGGCGGGCAAAGGCCACGAGTGGCTCGAGGCGGGCGTGCTCGAGCTACCTGCGTTCTTCGCTGCGCATCGATGAGGGGTCACTTCGTCTTCGGCTGCTCCTGAATGAAGTCGTCGTAGGTCTTGCAGCGGCTGGTGGGTTTGGGCGGGCTGCCCATCGCGTCGAGTTCGTAGCCATCACCGACGGGCGCGACGATGAACCCGACCTTCTTCACGTCATCGAGATACTCGCCACAGTGAAGCCGGCCCTCGGCACGGCGCAGGCGCGCGGCGACCTCCGGCGGCAGGTGGAGCAGCTTCGCGAGCGCGGCACGCATCTCACGATCCTGCTGCTCGTCCCAGGCTGGCGCTGCTGGAGGGGGCGGTGTCGGTGCTGGGCACGCGACGAGGAGAAGGACCAGCATGGGCAGTAACCGGTTCATCGGGTCGCTCCATTCAACCGCGTCAGCTCGCGTTTGGCGCCTTCGAGAACTGCGAGATCGTTCGCCAGGGTCGTCGTGCGTGGGTCACTCAGCCATGCAGGCAGCGGGTTGCCGCGTGAGGTCTGCTCGTCCGTAAACCGAGGAGTCGCTCCAACCATGGCGCCGCCGAGCGAACGCTCGAGTGCGTTGAAGAGTTTGGCGTGTGTTCGCATCAGCTCGCCCCTCCTGGCGCTCGACGCTGTCGGCCACGCTGCCATCAGCTCCTTCAGCGCTCGCTTCTGGTCGGCGTTGAAGGTGACGACGGTCGAGTTGTCATGGAGCACGACCTCGCGCGCCTTCTCCGCGAGCGCTCCCATCGCGCCACCAGCGGGAAGCAGCAGCACCCGCATCACTGCCTCAGACCGTTGAGTCTCGTTGCCCAGGTTCAGCAGCCAGGCGAGCTGGGCGACATCACGCACGGCCTCTGGCGGAAGCTCGGCGCGCTTCGACAAGGCGGTCGCCGACTCGAGCGCTGCCTCGGCAGACACGTTCTCGAGCTGTGACAACGCCGCGCGAATGGCCTCCACGGTCTCCGCGCTCGGCTTCACGCCAAGTCGTGGCAACGCGGCGAGCAGCTCACGGAGTCCTTCGAGCGCGGGGCCGCGACCAGCCTGAAGCATGGGCTCGAGCGCGTCGAGAGCACGCGTCAGACGGGCGTGGTCGTCTGCCTTCGGGGCGATGAGCGCTCCGGTGAGGGCCTGTTTGAGTGAGTGCGCGACGACCGTCGAACCCGAACGCGTGGTGTCGAGGTTCGCGAGCAGGTGGGGCAACCGAGCGTCGAGCGGTGATGCTTGCTCAGTGGCTCGCAAGGGAGTCGTTGCGCGCCAGGGCTCAACGACGGAGCGATCGCTGGAAGGCGGTGGTGGCGGCTGAGCAGCGGGGGCCGGTTCAGGGTCAGTGACGAGGGTGGGCGCGACGCGACGACCAACGGGAGGAGGGGACATGCGGCGCGGCAAAGCAACGGTGGGACCAATCGCGCGGCGCTGACGTTTCGGGGGCTTTCGCGTCTCGGCGGCGTGCCGACCGGTGGATTGGACAGTTCACGCGGGACCGGCCAGCACGATCTTCCCCTCGATGTTCCCCGCTTCGAGCCGCTCGTTCGCCTGGCGCGCGTCGAGGAGCGGCAACGTCAGCGCGATCTTCGGAGCGATCTTCTTCTGGGCCAGCAGCTCGAACAGCTTCGGCAGGTCTTCCCGAAAGGGCGTCGGGTCTTTTCGGTAGAGCCGGGTGATTCCGTAGAAGGTGCCGCGTCGCCCGGTCAGCTTCGAGCCGATGAAGCACGCGCCCGCTGAACGAAGCAGCGCGGGAACTCCCGTCGCCCCCATGAACCCGTACCAGACCGTCGTTCCACCAGCGCGCGTCGAACGAACGCACTGGCCGGTCTGCGCGCCACCGACCCCATCGAACGCTGCATCGACACCTTCGGGTCTCACCGCGTGCACGCCGACGTCGAGCGGAGCGCTGCGGCCCTCGATGGGAAGCGCCCCGTAGCGCTGAACGAGTGCGTGCCGCGCCGCCGACGCTGCGCCGATGGCATGAACGCCTTCGGCCCTCAGCAGGTCGAGCAGCGCCTGTCCGACGCCACCGTTCGCCGCGTTCACCAGCGCCCAGTGGCCACGCTTCAGCTTCGCCTCACGGTGGATCATCTGAAACGCCGTCACGTAGTTGAGGATGAGCGAGACCACCTGCGCGTCATCGAGACCATCGGGCACCTTCACCCAGTGCTCCGCCCCGCGAACGACGTGCGTCGAGTAGCCGCCGTGCACCAGCAGCGCGCACACGCGGTCGCCTTCCTTCAAGCTCGAGACACCTGCCCCCACCGCGTCGACGCGCCCGACCGACTCGTAGCCCGGCACGAAGGGAAGCTTCGGCGCGTACGGGTAGCTGCCCCGCCGCATCGTCACGTCGGTCGAGCCCACACCCGTCGCGAGCACCTTCACCCGCACCTCGCCAGGCCCCGGCACCGGCAGCGGAAGCTCGACCACCTCGAGCACCTCGGGTCCACCCTGCCTCGTCAGCATCACCGAACGCATCGTCGTCATGCCGCCAACGTGCGCTCCGAGCCCCGGTTCGTCGATGCGCGCCGGTGCACGCCTGCTGTGCAATGGTGCACACCATGGATTGGGACATGCTGCAGGTCTTCTCGGCGGTCGCCCGCACCGGCACGCTGCAGGGCGCCTCGAAGCAGCTGAACGTCGACCGCACCACCGTCGGCCGCAGGCTCGGCGCGCTCGAGCGGCGCCTTGGCGTCTCACTCTTCCACCGCAACCGCGACGGGCTCACGCTCACCGACGAGGGCCACCGCGCGCTCGAGCACGCCAGCCGCATGGAGACCGAAGCCCGCGCGTTGCTCGCCACCGCCACGCCCGAGCGCGAGGTCGTCGGCACCGTTCGCCTCGCCGCAACCGAGGCCATGGCTCCATTCCTCGTCGAGCACGGCCTGCTGCAATTGGTCGAGCGTCACCCCGGCCTCTGCCTCGAGCTGCTCGGTGGCAATCAGCGGCTCGACCTGACGAAGGGAGAAGCCGACCTCGCGCTGCGCCTCGACCCGCTGCGTGGGGCGAACCTGAAGGCGCGGTGTGTGAATCGCTCCCGCGTCGCGGTGTACGCGTCTCGTGGCTACCTGTCGGCGCACGGGCCGGTGAAGTCGAGCACGGCGCTGGCCGGTCACCGCGTCGTGTTGCCGGGCGGAGAGCTCGCCGGGCTTCCCGAAGGCCGATGGCTCGCAGCCCAGCGCGGCGTCGTGCCCGTGTTCGTCAGCAACAGCTTCCCGGCGCTGGTGATGGCGGGGAAGAAGGGGCATGGGCTGGTCGCCGTGACGACTGCGTGGGCGGCTCGTGAACCCGAGCTCCAGTACCTCTTCGACGTGCCGAAGCTGCCACCGCGCGCGACGTGGCTGGTCTCGAGTGTGGCGGCCTCGAAGCGCCCGGCCGTCGCCGCCGTCGCGCAGTTCATCGTCGAGCAGTTCGCGCTCGTCACGAGGGCCGCGTGAGCCTTCGCGCGATTCCCACGCTGCTCAAGGTCGGCTTCGCCGAGGCGGCTGCCTACCGTACCGAGATGGTCGTCTGGGTGCTCTCGACGACGATGCCGCTGGTGATGATGCTCTTGTGGACGAGCATCGCCGACGTCGCGCCGGTGCAGGGCCAGCTCGGCGCCAGCTGGAGCAGCGCCACCTTCATCAGCTACTTCCTCAGCGTCTTCATCGTGCGGCAGCTCGTCGCCGCGTGGGCCGCGTGGGAGATCAACTTCGAGGTGCGTCAGGGCACGCTCGCGCTGCGGCTGTTGCGCCCGCTCAACCCCATCGTCGCGTTCGCCACCTCGAACCTCGCCTACCTGCCGCTGCGTGGGCTGGTGACGTTGCCGGTCGCCATCTTCCTCGTCGCCACGCACCGCGACGCGCTCGCGACCGACTGGCGCGCGTGGGCGCTGTTGCCCTTCACCATCTTCAGCGCCTGGGCCATCAACTTCCTCGTCAACGTCTGCGTGGGCGCGCTCAGCTTCACGCTCGACAGCTCGCTGCGCGTGATGGACCTGTGGTTCGCGCTCTTCTTCGTCTTCTCTGGCTACCTCGTGCCGCTCGACTTCTTCCCGCCGTGGCTGCGCGACGTCGCCGCGTGGTTGCCGTTTCGCTACGTGCTCGCGCTTCCGGTCGAGCTGATGACTGGCCGCCTCGGCTTCGACGACGCGCTCAGGCTCGTGGGCGCGCAGGTGGCGTGGGTCTCGGGGCTCGGCGCGCTGGCGACCCTCTTGTGGACGCGCGGCGTGCAGCGCTTCCAGGCGTTCGGAGGCTGACATGCGCCGCGCGCTCGAGCTGCTCAAGGTTCAGCTGAAGGCGTCGGTCATGCTCGCGGTGCAGTACCGCCTCGACTTCGTGCTCGACCTCGTCATCGGGCTTTTCTGGACGGTCGCGGCCGTGCTGCCGCTCTTCGTCGTGTACGGAGGTGCCTCGTCAGCGCAGGGCGTACCGGGGTGGACGTTCGGCGAGACGCTGCTCGTCGTCGGCTGCTTCATCACCCTGCAGGCCGTCATCGATGGCGCCATCTCGCCATCGTTGTCGTCGGTGCTCGACCACGTTCGCAAAGGCACGCTCGACTTCGTGTTGCTCAAGCCGCACGACGCGCAGTTGCTGGTGTCGACGGCCCGCTTTCAGCTCTGGCGCGCCGCCGGGCTCATTCACGCCAGCATCGTCTTCGGGCTGGGCTTTCGTGAGCTGGGCCACGGGCCGTCGCTGCTCGGCGTTCTCGAGGCGCTGCTGTTGCTGCTGGTCGCCACCGCGCTGCTGTATTCCCTGTGGCTGCTCATCGTCAGCGTCAGCTTCTACGCCGTGAAGGTCGACAACTTGAGCTCGCTCTTCACCAGCATCTTCGACGCCGCCCGCTGGCCCGCGAGCGTCTTCCGCGGCGTGTTCCGCGTCGTCTTCACCTTCGTGATTCCGCTGGTGGTGATGACGACGATGCCAGCCGAGGCGCTGCTGGGCCGCCTGCCGTGGACGTCGTTGGTCGGCAGCATCATCGGCGCCGGCGTCTTCGCCATCGTGGCGCGCGCCGTGTGGCTGCTCAGCCTGCGGCGCTACACCTCGGCCGGTGGTTGAGCCGTCAGAAGCCCGCGCCCAGCTCGATCCAGAACGTGCGGCCGTACTGCGGAATCACGCCGGCGCCGACCTCGCTCACGACGGGCAAGAGGTAGCGCTGGTCGAGCAGGTTCTGCACGCCCGCGAAGTAGCGCACCGGCCCGTAGTCGCCCGAGAGGCCGAAGTTCAGCAGCAGTGACTCTCCGAACGCCATCGTCGATTCGCGCTCGCGTCGGCCCGACTGGTACGTCGCCTGCCCCGAGAGCCGAACGAGCCCCTCTTTCAGCGGAATCATCGCGCGCGCAGAAGCGAGGTGCGTCGGGTACGCGGGCGCATCGGCCACGCCGGGCCCGCCCAGCACGACGAACGAGTACGTGCCCTCGACGAGCGTGAAGCGGCCCGGCTGCCAGCGCAGCTGTGCCTCGGCGCCGAGCGCGGTCAGGCCTCGCGTGTTGTTCTGGTACACGAAGCACTGCGAGGTGCCGTCGACGCAGCGGGGCACCTCGGCCGACTCCTCGGTGAGCGTCACGAGGCGGTCGATGAGGTTGTAGTAGCCGCTGAGCGACGCGCGCAGCTCGGGCGTGAAGTTGTGCGAGTGCTCGAGCTCGAAGGTGGTGATGTACTCGGGCGTGAGCGAGCCGGGCGGCGGCGCGAGCGTCGAGCCCGCGGGGTCGTTGAAGTACAGCTCGTAGATGGTCGGCGCACGGAACGCGCGGCCCACCACCAGCTTCGTCAAACCCGACTCGTACAGCCTCGCCACCACGGCGCCACGCGGAGACAGCGCGAACTCACCGACGTCGTTGTACTTGTCGACGCGCACGCCGGCCTGCAGGAAGAGCCGGTTGTTCCACAGCTGCCACTCGTCGAGCAGCGTGGCTGAGAAGACGGTGCGGGTCTTGTTGTCCTGCACGGGCACGCCCACGGGCTGCTGGTAGGCGAGCTGCAGCTGGCCTTCGACGCCGAGCGTGAGCCGGTTGCCCTCGAAGAGGAACAGGCCGCCGCGCACTTCGCCCGAGAACCAGTCGCCGCCGCCGGTGTCGGTGTTGCGCACGCGCTCGCCGTTGCCATCGAGTGACGCGTACCAGCCGCGGTAGCGAGACGCGTCGTAGGCCGCGCGCGCCGTCAGCGTGAAGCGAGACGCGAACTCCTTCTCGAAGCGCAGCTCGGTGTAGCCGCGCGCGTCGGTGTACTCGGTGCCCGGCACGCCCAGCTGCGCGCCGAGTGGCGCGGTGGGGATGAGCTTCTTGCGCTGGTTCCACTTGGCGGTCAGCGACAGGCCCTTCCAGCTCGCGCGCGTGTTCGCGCCGATGGCGCGCTCACTGTCGAGGCCCCGAATCACGCCCGCAGAGCCGAGGTCGGTGAGCTCGGCGCCCGTCGAGGTGAAGCCCGCCGCAGACACGATGGCCTGCAGGTCGTCGTCTCCGAGCGAGCCCGTCACGCGCGCCTTCACGCCGCCCTGGCCGCCCGCGCCCACCACGCCCTCGACGTTGCGGTTGGTGAGGCGTTGGCGCGGCACGACGTTGATGACGCCGAAGAAGGCCCCTGTACCGAAGAGCAGCGACGCGGGGCCGCGCACCACTTCGATGCGCTCGACCTCGGTGAGATCGACGTCGAAGTCGCGCGCCGAGAAGCCCTGACCGGCCCACACGTCGTTGATGGGGTGGCCGTCCCAGAGGATGAGGATGCGCGCGTTCAAATCGCCCGGTGGCGAGAAGCCGCGAATGCCGAAGTACGTGTAGATGCGGTCGTCGGTGAAGAAGAGGCCACGCACCGCGCGCAGCGCCTCAGGCAGCGTCTGGTAGCCGAAGGCCTGAATCTCTTCGCGCGTGATGACGGTGATCGACGCGGGCGCCTGGTCGACCGACAAGAGCTGCTTGCTGGCGGCGGTCACCTTGGGCGGCGCGTAGCGAAGGTCGGCCGCGATGCGCAGCTCCTGGTCGGCCACCACGTCGATGGTCTGCTGCAGCGGAGACACGTCGCTGCTCGTCACCTCGAGCGTGTGTTTGCCCTCGCTCAGGTTCAGCACGACCGGCGTGAAGCCCGAGTCTTTTCCGTCGACGCGCACGACGGCCGCGTCGCGGTTGGCGGTGACGATGACCTTGCCCGTGGGCCTGGGCTTCTCGGGCAGCGTCACCTTCGCCGTGACCGTTTGATCCGCCTTCACGTCGACGAGCACCTGCTGTGGGAGGTGCCCCGGCGCCTGCACCACGAAGAGTCGCTGGCCTGGCGTCAGCTCGAGCTTCGCCGGCAACGAGCCCAGCGAGGGGCCGTCGTTCGTCTCGCGAATCACCGCGCCCGAAGGCGTGCCCGTCAGCTCGACGGTGCCCACGATGCGTGACAGCTCGACCGTCACCTTCGCTTCACGGCCCTTCACGGCCGTCACCTTCGCCTGGCCCGGACGGAACCCGTCTGCCTTCAACAGCACCACGTGCGCGCCCGGCTTCACCGCGACCGTCTGTGGCGTCTTGCCTCTGCTGCCGAGGTCTTCGCGGTCGACGAACAGCTCGCCTTCCGTCGGAGCCGCCGTCACGGTGATCAACGCCACCTGTGGGGCGAGGCGCGCCAGCGCCGCCTTCACGTCTTTCTTGTCATCGTTCGGCAGCGTCGGGTCGACCGAGAGGTCGTGCCAGTAGCGGTACGCCTCATCGGGCCGGTTGAGCGCCTCGAAGCAGCGCGCGATGTTGAAGAGCACGTTGCGGTTCGGCACCAGCCGGTACGAGAGGAAGTAGTTCGAGAGCGCGCCTTCGTAGTCGCGTTTCGTGTACGCCTGAACGCCCCGCGAGAACGCGATGTCGGCCTCGTCAGCGGTGTTGTCGGCATGGGAGACCGTGGCCACCATCACGAGCAGCAGGACGAGTGATCGCACGCGCGGCACACTACCCTCTGAGCCGTTGCTCTCAACTTCCAAGAAGATTCGCGGGAGTGCGTCGGTGGCCGATTCGGTGTCTGGCGGGTCTGACACCGTCATTCCACTGCCACGCAGTTCATTGATGTCGGTCAATCGCCCTCGAACGTGATGCTCGCGCAGGCCTCCCTCGCTCCCGTGCTGTCGGCCGTCATGCTGTTGGACGGGCTGATTCTCGGCGCCCTGCTGGTGATCGGCCTCGGCATCGGCTGGTTCATGATGCGCCGGCGCTCGAAGCGCGAGGCGGCCGACGCGGTTGCGCTGGCCACGGCAGTCAAAGAAGGCCGCGCCGAGCCGATGACGCTGCACCCCATCATCGACCCCGACCGCTGCATCGGCAGCCTCTCGTGTCTGTCGGTGTGCCCCGAAGGCGACATTCTCGGCGTCGTCGACGGCAAGGCGGCGCTCGTCAGCCCCAGCGCGTGCATCGGCCACGGCAAGTGCGCGCTCGAGTGCCCCGTCAACGCCATCACGCTGGTGTTCGGCTCCGAGAAGCGCGGCGTCGATTTGCCCGAGGTCGACGAGTTCTTCGAGACGAGCCGAAAGGGCCTGCACATCGTCGGTGAGCTCGGCGGCATGGGCCTCATCAAGAACGCCATCACCCAGGGCCTGCAGGTCGCGCGGCACCTCGGGCCGAAGCTGAAAGACGCTCCCAAAGACATCGCCGACGTCATCGTGGTCGGCGCCGGCCCCTCGGGGCTCGCCACCGCGCTCGGCCTCAAGGAGCAGGGCCTCACCTTTCACGTGCTCGACCAGGAGACGATGGGCGGCACCATCGCCCACTACCCACGTCAGAAGGTGGTGATGAGCGAGAAGGTCGACCTGCCGTTCTACGGAAAGTTCGGCGACTCGCTCATCTCGAAGGAGCAGCTGCTCGAGAGCTGGGAGAAGGCCGTTCAGAAGGGTGGCTTCAAGGTTCACACCGGCGTCAAGGTCGAGAGCATCGAGGGCGAAGACGGCGCCTTCATCGTCAACACCACGAAGGGGCCGGTGAAGGGCAAGAAGGTGGTGCTCGCCATCGGCCGCCGCGGCACGCCTCGAAAGCTCGGCGTTCCCGGAGAAGAGCTCGACAACAAGGTCACCTACCGCCTCATCGACCCGCAGCAGTACGAAGGCGCGCGCGTGCTGGTGGTGGGCGGTGGCGACGCCGCGCTCGAGGCCGCGATTCAGATCGCCGACGAGACCGACGCCGAGGTCTCGCTCAGCTACCGCCAGCCCGAGTTCGGCAAGGCGCGCGAAGCGAACAAGAAGCGCTTCAAAGAGCTCGTCGACCAGGGCCGCGTCTTCGCGTTCATGGCCTCGCAGGTGAAGGCCGTGAAGGTGCGCTCGCTCACGCTCGAGTACGAGGGCAAGCAGCTCGACCTGCCCAACGACTTCGTCATCGCGTGTCTGGGTGGCGAGCTGCCGACGGAGTTCCTGAAGAAGTGCGGGGTGAGCCTCACGCGGCTGCACGGCGAGGCGCTGGGCGCGAAGGCCAAACGAGGCAGCGCGCTGAAAGATGCCTCGGAGAAGAAGCACCGCCGGCTCTCGTTCGCCCTCTTCGTGCTCGGCGCGCTCATCGTCGCGGCGCTCTTCGTGGTGGGCCAGGACTACTACCGCATGCCGGTCGCCTCTCGGCTCCACCACCCGGGCCACGCGTTCCTCAAGCCTGCCGGCCCCTGGGGCCACGGCGTCGGCATCGTCGCGACCCTCGTGATGATGTCGAACTTCATCTACGCGATTCGCAAACGCTGGGAGCGGCTCAAGGGCTTCAGCACGATTCGCACCTGGCTCACGTTTCACCAGTTCGTCGGCTTCTTGAGCCCGCTCGTGATCGTTTTCCACGCGGCGTTCCAGACGAAGAACCAGCTGGCGACGCTCACGGCGGCGGCCATGACGGTGGTGGTCGTCACGGGCATCATCGGGCGGTTCCTGTACGCGCTGGTGCCCTCTGACGCGAAGTCAGACGAGTTCGACGCGGTGTCGCGGCGGTGGAAGCAGCAGGGCGAGCGCCTCGAGGGCGAGGTGCAGCGGCTCGAGCTGCCCGAGTCGGTGCGCAGCATGCTCGACATGGCCGAGCACAAGCCGCCCGAAGACTCGCTCCTCGCCTTCTTCGCGCACCTGCCCACGCGCTGGGTGAACGACTACCTGCGGCTGCGGCAGGTGTGGCACCTGTTCCCCACGCCGGCGCACGGCCGTGAGTTCCGCAAAGACTTCTCGGCGCTGCGGCGCCTGCAGAGCCAGGTCGCCTTCTTCCGCTCCCTCAAGCGCGTGATGAGCGTGTGGCGCGTGTTTCACGTCGTGCTGGCGATCCTCCTCGTCATTCTCATCGCAGGGCACATCGGCGTGTCGTTGATGCTCGGCTATCGGTGGATCCTCAAGTGAGCGCTCGCAGGGTGGTGCTGCTCCTCGCCGTCGTGGCGCTGCCTGCGCGCGCAGACCTGTTCTCGCCGGGTGACCTCGCGAAGGCCCACAGCAACCTCTCCGGGCTCGGGGCGTGTACGAGGTGCCACCCCGTCGGCGGTCAGTTGAGCCAGGAGGCGTGCCTCGACTGTCACACCGAGCTCGCGCCGCGCATCGACAAGGGCGCCGGCTTTCACGGCCGCATCACCAACGACAAGCGCGCCTGCGAGACGTGTCACCACGAGCACCAGGGTGAGAACCACGCGCTCGTCGACTGGGGCCCTCAGGGCGAGAAGGCCTTCAACCACGCGAAGACGGGTTGGGCGCTCAAAGGCGCGCACGGCCCGGCCAAATGCAATTCCTGCCATGTCTCGAAGTTCGTGCAGACGGCGACGGTTCGCACCTTGATGGAGAAACGGCCGACGACGCGCCTGGGCCTCTCCACCGTCTGCACCACCTGCCACTTCGACGAGCACCGCGGCCAGCAGCAGGAAGACTGCGAATTCTGTCACGTCGAGAAGGCGTGGAAGCCGGCACCGGGCTTCAATCACAATGACACGAAGTATCCGCTGCGCGGCAAACACGCGAAGGTGAAGTGCGCCGAGTGCCACCCCTCGGACAAGGACTCGGAGCCACACGGTGGCGGGCTGCTCGGCCCGAAGTCAGAGACGTTCTTGCGCTTCGCGCCCATCACCCACGCGAGCTGTCTCGATTGTCACAAAGACCCGCACGAGGGCCGGTTCGGCCTGCGCTGTCAGAGCTGTCACGTCACCGACGGGTGGAACGTGCTGCGCAACGTGAGCGGCGAGCGCGCGTTTCACGAGAAGACCGACTTCCCCCTGAAGGGCGCCCACGTCGACGTCGACTGCAAGACCTGCCACGGCCCGTTCCCCGGCATTCCGCCGAAGTTCAAGGGCCTCAAACACGAGACGTGTGCAGACTGTCACCCCGATGGCCACGAGGGGCAGTTGCTGCAGATCGGCAAGCCGGCTCCAGAGTGCAAGGAGTGCCACACCGAGCAGGGCTTCACCCCCGTCATCTATGGCTTCGAGGCCCACGCGAAGACGCGCTACCCGCTCGAGGGTGCCCACCAGGCCGTCGCCTGCAACAGCTGTCATGAGAAGAACGAAGCGCTGAAGGCGAAGGTGCCCAAAGCCACGCTCGTCGACCTGAAGCGGCGTGGGCGGCAGGAGCTGTTCAGCCTGGCGCTCTTCGACTTCACGAAGCCCCTCGAGACCTGCGAGAGCTGCCACGCAGACCCGCACAAGGGCCAGTTCAAAGACATCGCGAAGGGTTGTGTCGCATGTCACGACGTGACCAGCTTCAGGCACCTCACCTTCGACCACGACAAGAGCTCCCGCTTCGCGCTCGACGGCGCGCACGAGAAGGTCGCGTGTTCGAAGTGTCACACGCCTGCCGGTCCCAATCAGCCAGTTCGATACAAGCCGCTCGAGGTCACCTGCCGCTCGTGCCACGCCGACGAACACGCCGGCCAGTTCTCGAAGGTGGGCCCGGTGGAGTGTGAGCGCTGTCACGGCGCGAAGGCGTTCAAGCCGTCGAAGTTCGAGCACCAGCCGCCGTTCACCGAGTTCCTGCTCGATGGTGAGCACGCGAAGGCGAAGTGCGAGGCCTGTCACCGCAAGGTGCCGGTCGCCAGTACCGTCAGCACGGTGCAGTACAAGCCGCTGCCCACCACCTGTGAAGGCTGCCACGCCGACTTCCACGAGGGCGCGTTCAAGGGGTTCGAGCCATGATGGCGTTCGTCCTGGTGCTCCTCGCTGCGCCCGATGCCGGTGTCGCCACCACCGATGGCGGGCGGCCGTTCGTCATTCCATCGCTCGCGACGATGATGACGTCGAAGAAGGGCCACGCCGGCGACACGGCCTGCGCCTCGTGCCACGGCACCTCGGGGTGGACGGACGTTCGTTTCAATCACGACCGCACCGGCTTCCCGCTGACCGGGCAGCACAAGCACGTTGTCTGCAAATCTTGCCATGTGAAGGACTTCAAGACGCCGCTCGTGCGCGCGTGCGCCGGCTGTCATCGCGACGTTCACGGTGGAGATCTGGGGGCGCGCTGTGAAGGCTGCCACGACACGGCTGATTGGAGCTCGCGGCTCGACGCCGAGGCGCACCGGCGCACCAACTTCCCGCTGTTCGGCGCGCACGCGAGCCTGCCCTGCGTCGAGTGCCACGCGGAAGCGAGAGAGCGCCGGTTCTCTCGCGCCACCGTCGACTGCGCGGGCTGTCACCTCGGCGACGCCGCCCGCACCCGCGGCCGCGCGGCTGATCATCTCGTGCTCGGCTACGAGCAGCGTTCGTGCCGCGAGTGTCATGGCCCACTGCGCTTCTCTCCTGCGTTGATGCCCGACCACGATCGCTGCTTCCCCATCAATGGCGGCGTGCACGCAGGCATCGGGTGTCAGGCTTGCCACACCACGCTCGCAGGAACCGGAACTCCGGGCCTGTGTCGAACGGGCACCGCGGCCTGCGCCTCCTGCCACACCCACCAGTGCACGGGGCCCAACGGCGCCACCGCGACCGACCGTCAGCACGTCAACGTCGTCGGGTACCAGTGTGACAGCCAGCGCTGCTCCCAGTGTCATCAGCCGGCGAGGGTGCAATGAGCCGCTTGCTCGCGCTCCTGACGCTCGTCGCGTTCGAAGCCCTCGCGGGCCCGAAGAAGAGTTCGCCGCGAGCGCAGCCACGACCACCCGCCAAACCACGCGCCCCCGTCATCAAGGCGTCGGGTGAGGTGACGTGGGCCGGCACCGAGTTCGCTTTCGTCGATCGCGGCAGCGCTGATGGGGTCGAGGTCGGCAAGCCGCTCCTCTTCACGCGCGGTGGGCGCTCCTCGGGCAGCTGCAACGTCGTTTCGGTGGCCGAGCACTCCGCCCGCTGTCAGGGGCTCAACGTTCGTGTCGGCGACCGCTTCAACGTCTCGCGTGAGGCGCCGAAGCCCCCCGAAGCCCCGAAACCGTTGCCGACCGAGGCCGAGCTCAAACGCCGGGGCGCGCTGGTCGAGGCGAACGAGTGGAGCCTGCGCGCATTCGATGGGGTGCGTGGCTTCGGTGATGGCCTGCATGCGAGCGCGTCGGTCTCGCACACGACGTTCTTCAACTCGGCCTCGGTGAACGTGCCGACGAACTTGCAGCGGGTCGACGCCACCGTTCTCGACCTCGAGCTCTACAAAGGCCTGCGCGCGACGGTCGACCTCACGGTGCTCAACTTCAGCAGCCGGCCCGACGTACGGCGCACCGTCTATCAGCAGACGCCCGTGCTGCTCGTACGGCAGCTCGAGCTCGGCTTTCGGCGCGCCGACCTGCCGTTCTCTGCCGCGCTCGGCCGCTCCTGGTTGACGACGGGGCCCAGCCTGCTGGTGCTCGATGGCGCGCACGCGACCTATCGCCTCGGCGTCGTCGAGCTGGGCGCCTTCGCCGGGTTGCTGCCCGACGGGGCGCGGCTGACGCCGTCGACGAGTCAGTGGAGCGCGGGCGCGTTCTCGCGTGTGCAGCTTTCGTCGGGAGAAGGCTCGGCGGCCACCATCGTGCACATCGCGGGAAGAGTCGGGTACGCGCTGCGAGACACGGTCGGGTCGCGCTTCGAGGCTGCGGTGGGCGCTGGCCTGTGGGCCGGTACGACGTTCGATGCGAACGCCTCGGTCGAGGTCGGCTACGGCGACAACCAGGCGCCCGCAGGCATCGACGCTGCGCGGCTCGACCTCGGCTACCGGCCCAATCAGAAGGTCAGCCTGTTTGCCTCGGGCCGCTATCGCGGGCTTCCCGTCAGCGGCCTCACCGAAGTTGGGCTCATCTCTCCGGGCTTGCGGGCGCTGCACGCCGACGCGATGGGCAGCTACGAGGTCGCGCCCGGCGTCATACTCGGCCTGCGCGGCGGCCTCGCGAGCGACTTCAATTCCTCACTTCTTCAGGCGAGATTCGGCCCAGAGCTCATGATGCCGGCGATGTTTGGTTTGCCGCTCGCGCTCGGCGTTGGGTACACGGAAGAGCTGGGCTGGCTGCGTGGTCGCACGGCGTTCGTCTCCTTTGGTGTCTCGGCCGGCAGCGTCTTTCGCGTGACCTCACGCACGAGCCTCTTCCACCAGCAGCCCGCCGCACGCGCAGAGGGGCTGACCAGCGCTGAGGTTGGGCAGTCGCTGGCGATCGAGGTGGCGCCGTGGCGGTTCCTGCGCGCCCGAGTTCTCGTCATGGGTCGGCAGACTGCTGGTGAGCGCTTCGCTCCTTTTGGCAGCATCGGCGGGCAGTTGTCGGGCTCCTTCTGAGAGGCACACCATCACGCACATGTCAGGCGTGGCCGACAGCCGCCTCGACCAGTCCATTCCAGTCACGGCGTTTCTCGTGAGGCACCACCGCATGCGCTTGGCTCGAGCTCTTCTCCTGATGGTGGTTTTTGCGGCGATCTCGGGCTGCCCAACCAACCCAGGTCCGACGACTCCGCTCACCCGCGTGAGCGCCGACGATCACCCCTTCTTCCCCATCGCGGCATCGCTCGATGGCGGGCACAGCATCGGCAAAGGCTCGCCCCTCGATGGACCCGTCACGTGCGAGTCGTGTCACACGACGCCGACCGCCGGCTTCGCCGAGTACGAATGCACGCAGTGCCACACCCACGCTGAACCCATCAACCTCCTGCTGCACCTGGGCGTCGAAGACGCTGGCGTCGTCGTTGGGGGCGTGAGGCGCATTCCGAGCCCCGCGTGCCTCTCGTGTCACCCGGCCGGAGACCCGAAGGACTTCTCCCACACGGGGATCTCGCCGGCTGACCAGAACTGCGCCCTCTGCCACGCCGAGGTGACGCCGTTCGCGGCGCTCCCCAAAGAAGGCCTCGTGCATCGCGACACGGGGAGCGCCGATTGCGGGGCCTGTCACGTGACGACCTCGTGGGCCGACGCGCGAAGCGCACCAGACGGGGTGTTCGACCCCGCGCTCAACTTGAACGTCGACACGCTGGTGCCGACCTTCTCTGGAAGCACCATCACCTCGGTTCGGCCCGTCGTCGAGGTGTTGCAGCTGCCGATGAAGCACAGCAGTCGAACGCTCGACGCGGGGTACGTCGGCCAGTGCGTGAACTGCCACGCGTCGCAGCTCGAAGACGGGGGCGTGGTGGTGAGCGGCTTCTACCCAGCGTTGCTCCACTCCTCGCTCGCCAACTCGATGATGCCCCAGCCCACCCAGTGCGCCGATTGCCACGAGCGTCGCGACCCGTCGACCGGAGAGCCCGGCACCCGTCCCACCGGCTTCGTTGGCCCGCTTGCCACGCGCCCTGCACGTTCACCCGCCAGCGGAGAGATGCGCCATGACGCGCTGACGTGGCCGACTGATGGCGGCTCCCTCATCGTGACGGCCGACTGCAGCACCTGCCACCTCGCGCCAGGCGTGAACGAGGCCACCTGGAAGACGGGCCGCACCGATGCAGGCCTGCTGTTCCACGCGTCGCTCACCGCAGCGGGGCTCGCTCAGCCGACCTCGTGCCTCGACTGCCACGCCAACACCCGCCCGATGACGCTGCTGACGTCGCTGAACGCGAGCGTGCCGGCCGGGCTCTCGTTCGACCATCAGAGCGTCGAGCTGATGGGTGACTGCGCCGGCTGTCATGCCAGCACGAGCGTCTGGAGCGGTGCGAAGTTCCACCCCGTGGGCGCCACCACGCCTTCGACCTGCCTTCCCTGCCACGCCCAGGAGCGGCCGACCTCGACCGCGAGCTGGCTGCAGCCGAACTTCCGGAACAAGCCCTTCGACTACGTGACCAACGACGCAGGCGTCACCCACGGCGCAGGGCAGGACTGTGTGATCTGCCACGCCGGGCCGGGCTCGGGCGCCTGGGGCACGAACCAGAACTGGCAGCGAGGCCACTTCCCGCATGGCGCGATGTCGATCGCGGCGCAGGGCTGCCTCGCCTGCCACACGTCTCAGCGCCCCGACCTGCTCGCTGGCACGACGCCCGCGGCCATGGCCATGCTGCTGGGCTTCGACCACCGCGCCAACGGCACGGGTGAGTGCGGCGCCTGTCACCAGGCCACCGTGGTCGCCAATCGCTACAACGACTTCTACAACCCGAGCACCGGCATGTTGCCCGGTGGAGATTGGCGCGACGGTGCCCAATACCCCGGTGACTTCCTCATCACCGCGCCGGGCCAGTTCGTGACGCTGACGACCTATCGCCTGCAGCGCACCACGCCGACCGCGCCCGTGACCGGTATCACCACTCAATCCGTCACACTGCCGAACGCGATGAAGCACACGTCGATTGCCATTCCTGCACAGGTGCACCCGGGCTCTGCGGCAATGCCGAACAACACGACGTGCTGGCATTGCCACACCAACACCAGCGGCATGGTCACCGCGTACTCGAACGGCCTGTTCCACCGCGCGCTCACCACCTATTCCATGAACCCCGGTGGGGCCGTCACTCCGCTGCCGCAGCCGACGACGAACTGCCGCGATTGCCATGCGCAGATGCTGCCTCCCGACGTGGTGCAGCGATCCGCGAACCCGCTCTTCTCGATGGACCACCGCGCCCGCTTCACCGCGACCGTGAACATCGGCGGAGCGATGGTGAGCAGCGTCGACCAGCTCGACTGCAGCGCCTGCCACCGCACCAGCGGCACCGCGTGGACCGACGGGCGTTTCCACTCCAACATCGGCACCGCGACGCCTGCCGACTGCACGCAGTGCCACTACCCGTTGATGGCCAGCACGCCGGCCGACGTGACGACGATGACCCGGTTCGCCATGCGCCACCGCTCGGCGCAGGTGTCGACGCAGACCTGCACCACCTGCCACGCGATGGCCTTGTCGCGGGCCGGCATGATGCCGACGGCGGCGACGCTGTGGAGCCCCGGCCAGTACCACGCGAACGCGATGCCCCAGGCGCGGGCCTGCGTCGATTGCCACGCCGTCACCGACCCCACCACCGCGACACAAGGCACCACGACGTACGTCTTCAGCAACGGCGGCGGCTCGACCACCAATGGCAACCAGTGGATGAACCACACCGCCTCGTCGGTCGTCGGCCGGGACTGCTCGACGTGCCACACCATCGACGCCCAGCCGAACGCCATGTGGAACAAGGCGACGCGCTTTCACACCTTCGTACCGAACGTCACCCAATGCTCGGTTTGTCACGGCGCGGGCAACGGTCGCGGCGCCGTGCTGGGCACCAACAACAACCTGCCCAACGCGCCCACCAACACCGCCACGCTCACGACCTTCACTGGAGCGCCGACGGTGAGGGCGCAGATGAACCACGCCGACCTCAACGCCACGGGCCACGACTGCAACTTCTGTCACACGCAGCAGGGCACCTCGACGATGGCCGGCGTGACGGGCAAGGAGTGGGCGCAGGCCCGCTTCCACGTACGCTTCACTGCGGCGAGCCCGCTCATCTCGAACGGCTCGACCGCGCGGTGCAGCAACTGCCACCTCAACGAGAAGCCCGGCACGACGTACACGACGTTCGACCACTCGGCGATCACCGGCGCGCAGACGAGCTCCGATTGCTCCTCCTGCCACAGCTACCCCGGGCTCGCGACGTCACCCCAGCCGAACTGGAAGGGCGCTGCGGCGATGCCGGCGTTCATCTCGGTGGGTGGCTTCACGATTCCCGTGCCTCCTGCCACCGCCGCGGGCACCGTGCAGACTGGTATCGCCAACCTGCCGCACCCGCCTGTCTCGATGGGCGTCGCCTGCACCACGTGCCACACGCAAGCCAGCGGAGGCCGTCGCGCCTTCGGTTACCCGCACGCCTCGACCACCCTCATCCTCAACAACTGCAATTCCTGCCACGAGGCGGGGAGCGATCTGGTTGGAACACCATGGAATGGGGCCACGACCACTGCCACTGGCGCCGGAGATACCCGGCCGTTCACGCTCACGTCAGTGGTGCCGACCTTCGACGGCAATACTCGCAGCTGCAATTACCCGAAGCACTTCTACCCCATCGACTGCAAGCAGTGTCACAGGCTCCCTGCCGGCAACGGGTTCGTGACGACGGGCGCCGCGTACAAGACAGCGTGGAAGTTCTCGCACACCGAGTCGAAGATGACGCGACCGGGTACGTGCAATGCTTGCCATGCGGGCACCTGCAATATTCCCGACTGAGGCAGTTCGTCACCGGCAGAAACGCTCCCACGCCTCGGGAATCGGCCCGCCCATCAGCTTCTCGGCCGACGCCTTGTCGAGCAGCACGAAGATGAAGTCTCCGGTGAAGCAGTCTTCGCCGTGCTGCCGCAGCACCACTGACGACTTCACGACGCGCCGGTTCTCGGAGATCACCTTGCCGCGCGCCTCGACCTCGACGCCGATTCGCACCGCCTTGTGCAGCCGCGCCGAGAACGACGTGGTGAACCCGAACTTCCCCGTCTTCGCGATCACGGCCCATGCAGCCGTCTCGTCAGCCAGCGTCGACACCAGCCCGCCGTGCATGATGCCGACCGGCCCCTGATGCAGCTGGCCGGGCATGAAGCGCGTCAGCACATCGTCTCCGTCGCGCTCGTATTTCAGGTGAAACCCGTGCGGGTGCGTGGGGCTGCAGCCGAAGCAGGGCTGGCCTTCGCCGAACAGCCGCCCATCCAACGGCTCGATGCGCTCGTTCATCTCACTCTCCCATCACCTTCACGATGACGCGCTTGCGGCGCTGGCCATCGAACTCTGCGTAGAAGACCTGCTGCCACGGCCCGAGATCGAGCTGGCCCTTCGTCACCGGCACCATCACCTGGTGGTGAATCAACAGCGACTTGAGGTGCGCGTCGCCGTTGTCCTCGCCGGTCTGATGATGACGGTACTCGGGGTTCTCTGGAGCCACCTTCTCGAGCCACTCCCAGATGTCTTCCCAGAGCCCGGGCTCGTTGTCGTTCACGAACACGCCCGCGGTGATGTGCATCGCCGAGACGAGCGCGAAGCCCTCTTTGATGCCGGCCTTCTTCACCAGCTGCGCGACGGTGTCGGTCACCCGCACCAGCTCGCGCTTCTTCTGCGTCTCGAACCACAGGTATTCGGTGAGCGTTTTCATGGCGCGTTCGAATGTACCCGCGCACAAGATGCCGGCCATGCGTTTCGAGGGATTCCCGAAGGGCGGCGTCGACTTCTTCCGGGTGTTGTCGGTGAAGCAGGACCGCGAGTGGTTTCGAGAGCACAAGGCCGACTTCCAGGCGCTGTGGGAGTCGCCGATGCGCGCGTTCCTCGCCGAGGTGAAGGCCGCGCTCGCGAGCACGTTTCCGCAGTCGGTGAAGGCCGAGACGAAGGTGTTCCGCATCTACCGCGACACGCGCTTCTCGAAGGACAAGTCGCCGTTCAAGACGAGCCTCAGCGGCATCGTTCCGCTGTACCCGGGCGGCATGATGGAGCGCGTCGGCTTCTACTTCGAGTTCGGCCCGACGCCCTTCGTCGCCGCCGGCCGGTGGATGATGGAGCCGCCGGTGCTGAAGCGGTTTCGGAAGGCGGTCGCGGACGACAAGACCGGCGCTCCGTTCGCGAAGGCGGTGGCGAAGGCCGAGCAGCAGGGCTTCACCGTGTCGTCGCAGCAGCAGCTTTCGCGCGTACCCAAACCGTGGGCGAAGGATCACCCGCGCGAGGCGTTGCTTCGGCAGAAGGGCTTCGCCTTCTCGTTCCCCGCGCCGAGCTTCGAGCAGCTCGAGTCACCGAAGCTCGTGGGCCAGGTGGTCAAGCAGCTGAAGCTCGTCGCGCCGGTGATGAAGTGGGTCGAGAGCGCGGCGAAGGGCAAGCGGCCGTCGTTCACATGAGCTTCGTGCCGCCTCGAAGCGAGTGCACATCGAGCATCAAGTCGAGCAGCCGCGCTTCCTGACCCGCGACGCGGTGCTCGAGATCGGCGATCTCCTTCTGCGCGTGCTGCAGCCGTCGACACAGCTCGAGCACATGCACCCGCAGATCCGACTCCGCGACCTGCAGGTGGGTCTCGATGAGCTCGATGAGCGCCGACAGCTCGAGCTGCGACAGGGGCGTCATCGGAAGAGGGTGCCGAGCGCGCTCAACGCTCCCTGCACCATGGTGCCGACGGCCTGGCCGATGAAGCCGAGCGCGTTGCCGACCGACGAGGCGATCATGCCGACCCCGCGCACGATGAGACCGGCGCCACCGGCGATCGCTCCACCCACCGCCGCCAACCCACCTTCCGAGATCTTCTGGTCGGCGACATCGAGCAGCGAATCGCCCGCCTGCTGCAGCGCGAGGCCGGGAACAGAGAACAGACTGCCGACGGCTCCAAAGAGCGTCGAGGTTGCTCCAGCCGCGAGGCGCCCGAGGCCCGACGTGATCTTGCCCGTGACGAGGTCGTCGAAGCCGCGCGCGAGGTTCTGCGTTCCATCGGCCACGGCCATCACCGCCTGCACGTCATCGGCGGTCGTCGTCGGCAGCGGCTTCGCCTTCGCGCGATCGATGAGCAGGTACGCGCAGTCGTAGCCCGTCGAGACGCCGCCGAGGCGCTGGTCCTTCCACAGCAGCTCGAATTGCTCGTAGCGCAGCACCTCACGCGAGCCCCACGGGTTCTCGTACTCGACCCAGCGCCGGCCCAGCGAGTCTTCCCAGGCGCGCGTCACCCGCATCCAGTGTGATTCGAAGTCAGAACGCTCGCCCGGCAGCATGTCGCCGTTCGGGCTGTCGTAGCCGCCGACGTCGGTCATCACGAGCACGCCGCGCCCCGCCTGCGTCTCGCGCTCGAGGTCGAAGAAGGAGCCGTGGTTGTACATCTGCGCCTGCAGGCCGCGGGAGCGCGCGCCATCGAGCAACGTGCCGGGCGAGGTGCCGAAGCTCCACGGACGAAGCTCGGCGTCGAGCTGCGTCCACTCCTGCGTCGCGCGACCGAACTGGCCCAGCGCGAGCCACAGCGCCAGCGGGCCGCAAGCGTTGGTCTCACCCTGCGACACGCCGATGTCGTCGTTCGTCACCAGGGCCTGCCGTGACTGCTGCACCGTGCCGGCCTTCGAGATGGGAATGTCGGCCGTCGCAGCCTCGAACGTCTCGACCGTGTTCGTCTCGGTGCGCGTCGGCCGCTGCTGAATGCGCCTCGCCGCCACCGTCTCGCCGCCGCCCACCACCGTCACCCCACCGCCCTGACCGATTCGCATGTGCTCCCCCGAAGAACTGCGAGTGTGGGGAGTGCCCTGAGCAGCGGTTGTGCCAGCGCGCTGATCGCCGACGATTCGCGCACTTTTCCGGGCGGCCGCCCTGCGCACACGGACTCCAGTCCCCTTCTCGGGTTCTGAAAACCGCGAAAAATTCCGCGCTTACGGTTGCGATGGTACCTTCCCGTCCCGCATCCCGAATGGCTGAGCGAGACACCACATCTTCGAGCGCCCGAACGCCCGGCCCTGAGCTGCGGCTGCTCGATCGTCGTGCGTACGTCGGCTTCCCAGCGCTCACGTTGACGCCGGGGGTCGAGGTCGTCGACTTCGCGCTGTCGATTCCCGACGTGACGTTCCCGCTGAACGTCTCGGGCGGCGCGGCGAAGTACCAGAAGAAGAAGCTCGACTTCGGGTTGCTCGAGCTGTCGGTGAGCGCCGACGTCATTCAGCGCGCGGTCCAGGCGGTCGCGGGCAAGCTGCCCGAGCTCGATGACGTGAAGCTGCACTTCCGGCCCGGCTCGCTCGAGGTGCAGGCGCGGCTGCGTGGGCCCGAGCGCGCGCCGCTCACCTTCAAGGTCGCGTTCGACGGCGATGGCGATTCGCTGGCCGTCTACTTCTACGACGTTCGGTTCTACTCGTTCAGCACCACGGCGGCGGCGCGCGTTCCTGCGCTGGTGAGCGAGGCCATCAAGTCGTTGTCGCTGCTGCCCGAGGTCGAGCGGCGCGGCGCGAACGGCTTCACCACGAAGATTCTGCCTCAGCTCGTCGAGCAGGCTGCGGTCGCGCGTGGGTACAAGATGCCGACGCTCGATCAGGCGCGCTTGTCTGAGGCGCTCGTCTCGTCGAAGGGCGTTCGGCTGCGGTTCTCGTCGGGTGGGTTGCCGCCTCCCGCGGCGTTCGATGAAGAGCTGCTGCTCACGCTCGAGGGCGCGCGCGCCTTCGCCGATGCCGAAGAGCTGGTCGCGCAGGGCAAGCTGGCCGAAGCCCGTCAGGCGTATCTGCGGCTGGGAGACGCCACCGAAGCGCACCCGTTCGCAGTCGAGCGGCTGCTGACGTTGCTCGTTGCTGATCCACAGGCGCACGAACTCGCGCTCGACATCGCCGCCTCGCTCGCGCGTCGCCGTGACAAGAGCGCCACCGCCATCTGGGCCGAGGCCGTCGTTCGCGAGAAGCGTGGTGAGTTCGCCCGCGCCTCCGAGCGGTTCCTCGCGCTCTGCAACCTGTCGCGCAAACACCAGGAAGAAGCGGGAGCGTTCTTCTCGGCAGAGGCGGCGGCGAGATCGTCGCGTGACGCGGCGCCGCAGATGGCCGTGCGCGCGCTGCACGAGATGTTGGGCCTCAAGCCCGATCATCTGCCGTCGCTCAAGGCGCTCGCGCGCGCGTCTGATCAAGCGAAGGATCGCGCGGGAGCGATTCGTGCCTACCGTCGCCTCGCCGCGCTCGCGCGTGAACCTGCCGAAGCCGCCGACGCGCACGTTCAGCTCGCCCGTCTCTGCGCCGAGACCGAAGACGACATCGCCGGAGCCCGGCTGCACTGTGAAGCGGCGCTGCGGTTGACGCCCGATCACCCCGAGGCGTTGCTGCAGCTGGGTGAGCTCTGCTTCCGCTCGGGTGAACACCTTCGCGCCATCAAAGCGCTCGATCGTTTGCGCGAGGTCGCGCTGGGCCGTCACGAGGTCGATCGCATCGGCCGCGCCAACCTGCTCGCCGGGCGCGTGTGGGAGTCGGGGCTGAAGCAACCCGAGAACGCGCTGCTCCGGTATCGCGAGGCCGCGTCACTGCTGCCCGGAGATGCCGAGCCGCTCTACCTCGCCGCCCGCGTGTCGGAGTCGCTCAACAAGGTGCAGGAGGCCGTGTCGGGCTACCAGCAGGCCATCGAGCTCGCGGGCCCGTCGCCCTCGTCGCCCGCGCTTCGCGTCGCCGCGCACCAGTCGCACCACGCGCTCGCTCGCCTGCTGAAGACGAAGCTGGGAGAGCCGGCGCGCGCGAGAGATCACCTCGAGCTGGCGTTGGCGCTCGACCCGACCGACGCGGCGGCGCTCGACGAGCTGCTTCCGTACTTCCGCGCTGCGGGCAAAGCGGTCGAGCTCGCCGACGCGTGCGAGAAGGCTGCGGCCGTCATCGACGATCCGCTCCGTCGCGCGGCGCTCTGGGCCGAAGCAGGCGAGCTGTACCGTGGCCGCCTTGGTCAACCCGAACGCGCCGAGCGGCTGCTCTCACAGGCCCTCGAAGCCGACCCGAAGAACCGCCTCGCGCTCGAAGGCATGTTGTCGCTCGCCGAGAGCCGTCGCGATGGTGGTCAGCTGTGTCGCTCGCTGCGCGCCCTCGCCGAGCTCACGCCCGAGCCGAAGGAGCGCGTGCGTTACTACCGTCGCCTCGCCGTCGCGGCGCGCGATCTCGCGTTCGATCTCGACCTCGCCGTGCACGCGTACCGCGAAGTGCTGCGTGTCGAGCCCGAAGACCTTCCCGTGCTGGGAGAGCTCGCCGCCCTCGAGCGCCGCCGCAGCGACATGGCCGGCCTCGCGTGGGCGTTGGAGCAGCGCGCGAAGGCGTCGGAAGCGGCGGGAGACAAGCGCCTCGCGGCCGCCGCGCTGCGCGAACTCGGTCAGGTGCTCGACGTTCGCCTCGGCCGGGCAGGGGAGGCGCTGGTCGCGCTCGAGAAGGCCGCGCGGCTGCACCCCGACCCGAACGCGCTGCTCGAGCTCGCGAACCTCTGCCTGCGCCTCGAGCGTGCGCCCAACGCGCGCCGGGCCCTCGAAGACACGCTCGCGCTGCTGCCGAAACACGCTCCGCCCGAGAAGCTCGCCGAAGTTCGCGCGCGCCTCGGCCGTGCCTGCGAGCTGCTCGGTGACAAGGACGCTGCGCGAGAGAACTACGCGCTCGCCTTCCCGCTGCGCCGCCTCGACGACGAACTCTCGGGCCGCCTCGAAGCGCTCTATGTCGAGGGCCGCTTCACCCGCGAGCTCACCGATCTCTGGGCCTCGCGCGCGCAAGCGTTGTTGCAGGCTGGCCGTGCCCACGACGCCGCGCCGCTCTTCTTCAAGGCCGCCCAGACCCAGCTCGCTGCAGGCGATGCGACGGGCGCGATGCTGCGTCTGACGAGCGCCTTGGATGCGTCTCCCACCGGCGAGAGCGCGCGCGAAGTGCTCGAGGCGATGGCGAAGCTCGAGCTCGAGCGTGGTGGCGCTGCAGAGGCGTCGCGGCTGTTCGCCCGTCGTGCCCAGGTCGCGAAAGATCCCCGCGAGTCGGCGCGGTTCACCTTCAAGGCCGCCGCGCTCGTTCGCGATACGCCGCGTGAAGGCCCACTGCTCGCCCAGTCGCTCGAGCAAGACCCCTCGTACGTTCCCGCCCGCCTGCGCCGCGCCGAGCTGGCCGAGACGCTCAACCCCCGCGAGGCGATGGCCGACCTCGAGGTGGTGCTCGCCTCCGACGAGAACGACGCCGACGTCGCGGCGCTCAAGCTCGATCGCGTCACGCTCACCCGTCAAGCCGCGTTCGCCGCGCTCAAGTCGGGTCAGTCCGACGCCGCCCGCCGCCTGCTCGCGAAGTACGCCGCGCAGCGCCCCGACGACCTCGACGCGCAGCTCGAGCTGGTGAAGCTGCACCGTCGCGCCGGAGCCCTCGAGCCGCTGGTCGATCTGCTCGCCGAACTCTGGCCGCGCCTCGAAGGCAACGGCCGCACCTCGGCGCGCCGCGAGTACGCAGAAGGCGCGCTCACGCTCGGCCGCACGCAGGCCGCGATGGATGCGCTGCGCAGCATTCTCACCGACGTGCCCGACGACGATTGGGCGGCGGGGCGACTGCTCTCGCTCATTCCCGCCGACGACACGACGGCTCGCGAGCGACTCGACCTGCTGGGCCGCCTCGTGCTCACCGCGAAGGGCGACGCGCGCGCCGAGCTGCTCGCCCGCCGCAGCGAGCTGCACCGAATCACGAACAACCTGCCGGCCGCGCGCGCAGATCTCGTCGACGCCGCGCAGACGTCCTCGCGTCCGCTGCCGCTGCTGCGTGGGCTCGCCGAGCTCTGCCGTCAGTCGTTCGACGAAGCCGCCGAGCTCGGCGCGTGGCGGCTCGTCATTGGCGCTGCGAAGGGTGATGTCGAAGCGCTCACCGACGCGGCCGCGCGCATCTCCTCCATCGCGCGTTCACGTGCCGGTGCGCAGGAACCGTCGAAGGCGCTCGAGGCCTTCGAGTTGCTCGTCACGCTCCAGCTGCCCGCCGCCGAGCGGTTCGACGCCTGGTACGGGCTCGCGCAGGCCGCACGTCCTTCTTCGCCGCGTCGCGCTGAAGAGGCGCTCCTCGAGGCCTCGAAGCAGGGGCCGGCGGCGAAGCGTGTCGAAGCGCTCGTCGAACGCGCCACTTTGCTCGAAGCGCGCGGCGCTGCAGACGATGCGGTGACGACGTGGGAGGCCGCGCTCGCGCTGGCGCCGCGTCACCCGCAGGCGCTCGAAGGCCTCAAGCGAAACCTCCGCTCGCTGTCGGACTGGGAAGGGCTGGCCGAGGTGCTCGCGCAGGACGCCGCGCAGACGCCGAAGTCGAAGGCGGCTCCGCTCTTCGCCGAGCTCGCCTCGCTGTACCTCGACAAGCTCTCGCTGCCCGGCCCCGGAGAAGCTGCGCTGCGCCGGCTCGTGCTGCTCGACGAGACCGATGCGGCCGCGCGTCACCGCCTCGCAGGGCTGCTCGAGAACCAGGGGCAGTTCGTCGAGGCCGTCACGCTGCTCGAAGAGGCCGCTGCGCTCGAGACTGGCGCCACGTCGGCGGCCACGCTCCGTCGTGCGGCTGCGCTCGCAACCCGCGTGTCTGATGATGAGACGACGCTCAAGCTGCTTCGCGCGGCGCATGCACTGCAACCGGCGAGCGGAGACGATCTCGAGCGCCTCGCCGACGCGCTCTACCTGCGTGGCGCGCTGAAAGAAGCGCTGCCGCTGCACCAGACGTTGGTGGCGGGCCTCTCGTTCGACGATCGCCCCGACGACGCCGAGCGCATCATGCTGCGCCTCGCCGATCTCGCCGAGCAGTTGGGTGACGCGGGCGTCGCCGAAGTCACGCTCAAGAAGTTGGTGCAGGAGCGCCCGCTGCTCACGCAAGCCGTCGAGCGCCTCGCCAGCATCTTCTCGAGCCGTGGTGAACGCCGCGCCTCGGTCGAGCTTCGCGCGAAGCACCTCGAGCAGCTGTCGTCGTCGCCGCGCACCGCCGAGCGGCTCGTGCACCTCGCCCGAGAGTCGAAGGACTCGTTGCAGGACATCGAGGTGGCGCTGCGTCTGTACCGTCGCGCCGCCGAGCTGCACGACGCGCCGCTCACCGTTCGCGCCGAAGCCGTCACCATGCTCCGTGAGGCCAACCGGCCCGCCGAGCTGATGGGTGAGCTCGTCGAGGTCGCGCAGCTCGAGCTCACGCATGGCAACATCGATGCTGCGCTCTCCGCGTGGAACGAAGAGGCGAAGCTGGCCGAGGGCCTGGGCCGCATCGACGAGGCGCTCCGCTCGCTCGCGGCCATGGCCGACGTCTGCGAAGACGAAGGCCGCACCGACGAGGCCGCGACGTACATCGTTCGCCGCGCAGAGCTGCTGCGTGACTCGCGGCTCGACCTCGATGGCGCCAACGAGGCGCTGGAGCGTGCGTGGGGGCTGCAGCCGACGCCCGAGCTCGCGCAGATGGCCATCGACCTCGCGCGCCGCCGCAGCGATCGCGATGGCGAGCTCGACTGGCTCGAGCGCACGCTGCCGAGCCTCGAGCCCGCGCAGAAGGCCCGCACCTTCATCACGCTCGCCCGCCTGCACCTCGGCCTCGTGGCGGTGGGAAGTCCCGCCGACGTGCAGACCTCGCCGATGCTCGCGCCCGACCAGGCCGAAGCGGCGCTCAAGCAGGCGCTCTCGCTCACGCCCAACGCCCCCGACGCCGAGGCGATGCTGCTCGCGATGTACGAGCGGCAAGATCGCGTCAGCGACGTCGCCGCGTTCTACGAAGAGGCCGCCGCGCGAGAGACGAACGGGCCGCGTCGTGCAGAGCAGTTGCTCAAGGCCGCCGCGCTCTACAAGGACCGCGCTGGCCGTCCTCATGAAGCCGCCGCAGCGTTGCTGGCCGCGCGCGCGTCGAGCCCTGATGACGAGACGCTCACCGCGAAGGTGGCCGACCAGCTCTCAGAGCTCGGCCGCCGGCAAGACGCGGCAGACTTCGACGCGATTCTGCTCGAGCGCGACCCGTTCCACCCCGCGTTCGACCGGCACCGCGCCTTCCTCGCTGACACGGGTGATGAGCAGGCGCTCGCGCAGGTGCTGAGCCGCCGTGCCGAGCGTGAACACGGAGACGTCGCCGCTGGCCGCTGGCTCGAGGCCGCCGCGGCCTTCCGTCGCGCGGGAGCCACCGAGCGTGCGCAGATCTGCGAGGCCCAGGCCTTCGAAGCCGCGCCGCAGAACCACGAGGCGTTCCAGTCGCTGCTCGAGCAGGCCGCGAACGAGCCACGCCGCCGCGCCGAGTTGATGTCGGCCCGCGCTCGAGCCGTTCCCGGCGAAGCGTCGATGCTGCTCAAGCGTCGCGCCGAGACGCTCGACGAAGCGCGTGAGACGTTGCTCGCCGCCGCCGCGTGGGACGACTACCTCGCGCTCGTCGCCGACGACTTCACCGCCCTCGAGCGTCGAGGCGAGCTGGCCTTCGAAGGTGGCGGGCCTCGCGCTGCGCAGCCGTACGACCGAAAGCTCGTTCAGCTCGGTGGTGATGGGCTGCCGGGAGCGACGCGCCTCAAGCTCTGGCTGCGGCTCGGTCAGGCGGCGGTGGAGGCGCAGGCCTTCCGCGATGCGGTCGACGCGTTCGAGTCGGCGTGGGCGCTCGACCCTGATGGCGCGCGCGGCCGTGAAGCGCTGCTGGCGCTCGATGAGGCGTACGCGCGGCTCGGCTCGGTCGATGGCCAGTACCGAACCGTGCTTCGCCTCGCTCGGCTCCGCGACGCGCAGGACACCGAGGTGCTCTACCGCCGTGCGCTGTCCCTGCACGAGGCGCCGGAGAATGCCGTCGAGGCGCTCGACGCCCTGCTGCCCGCGCACCCGGCCGATGTGGCCCTCTACGAAGCAGGCGTTCGTGCCTATCGCGCGAAGGGGCGGCTCGGTGACGTGCTCGGCTTGCACGAACGTTTCGCGAAGGCCGTGGGTGGCTCGCGCGCGGCGTCTGCGTTGCTCGCTGCGGCCGACCTCGCCGAAGCAGAGCTCGGTGAACCGGCGCGGTCGCTCGAGCTGAAGCAGGAAGCGGCGCGCCTCGACCCGACGAACGTCGACGTGCTGCGGCTGCTGCTCGACGAGGCGAAGCGTCGCAACGACGTAGCGGCGGTGGTGGCGCAGTTGCGTGCGCTCGCTGCGGCTCCGCTCGACGAGACCGCGCGCGCTGGCGTGGTGCTCGAGCTGGCGCAGGCGCTCGAAGCGCAGGGCGATCTCGACGGCGCGACGACGGCGCTCAACGGACTTCGCGCGGGTGGTGCTTCTGCGGCTGGCTACGCGCAGGCCCTCGACGCACTGGCCCGGGTCGCGCGTTCGAAGGGCGACGCGGCGGCGCTCGCCGACGTGCAGGTCGCCCAGGCCGAGCTGCTCGGCGCGTCGGAGCGCTCCGCCCGCCTGCTCGAGGCCGCGAAGACGCTCGTCTCGGCGAACGAACTCGGTCGCGCCGAAGCCGTGCTGCGCGATGCGCTCGCGGCGAGCCCGTCACTCGAGGCGCTCTCGGCGCTGGTCGACGTGCTGCGCCGCTC
Source organism: Myxococcaceae bacterium (assembly GCA_040275325.1). Lineage (GTDB taxonomy): Bacteria > Myxococcota > Myxococcia > Myxococcales > Myxococcaceae > Xiheimicrobium. The sequence goes on along the minus strand of JBEOKA010000230.1, from coordinate 7,368 downwards.
GGGGCGCGATGCGGCGCTGGGGCCCGCGCTGCTGCAGCTCGCCGAAGTCCAGACTCCGAACGCGCGCGCGCCGCACCTGCTCGAGGCCGTCGAGGTGTTCGAGCGCACGGGCGAGAACCGTCAGGCCATCACGACGCTCGACCGCGTCATCACCGAGTCTCCTTCCGCGCTCACACCCGACGCGGCGGCCGAGCGGTTCCTCTCGCTGGGCGCGCAGCAGAAGGCGCTCGACATCGGCTTCGGGCCGGCGCTCGCCTCGGGCAACGCGGGCCGCGCGCTCGACCTCGCCACGCGAGCCGATGCTCCGGCCCAGGCCGCTGCTGCGCGGTGGGCCATCGCTTCGACCGACGTTCGTGATGCCCGCGCAAACGTGTTGCTGCAGTCGGCCGACGCTCCGACGCTCGCGAAGTACGCCGCCCTCGCCGCCGCGCAGCAGGCGCTCGACGTCGCGCAGCCGCTGTGGCTCGACCTCTTCCTGCGCCACGACTCTCCGGCCGCGCTGTCAGCGCTCGTCGAGGCCAATCAGCTCGACGCCGCGTTCGATGCCGCTCTCGAGGCGCGCACGCCGTCGTCGCTCGTTCGCCTGCTGCAGTTCGCGCCGAAGGTGAACGATGAACGTCGCGAGCGGCTGCTCTCGACCCTCGCCGACGTGGTGCCCGAGCGCCGCAAGATGGCGCTGCGTGAAGTGGCCTCGCTCAGGGCGCGCCTCGAGCGATGGAGCTCGGCCGTCGACAGCCTCGCCCAGCTCGCGCAGCTCGAAGAAGACCCGAAGGCCCGCGCGGCGCTGCACGTCGAGCGTGGAGAGACGCTGCTCCACCGCCTGAAAGATCCACCTGCGGCCCGGGTGGCGTTCGAGCGCGCGCTGGTCGATGACGGAGCCCAGCTGGTCGCCGTGCGTGAGCTCGTCGAGCTGGCCCGTGGAGACGCCGAGCGCTTCGTGCCGATGGTCGAGCGCCTCATCGCGCTGGCTGGTGAAGAGGCCGCCGCGCCGTTCCGCGAAGAGCTCGCCGCCGGGTACGAGCAGGTCGGTCGCCTGAAAGAAGCCTCCCGTGTCCTGGCGCAGCTCGACGAGACGCCGGCGCTGCTCACCCGTCGTGCGGAGCTCGCCGAGAAGCAGGGCCTCAAGGGTGAGGCGCTGTCGCTGCGTGAGAAGGTCGCGACGACTCCCGCCGAGCTCGAGGCCGTGTTGCTCGGCTACCTCGACGTTCGCCTCGTTCCGTTCGCGGTTCGGCTCGGCACCCGGCTGCTCGACGACGGTGAATTGTCGCTGCAGACGCGTCGAAGGCTCGCCGAGCAGCTCGCGCCGACGGAGCAGGGCGCCGCGCTCGCCGTTCGTGCGTGGACGAAGCTGCTCGAGGCGAAGGTCGACGACGCCGACGGGTGGACGCTGCTCGGTGAAGCGCTCGCGCACCTGGGCCGTGAGCAGGACGCGCGCGTGGCCGATGGGTTTGGCGCGGTGCTGACGGGAACGTCGGGCGCCGTGCCCGCAGTTCAGGTTGGCCGCGTGGTGCGTGGTCGCGTGACGCCATCGGAAGCGCCCGCGGGGCTGCGCCCAGTGAATGACGACACGATGCCGCGCCTGGCGCAGGTGCTCCGCGATGCGACCGACGCGCTCGGGTTGGGCGCGGTGAATGTGCTGCTCGATACGTCAGGCGGCGTCGAGGCCTTCTTCGTCGACGACGCTCGGCTCGTGCTCGGGGCTGGGGCGCTCGCGGTGTTCGGTCCGACCGAGGTCGGTGCGCTCGTGGCCCTCGCCGCTGCACTCGGTGACTCGAGCCGGCAGCTGCGTGAGCCGGGTGAGGTCGAAGGCTTCGCAGACGCAGCGGCCAACGCCTTCCGCGCGGTGCCGTCGTCACTGGCGCTCGGCCGGGTGGTGGCGTTCCTCGATGAGCGCGTGCGTGGCGGCGACGTGAAGAAGGTCGAGCTCGCGGCGGTGCTGCCCACGAGCGAGGCGTTCCGTTCGGTCGCGCACGCGGCCCTCGAGCGAATTCAGGCGGGCTGATGATGCGCGGCGGTGTTCTGCTCGCGACGCTGGTGCTGACCGGGTGCCCGACGCTGCCCGCTCCGCCGGGGAGCGAGAAGCTGGGTACGTACTCCATCGCGGCCGAGCCGGTGTTCAGTGATGGCGGCGCTGACTCGCTGCGGCCCGACGGTGGTGCATGGTGTCAGCTCGTCGACGTCAACCCGACGGCGTTTCGGTTCGAGGCCATCATCACGCGCGAGCCCGAGACCGGTCAGGCGTGGATGACGCTGGGCGGCGGCTACCCTCGGGACGCCGGCTGGGACGGCCAGGTGCTCGAGAGTGTCGCTGCCGTTCGGCGCCTCTTCCCCTCGTGCGCAGCATGCCCAGAGACCATCGCGACCGAGACGGTGCGCGTGGCGTTGATGAGCAAGAGCCAGAGCGACGCCGTTGGCCGCACGTGTCCTGCCAATCCCCTCGACGGCGGCGTGCCATCGCCGGGTGGTTCCATCGTGGGGCCGGGCCAGACGCCAGCCGGCTTCGACGCGCTCTATGCGTGCGGCACGATGGAGTTCGCCGTGACGTTGTCGGCTCCAGCGGCGCCGGAGTCAGGCTGCGCGGCGGGCTGCGACGACTGCATCGTGCGCTACGTGCTGCAGGGAGAACGACGATGACGAAGAAGGCGGTGGTGTTGCTGTCAGGCGGCCTCGACTCGACGACGTGCCTCGCGCTCGCGAAGCGTGATGGGTTCGAGCCGGTGTGTCTCTCCATCTCGTACGGGCAGCGGCACGAGGTCGAGCTCGAGCGCGCGAAGGCCGTCGCGAAGGCGATGGGCGTGAGCGATCACCGCACGGTCTCCATCGACCTGCGCGCCATCGGTGGTTCGGCGCTGACCGACGCCATCGCAGTGCCGAAACACGACGACGTCTCGCAGGTGAAGGCCGAGATCCCCGTCACCTACGTGCCCGCGCGCAACACCATCTTCCTCGGCATCGCGCTCGGACTCGCCGAGGTGGTGAAGGCGACCGACCTGTACATCGGCGTCAACGCGGTCGACTACTCGGGCTACCCCGATTGCCGCCCCGAGTTCATTCGAGCCTTCGAGTCGCTCGCGAACCTGGCGACGAAGGCCGGCGTCGAGGGCGCGCGCTTCACCGTGCACGCGCCGCTCTCGGGCATGACGAAGGCCGACATCATTCGCGCGGGCCTCGCGGCGGGCGTCGACTACGGGCTCACGCACAGCTGCTACGACCCGTCACCCGATGGCCGCGCGTGTGGTCGCTGCGACAGTTGCCTGCTGCGCAAGAAGGGCTTCGTCGACGCGGGCGTTCCCGACCCGACTCGCTACGTGGGCTGACACCTGCTGGTCATGAGCTCCCCGCGCTCCCGTCATTGCGCTCGCCCGTCGCGCATCGGAGCGGCACCCCCGAGGGAGCGCGCTTCATGATGCTGCGTCGCGCTTCGTTCTTGATCGACCCCGACGGGCGACGAACGCCCATCGGCGAGAAGCTGATCATCGGTCGTGCGCGCGAGGTGGGCATCGTCATTCAGTCGGGCCGGGTGTCGCGCCATCACGTCGTGCTGGTGCGGCTGCCCTCGGGTGACGTCGAAGCCGAAGACCTCGCGACCACCAGTGGCACCAGCCTCAACGATCAGCCGCTCCAGCACGCCGTGCTCGCGTCGGGAGACGTGCTCACCATTGCCGAGCGACGCTTCACCTTCGAGCTCGGCCCACCCGTCACGCCGCCCATCGACGAAGCCGCGACGATGCTCGCGAGAGCCGGTGGCGACGAGGCCGCGCTGCAGGTGGCCGTCGACCTGCTGCTCGAGCGGGGTGACCCGGCCGGCAATCAGCTTGCCCTCGGCGAACGGGTGGCGCTCTCGAGTCTGATTCAGCGCGCCGTCGACGAAGACAGCCTCGAGCTCGAGTGGCGCCGTGGCTTCGTGCGGCGCGCGCGGTTTCGGTCACAGCCCCTTCATGGTCTGCGCGAGCTGCTCTTCGCGCTCTTCACCTCGGCGGCCGGCCGGTTTCTCGAGTCGCTCACGCTGCCGCAGTTCGACACGCGTCTCGGGCTCGAGGGTGCCTTCCTGCCTGCGCTGCTCGAGCTGCGCTTAGGGCCCTTCTTCGCCGCCGATGAAGCGGGCCGGTGCCGCGCGGCGCTCGGCGAGACGAAGTTCCGCCACGCTCCGTTCCTCACGAAGCCCGTGGTCGAGCAGTACTCGAAGGCGTGGCTGGAGTTCGACGCAGGCCAGCGGCGCGACCTCGTGCAGAGCCGGCAGGCGAGCTTCCCGACGTGCGTGGTGCGTTGGGAGCAGGGCGGTTGGCTCGTCGCCCGTGCATCGCAAGAGCCGCTCACGGTGAATGGGAAGAGCCGCTTCAGCGCCGTGCTCTGGCCCGGTGATGTCGTCGCTTCGGCCGCGACGCGGTTCACCTTTCGCGCGAGCTGAGCCAGCCTGCCGCACCATGCTGCCCACTCGAGCCGAGACCCTCACGCTGCAGAACGCGCGCGCGATGGCGAACGATGCGCCAGCGTTCCTGCTCGACACCGCGCGAAAGCTCGGGCCCGTCTTCCGCGTCGGCGTCGGCCCCATCACGCTGACCGTCGTCTCGGAGCCGCAGGCGTTGCAGCACGTGCTTCAGAAGCGCGCCCAGGCCTGGGGCCGCGGCACCGCCATCGACGGCATTCGACCGCTGCTGGGAAACGGGCTGCCCCTGTCGGATCCCCCGCTGTGGCTCACCCAGCGCCGCACGATGCAGCCCGCGTTTCACAAGTCGAACGGGCCGAAGTGGGTCGAGCTGATTCAAGAAGCCACCCTCGGCACCTTGAACGCGCTGATGCCGGGCGAAGCCATCGTCACGCGCCGGCTCATGATGCTCATCACCCGCGACGTCATCGTGCGCGCGATGTTCTCGCACTCGCTCGGCGACGACGTTCACCGCATCGACGAGGCGTTTCAGGTCATCGAAGACTTCGTCGCCGGCATGGCCGTGCGGCCCATTCACCTGCCGCTGTGGCTCCCGACGCCGCTGCATCAGCGGTTCAAGAAGGCGGTCACGTACCTCGATGGCCGGCTTCAGGCCCTCATCGACGAACGCCGCACGCAGACCGAGCCGCCGGTGGATCTGCTGACGATGCTGCTGCGCGCGAAAGACCCCGAGACCGGCCAGCACATGAGCGACCGGCAGCTGCGCGACGAGGTGATGAACATCTTCTTCGCGGGTCACGAGACGACGGCCAACCTGCTCACGTGGGTGGTGTACCTGCTGCACCAGCACCCCGACGCGAAGCAGCGCGTCATCGCCGAGGTCGACACCGTCGTGGGCCAGCGCCCGTTGACGTCGGAGGACGCGACGAAGCTGCCGTGGCTCGGCGCGGTGCTGCGTGAGACGTTGCGCCTGTACCCGCCCGCCTGGCTCTTCGCCCGCCAGGCCCTCGAAGACGACGCCGTGCAGGACACGCCCATGAAGAAGGGCGAGGTCGTGCTCGTGCTCCCGTACCTCACGCATCACCTCGCCGAGAACTGGGAGCGCCCCGACGTCTTCGATCCCTCGCGCTTCCTCACCGAGACCTCGACCGACGCGGCAACGTGGAAGTACCGCTACCTGCCGTTCGGCGCGGGCCCGCACGTCTGCATCGGCAATCACTTCGCGCTGCTCGAGGCGACGGTGGTGCTGGCGATGTTGCTTCAACGCGGCACGCTCGAGCTCACGGCTCCGAACGCGGTGAAGCCGAAGGTGGGCGCGACGCTCGGGGTCGCCGATGGCTTGCCCGCGGTGTTCCAGAGACGTTCGTGAGGGTTCGACATGACGCTTCCAAAAGACTTCCTGCCGTTCTTCGTCGAGCTCGCGGCCCACAACGAGAAGGCGTGGTTCGACGCGAACCGCTTGCGCTACGAGGCGAGCGTCAAGGCGCCGTTCGCCGGGCTGCTGCAGGCGCTCGAGCCCGCGCTGGTGAAGGTGACGCCGCAGCTGTCGAGCACGCCCACGGCGATGCGCATCAACCGCGACATTCGCTTCTCGAAGGACAAGTCGCCGTACAAGACGCACGCCGGCTCGATGATGCTGCACCGCACGCAGAAGCGTGGCCCCGGCATGCTCGGCTTCTTCTTGCGCGTCGGCGACGAGTGCCTGCTCGGCGGTGGTGTGTCCGCTCCTGACGCCACTGGGCTCGCCGCGATTCGCGCCGCCATCGTCGCGAAGCCGAACGAGTGGGCGAAGGTCTGTCGCGACATGCAGGGCGACGGGCTCAAGAAGGTGCCGGCGGGCTTCCCGGTGGATCATCGCTTCACCGAGGACCTCAAGCGCAAGGAGTTCTTCCGCGTCGTGCCGTTCACGAAGAAGCAGGTGCTGGCCGCCGACTTCCCGAAGACCATCGAGGCCGCGATGCGCGAGCTGGAGCCGATGCTTGGCTTCTTCGCCAACGCGCTGAAGCTGCCGTGGTGACGGTTCGATTCGAGCGACCCGGTGACGAAGCGGCGATCGACGCGGTGAACCTGGCCGCGTTCGATGGCCCGATCGAAGCGGCGCTCGTGCGGGGGCTGCGGCGCAACGGTGGGTTGACGCTGTCGCTGGTGGCCGAACGCGCAGGCCACATCGTCGGGCACGTCGCGTTCTCGCCAGTCACGCTCTCCACCGGGCGTGTGGTGCAGGGCCTCGGGCCAGTGAGTGTGCTGCCGAACCATCAGCGTCACGGCGTCGGGCGCGCGCTCATCGAACAGGGACTTGCCCAGCTGAAGGCCGACGGCCACGAGCTGTGTGTCGTGCTCGGTCACCCCTCGTACTACCCGCGCTTCGGCTTCGTTCCGGCCCCACCGCTCGGGCTGCGCTGGGAGCGAGGCCACGACCACGCCTTCATGGTCTGCGCACTCGTTGGCCACCTCTCGAACATCGCTGGTGTCGCCCGCTATCGGCCGGAGTTCGACGCCGCGTGAAGAACTTTGAAGCCCGGCACTCCAGCGAGCGCAGACCGACCGGTCACATTACGGTTGCGCGCCATGGCTGAGACCCCCGAAGTTGCCGAGCCGATGTCCTCCGACGGTCCCGAGACGCGACAGGCGACGCTGAACGACGTGCCGGTGCTCCTCTTCATTCGCGGCCTCGCGTTCCTCACCGTGATGATGGGGCTCGTCGTCGGCCTGCACTGGTACCTGGGCGCGCGGCTCATTCGTGACGCGGGCGTCGCGGAGCCGTTTGCAGCCGCAGGGTGGACGTTCTTGTGGGCCGCGTTCGGCTCCATCTTCGGTGGCTTCATCGGTGGGCGGCTGCTGCCTCGCTCCATCGCGCGGCCGCTTCAGTGGGTGGGCTTCTTGTGGATGGGGGCGTTCGGGCTGCTCATCAGCGCGACGGGGCTCTCCGATCTCGTGCTGTTCATCGCGCGCCAGTTCACGACGGTCGACGCGACGTGGCT
>JBEOKA010000229.1:0-42767 GCA_040275325.1 Myxococcaceae bacterium | reverse complement strand
AGGGAAATTTACGTTGGCTGATCAGTGCGGTGAGGGGCGAGGGGGTCTGCCGCCGCGGTAGCGGGGGCGTTGATCGGGCTCGCGCGCCGCGCGCCCGAACTTTCTTCGGAAATCGACAGCGCGGCAGGAGGTGTGATCTCTGCGAGCGCATGACGCGCAAGAAGACCCTGAAGAACTTCTCGGGCGACGACCTGCTCAGTGAGCTCGCCGCACGGTTTGCTGCTCAGCACTACCGGCCGGGCATGACGATGTCCCAGATGGAGCTCGCTGTTTGGGACGCGAACGGAATGGAGAATCCCGCCGCACTTCGCGCGCTCTCAGCGCTGCTGGCGCGAATGCCGCTCGAAGCGCCGACGGGCAAGCGTTGTCCGAAATGCGCGAGGCGAGTCCCCGTGAAGGCGAAGGACCACGACCGCGAACTGCGAACGATGGCGGGGCGCGTGACGCTGAAGCGGAACTACCACTACTGCGAGACGTGCCAGCTCGGCTTCTACCCGGTGGACCGCACGCTCGAGCTTCCCGAGGAAGGCGAGCTCACTGCCGAGATGGAGAAGCGCGTGCTCGATTTCGCGCTCACCGATGTCTACGGCGCCTGCGCTGCTCGCTGGTCCGTGCACTACCGCCAGCCCGCTTCGGACAATCTCTTCCGTCGCGTCGTCTCGCGTGTCGGCGAGCAGTGCCAGGCGGTCAGCCAGCAGGTGCTTCAGGAAGAATTGAAACCTGCGCTGCCGACGACGCCCGATGCATTGGTGGTCGAGATGGACGGCAGCATGTTGCCGATCCGTGGCGCTGAGCCCTGGAAAGAAGCGAAGGTGGGCGTCATCTATCGACACGACGGCGCGACGCAGAAGCCGGTGCCCGGGAGTGCGCGCTACGTCGCAGTGGTGAACGGGCTCGGAGAATTCGCGCCCATCTTCGAGGACGCGCTGCGAGTCGAACGCGCTGCTGAACTGCACGAAGTCATCTGGCTCGCCGATGGTGCGGTCGCGAACTGGCGGCTCGCTGAGCATTTGCTGCCCGACGCAATTCAGATTCTCGACTGGTACCACGCGCTTCAGCACGCGGTGGACTGCGGCAAGGCGCTGCTCGGTGAAGAGAGCCCGCTGTTGCCGCTCTGGTACGAGCGCTCGGCCCAGCTTCTTGCCGCCGGCGAACCCGCGGATCTGATTAACGAACTGCTGGCGTGCATCCCGCAGCTGTCGAAGCGCAACAAGCGCGAAGGACTCGAAGCGCTTGACGGTCTCGTCCGGTACTACCGCGCGAACGAGCACCGCATGCGTTACGCCGTCTACCGTGACGCGGGCTTTCCCATCGCGAGCGGTGCCGCAGAGAGCGCACACCGTCACGTCCTGCAGGTCCGCATGAAGCGCGCAGGCCAGCACTGGTCGATGACGAACGCGCGGAAGGTCGCGATGCTCCGAGCCGCTTTGAGAACGGGCGGACCTGTCGGGCTCTACGACGGCATTCAGCGCGCGCGGAAGCGCTCAGGGCCATCCGCGCACTACTGGCGTCGCGGTCACTACCGATACGCACGCGAGGGCACCCGCGAGCGCCGAAGGTGCCTCAATGCTCCCTCAAACTGATCCTGCACCCGATCAACCGCGTCCTGCAACCGCGCGGAACCAGCGGTGGATCAAGGCCAGCGCGCGCGAGGCGGACTAGGAAGCAGCCATGTCCACCATCACCGCCCTGTACGAGGCCCACCACCGCTCGTGTGACGAGGCCTTTGCCGACGCCGAGAACGCCGCCGCCGAAGGCAAATGGGAACAGGCCGCCAGGACGACGGCCCGATTCGTGGCGTTGGTCGAGCTGCACCTGCGCTCGGAAGAGGAGACGCTGTTTCCGGCCTTCGAAGACAAGACGGGCATGCGCACGGGGCCGACCGCGATGATGCGGCTCGAGCACGGGCAGATGCGCTCGTTGCTGGGCTCGTTGTCGGCGGCGGTCGCGGCGCGTTCGGGCGACGACTTCGCGGGCGCGGCCGAGACGCTGTTGGTGCTGATGCAGCAGCACAATCTGAAGGAAGAGAACATCCTCTACCCCATGTGTGATCGCGCGCTCGACGACGCGGCGCTGCTCGCGACCATCACGCGCCAGCTCTCGACATGACCGTCACCATCGACGCGCGTGGCCTGTTGCCCCCCGAGCCGATGGAGCGCGTGCTCGAAGCGCTCCCGAAGCTGGCCCGAGGCGACGCGCTGACGCTGCTGCTGCCGAGGGAGCCCTTCCCGCTCTACGCGGTGCTCACGCGCGAGGGCTTCGTCTGGCAGACGCGGCTCGAGCCCGACGGCACGTACGTCATCACCATGCGTCACGCATGAGCGCGCTCTCGTTCGAGCAGGCGCCACCGGCGTCGGTGCCGCTGCGGTTCTTCGTGACGGCGCCGTTCTTCGGCGTCGCGGCGGGCCTGGTGCTCGCGTGGAACTGGGAGGCGGTCACGGCCTCGCGCTGGGCGCCGGAGTCGGTGGCTGTGGTGCACCTCGTGACGGTGGGCTTCATGCTGCAGGTGATGGCGGGCGCGCTGCTCCAGGTGCTGCCGGTGGCCGTCGGCGCGAACGTGAGCCACCCGAAGCTGGTCGCGGCCGTCGTGCACCCGTGTCTCACGCTCGGTGGAGCGCTGTTGCCAATCGGCTTTCTCGGCGCAGGCCGACTCGCGTTGCAGGCGGCGGCGGTGCTCCTGGCCGTCGGCGTCTTCGGCTTCGTCATCGCGGCGGGTCTCGCGCTCGTGCGGTCTCCGGCGATGGGGCCGACGCTGCTGGTGCTGAGGCTCGCGGTGGTGGGCCTCGCCATCGCCGCGTCGCTCGGGCTCGGCGTGACGTCGGTGTTCGGCTTCTCGCGCTCGTTCCCGCTGGGTGTGCTGCTCGACCTGCACGTCGCGTGGGCCTCGCTCGGCTGGGCGCTCATGCTGTTGATGGGCGTCGCGTACCTGGTGGTGCCGATGTTTCAGCTCACCCCGCCCTATCCGGTGCGAACGGGCCGCGTGCTCCCAGCGCTGCTGGTGACGGCCCTGCTCGGGTGGACGGTGGCGATGTTGGCGGGAGTCGATGCGCTCGGTTGGCTGTCGACAGCCGTCGGGCTCGCGGGCGCCTGCGGGTTCGCCATCGTCACCTTGCGGCTGCAGGCGAAGCGTCGTCGCAAGGTGACCGACTCCACGCTCTGGGCGTGGCGCGTGGCGATGGCGTGTCTGCTGCTCGCGGCGGGGAGTGAAGCCGTGCTCCGCCTGCTGCCTGCAGAGGAGCCACTGCGTGCGCGGCTCGAGTACCTCACGGGCGCGGCGCTCTTCGCGGGCGCGTTCCCCTCGGCCATCGCGGGCATGCTGTCGAAGATCGTCGGCTTCCTCGGCTGGCTGCACCTGCAGAAGGTGTCGATGCCCGCGCCGACGATGCAGCAGGTGATGCCCGAGGTGCGTGCGCGCTGGCACCTGCGCGTCTCCCTCGTGGCCCTCGCCTTCATCCTGCTCGCGGCGGTGTGGCCGGTGTTGGCGGTGCCAGGCGGCGTGCTCTTCGCGGTGGCCTCCGCAGGCCTCGGGTGGAGCGTGGGGCTCGGCCTGCTTCACTGGCGTCGTCACCTGGTGGCGAGCCGGCCCACCTGAACATCACCAGCGCACGGACCAGGTCTGGTTGGCGAAGGTGGCGACGGGAACCTCGCCCGACGCGAAGCGCGCGAACACGGCGAACTGGCGCTGCTCGGTGTTGCCCGGGCCGTACGACTGGCTCGAGGTGTTCGACACGGCCCACAGACCGCCCGGCGTCACCTTCACCTGCCCAAAGGGGAAGTAGAAACACGTGTCGTACGAGCCCTGCGCGACGGCGTTCACACAGACGGTGTTGGTGACGGTGGTGAGGGTGCTGAAGAAGAGCACGTTGGTGACGTTCCACGCGTTGGCGATGGCGAGGTTCATCAGGTAGCCCTTGTTCGTGCGGCCGAGGTCGAAGCGGTACGGCAGCTGCGCAATCGACGGGAGCACCGAGATGGAGCTGTCGAGCGTGGAGTTGGTGCGCGCCTCCCACGGGCCGCAGCCGGTGACGCTGTTGCAGATGCGGCGGCGCTCGACGAGCACGGCCTTGAAGGCGCTCGAGACGGTGGCGCCCGGCGTGAAGTACGGCAGCAGCTCGTTGGCGGCGGCCTGCGCGAGGCCATCACGCTTACCCGAGTCGAACAGGTCGGCGACGTCACGCACGGGCGGAGGCGGCGGAGCCACCTTCGGCGTCACCACGAGCTGCACCGCTCCGCTGGCCGTCAGCCCCTGCAGGTCGAGCACCGACACCTTCAGCGTCAGCGAGCGGCCACGGGGCAGCAGCGGCGCGACGTCGAACGCGGGGGCGGTGTAGCCGTTACGCGAGGCGTCCCACGACGAGGGGCGTGACGGCACCTGCGTCGTCTGGTCGGCGAGGTGCAGCGCTGGCCCCACGAGAATCTGACGAGAGAGCACGGCACCCGCGCTGGAACGAACCTCGAGCAACAGCACGTCGTCAGCCGAGAGCGGCCCCTGCCCATCTGCCGACGAAGACAGCCACACCGACACATCGTCGCGCTCGAGCCGCAGCCCCGAGAGCGTCACCGTCTTCGTCACGCGGGGCACGTTTCGACCGGGCTCGGCATTCACGTACCAGTAGCTGCGGTTGACGGTGTTGGCCGCCGGGCCCTGCTTCGGAGCGATGGCCGCCAGCACGGGCGTCACGGTCGGGCAGGTGGTGCCCAGCACGCAGGCCATCGAGAGCGGCGCTTCGGTCGAGTCCGACTCGTCGTTGGAGCCATCGTCGATGAGCGCGACCTGCCCGCCGCACGCGGCGAGGCCGAGGAGAACCAGACTGCAGAAGAGCTTGAACGGCGACATGACGACCCTCGAGACGTGAAAGGTGAGCCTGCTGCCGGGCTGACGTCTCGGGCGCGGTCGGTTTTGCGTACGACTTCGACGCCGTTGCGGCTGCTCTGGGTTCTGAGACAACTTCGCGGCCCATGAGAACCCTCGCGCTGTCGTTGCTCGTCGCTGCGGTCGTCACCGGTTGCGGAGGCGCTTCGAGTGCACCGAAGTGCGACCGCTCGAGCTGCTCCGGGTGTTGCTCCCTCGACGGCCAGTGCCAGTCGGGAACGCAGGCCGGAGCGTGCGGCGTCGGCGGAGCCCAGTGCAGCGTCTGCTCGGCAGAGGCCTCGTGTGTCGTCGGCGCGTGCTTCTCGAACGCGGGCAGCGGTGGCGGCGTCGGCGGAGGCACGACCCAGGGAGGCGGCACCGCGTCTGCCGGTGGGAGCGCAGGCGGCAGTGCGGGTGGTGGCACGGCAAGCAACCCGGACGCCGGCTCGACGACCCGGGTCGGCTGCGCGGCGATGCAATACAGCGAGCCGCTCCCGACGACGGCCAACCTCGGCGGCCTCACCTACTCCGCAGCGATGGCCCAGCCCTATCTGCTCTCGGCGCTCGAGCTGCGCTGGCCCCATGGCAAGGCCATCGTCGAAGGAGGCCTGGCCAACCCCATCTCTCCAGCGCAGCAGAACTGTGTGGCGTCGTTCCTACGCGACACCTCGACCGCCAACGCGGTGTTGCGCCAGCTCTCGACGGTGGTGCACGAGTGCGGGCACTTCTTCGATCTCGGGCTCTCGCGCGGCGCGGCGTCGACGTACGTCATCGCCCCCGCGCTGCAACGCAACTGCGCCAACGGCGACACGACGACGCGGGGAGGCCGCACCTTCGCCAGGAGTCTCATCAAGAGCGACACCTGGTACGCCATGCGGCCGGCCTGCATGAACATGAGCTCGTCAGGCTGCGACTTCTACGCAGACGTGTACCTCGACGGCAGCCCCACCAACGCGACCTTCGAGAGCGGCGACCAGGGGTTCAACTCGCTGCTCGAAGAGGCGAACCAGTACGTCAACTCCATCGGCAGCGCGCTCGCGTTTCGAGACGTCTACCAGTCGACCCGGGTGAGCGAACGCGACGGCATTCTCACCTTCATGTGGTACCTCGAGCGCTATCTGCAGCTGGCGCGCACCACGTACCCGCAGGCGTACGCGACCCTCACGCAAGACACGTGCTGGCGAGAGGCGATTCTCAGCGTGTGGGATCGCGGCTGGTTCTACCTGCAGGCCTCGGCCCCGTATGCTTCGAACCTGGGCATCAACGACGCACGGCTTCGCACGCTGGTCGAGACGCCGTCGCTGCTGGCCGAGATCGACACGCTCCGTCGGCTGCACTGCAACTGAAACGTCACCCGCCCGGAGAGGTCGGCATCGCGGGCGTGGGCGTGGCGGGCGTCGGCGTGACGATGGGCTCGACCGGCTTCGGCGCCTTCGCCTCGGCGATACGCTGGCTCAGCATCACCTCGAGTGACTTCGCGAACGACGACACGGTCGGGTCGACGCTGCCCTGCGACGTCTTGATGGCCGCCCACAGCGGCGCGTCGGCCTGCGACTGCTTCACGAGGCCCGTGACGAGTGAGTCGAGCGCAGCGGCGCGATCGGCCTCGGCAGCGGTGCGCAGGGCCGAGAGCAGCTCCATCGGCGCGTCGTGCGCGACCACCGCGAGCTGCTCGGCGAGGAACGCGGCGTTCAGCTCATCGCTCGCGTTGAAGCGCACGAACTCGAACAGCCGCGAGACAGCCTCGAGGTGCCCCGACGCGGCGAGCTCGACCAGGCTGGGCAACACCGGCACGTCGAGCTGCGCCTTCTTCGCCGAGTCACGCAGCCGGCCGAACACCTCGTCACTCGCGACCGCGCTGTCGAGGAAGATGCGCACGTTCGCCGGCTCCTTCGGGTCCGAGAGGATGAGCGCGTCGGCGATGACGGCGCGCACGGCCGGGTCCTTCTCGCTGCGCCAGGCGGTGCGCAGGAATGGCGCGTTGCGTTTGTCGCCCTTCTGGCCCATCGACACGTACGTCTTGAGCCGCGACTCGAGCTCGGCCTGCGACGAGACGACCGAAGGAGGCCGCATCATCGACGCCACCGCCGACGCCGGGCCTTCGCTGCTGCCGAGTGACGCGACCGCCGCGCCCAGCGCGTCGATGTGCTGCACGACGGATGAGGCTCGTCCCGGGAAGTCGTTCACCATCACCGAGAAGACGAAGCGCTCTCCGCCGACCGACTGCACGTAGCCAGAGAGCGCCGAGACATTCTCCAGCGTGCCCGTCTTGGCGCGCAGTCGGCCGACGGCTTCACTGCCCTCGAAGCGGTACTTCAGCGTGCCGTCCTTCGCGGCGATGGCCAGCGCCGACAGGTACTCGGGCGCGATGGGGAACCGCTGCACCATGTGCGTGAGCAGCTGCGTCGTCTGAGAGGCCGAGAAGCGGTTCGAGTCGTTGAGGCCCGAGCCGTTCTTCATCACGTAGGTGCCGCGGGGAATGCGCACGTCGCGCTCGAGGAAGTCCTCCACCGCCTCGACGCCCTTCACGTGGCTGCCGGGCACGCCCTTCACCTCGGCGCCGATGGTCTTGATCAGCTGCTCGGCCACGAAGTTCGACGAGTTCTTGTTGAGACGCTTGAGCACGATGTCGAGCGTGTCGCTGGCGGCCGCGGTCAGCATCTTCGCGTTGCCGGGCACGGTGCCGGTGCGAATGCGGCCCTTCACCTTGACACCACGCTGCTGCAGCAACTGCTTGAGCGTGAAGCCGAAGTAGAGCGCGGGTTGGTCGACCTTCTTCCACTGGCTCCACACGCCCTTCTCGAGCGGCACCACGCCCTTTACCTCGAGCTTCTGGCGAATCTTGTCCTTGTCGATGCCGCTGTTCACCGTGTAGCGCCGCTGCGTCCTGGTGCCGGTGGTGACCTCGGACTCGACGACGAAGAAGTCAGACGGGGGCTCGACCTCGGCCACCGCCGGAGCGCCCACCGACTCGCCGGGCCGCAGGTACACGCCGACCGAGTTCCAGTTGAGCGACAGCGCTCCCGTGGGCGCGAGGTACGCCTTGTCGCCGCTCTCCTGATCGAAACCGGGCGCGGTGCGCTCTCCATCGAAGTACGACTCGTCGAGCACGATGCCGTCGGTGATCTCCTTGAGCCCCGCGTGCACGATGTCGGCGACGATGCCGTAGAGCCGCTCGGTGGTGATGGTCGGGTCGCCGCGGCCGCGCACGAAGAGCACCTTCGCCTTGCCCTCCTTGAAGTCGTGGTCGGTGAGGAAGTCGGTCTCGAAGCGAAAGTCGGGGCCGAGCGCCGTGAGCGCCGTGGCGGCGGTGAAGAGCTTCACGTTCGAGGCGGGGTTCAGCAGCTCGTCGCCGTCGCGAGAGAAGACGACCGAGCCATCGTCGAGGCTGCGCACCTGCACGGTGACGCGCGCGCCCTTCAACGTCGACGTCTCGATGACCGAGGTCAAGGCGCGGCGGAGCGCCTCGCGGTCCTTCTCCTTCACCTGTGCTGCTGGCTGCGCCGCGACCGACAGCGCGAACAGCACCACCACGCCTGCCCCCAGAAACCCGAGTCGTCTCACGATGCCGTTGAGTAAACTCCGGAATCGGGCCGCACCGATAGTTTGTGACGTGGTCGCTACACCCACCAGTGGAGGGGGCCTCACATGGCTGAACGAACCGAAGTGTCGCGGGTCATCAAGGCGCCGGCGCGCCGCATCTACGAAGCCTGGCTCGACCCCGAAGAGCACGCGCTGATGACGGGCGCCTCGACCTCGGGCGGAGAGAACGGCGCCTACACCGCGTGGGACGGCTACATCGAAGGCCGCACCGTGAAGGCCGAGCCCTTCACGCGCATCGAGCAGCGCTGGCGCACCACCGAGTTCCCCGACGGCGCACCCGACAGCACGCTCGTCATCGAGCTCACCGAGGTCGCGGACGGCACCGAGGTGAAGCTGGTGCACTCCAACATCCCCGACGGGCAGGCGGGCGACTACGACAAGGGGTGGCAGGACTACTACTTCGACCCGATGGAGAAGTACTTCTCGAGCCCGCGCGAGAAGCTGCGTGAGGGCGTCGAGGCGCTCGAAGAGGCAG
Source organism: Myxococcaceae bacterium (assembly GCA_040275325.1). GTDB lineage: Bacteria > Myxococcota > Myxococcia > Myxococcales > Myxococcaceae > Xiheimicrobium. The sequence continues at coordinate 33,837 of JBEOKA010000229.1, read as the reverse complement.
CGGAGCGCGCGGGTGACGCGATCGAAGATGCCGTCGAGCAGGCTGGAGAGGCCCTCGAGACCGCGGCGAAGTCGGCCGCGAAGAACGTCGGCAAGGCGTTCGACCGCACGAAGAAGCAGGCGAAGCAGCAGGCTGCGAAGGCCGTGAAGAAGGGCAAGCAGGTGCAGAAGAAGGTGGCGGCGCAGGCGAAGTCCCTCGGCAAGAAGGTGCGTGCGCTCGTCAAAGGCAAGAAGGCGGCCACGCCGAAGAAGGCCGTCGCGAAGAAGAAGCCCGCACCCGTGAAGAAGAAGACGCCTGCGAAGAAGAAGTCGAAGCGCTGAGCCGTGGGCGAGCTGCCACTGCGCGTCTTCTTCCACCCACAGCGAGGGGCGTTCCTCGGTGGAGAGGCGATCAACGCTCGGGTCGCCCGCTACCGGGGCGGCGCGGACGATGGCTGGCGCGAGCTGAAGGGCGTTCGCGTCGAGCAGAGGAAGGACGGCAACTTCTCGACCTCGGGGAGGCTGCCCGAGGGGTTTCTCTGGGGGGAGCCGTCGCGGCAGGTGTTTGGGCTCGGTGGCCCGGCCGTCGTGTACGGCCCGCTCGAGAAGCGCTGTCGCGACTGCGGCGTCGACTTCGTCTTCACGGCTGAGGAGCAGCGTCATTGGTACGAGACGTTGGGGTTCTTCCTCGATGCGACGGCTGTGCGGTGCAGCGGCTGTCGAAAGAAGCGGCGACGGCTCGAGCAGGCGCGGCGCACGTGGGAGCTGGCGCTCCAGGGTGTCGATGCGACCGCGGCCTCACACGTCGCGGTGGTGGAGGCCGGGCTCGCGCTGCTCGAGCGTGGCGGGCAGGTGAAGCGCGAGAAGTTGATGATGCACCTCGCACGCGCGCGGAAGCTCGGAGCGGACGTGAAGGCGCTGCGCGAGAAGATCAGTCCTCCGCGCCGTTGAAGCACCAGGAGTGCGAGGTGAAGTGAAGCGAGCCGGAGAGTCGTGCGCCGCAACCTGTTGCGCCGAGTTCTGTCGTGCCCGAGCCCTGCTGCCGCGAGTTCTGTCGGCTCAGCGCGCGAGTTGCTTCCACCCAGCCACGAGCGCCGCGGCGGCTTCGACGACCTGCGCCTCCGTCGTCGTCCGACCGAGGCTCAACCGCACGGTGCCTTCGGCGTCGGGCGCAGGCAGGCCCATCGCGAGGATGACGGCCGACGCGGTCTCATGCCCATCGTGACACGCGCTGCCGGTGCTGGCGGCGATGGAGGGCGTGGCCGCGAGCAGGGCACTTCCCGTCACGCGGGGAAACCTCACGCTCAACGTGTTCGGCAACCGTGGCGCGCGCGAGCCATTCACGCCGAGCCCGGGAATCGACGCCGAGAGGAGCTGGAAGAGTCGGTCTCTCAGCAGACCGACCCGCTTCGCTTCGGCCTCGAGCGTCTGGCTCGCGATGGCCGCTGCAACACCAAGCCCCACGATGGAGGCCACGTTCTCGGTGCCTGGCCGCAAGCCGCGCTCGTGGTTCGCGCCGAGCAGATACGGCTTCAGCTCGAGGCCGTTGCGAACGAACAACGCTCCGACGCCTTTGGGCGCGTACAGCTTGTGGCCACACACCGTCAGCGCATCGACGTCGAGCGCGCGCACGTTCACCGGCACCTTGCCGACGCTCTGCGACGCATCGGTGTGCATCAGCCCATTCGCCGCACGAGCGAGCCGCGCCAGCCCGGCGATCGGCTGCAACACGCCCGTCTCGTTGTTCGAGTGCATCACCGACACGAAGCACGCGCTCGGCAGCTCCGGCGGAAGCGACGTCAGCCCATTGCGGTCGACCTGCAGGCGCTCGACCTTCCAGCCTTCGGCTTCGAGCGCTCCGACGGGACCACTCGTCGCCGGGTGTTCGACGACGCTGGTCACGAACGTGCGGCTTCCGGGGTGCGCGCGCGTGAGGCCGAGAATGGCGAGGTTGTTCGACTCGGTGCCGCCCGAGGTGAAGAGCAGCTCGTTGGAGTCGCAATGGAGCAACGCCGCCACCTGCGCTCGCGCGTGCTCGACCGCCTGCTTCGTGCGCTGCCCGTAGACATGCCCGCTCGAGGGGTTTCCGAAGTGTTCGCGCAGATACGGAAGCATCGCGTCGACGACCTCGGGCAGCAGCGGCGTCGTGGCGTTGAAGTCGAAGTAGAGCGGGTCGGTCACGGGAACACCTCGAAGAACTGCCGCGGCGTGCGCTTCTTGCGAACGCACTTCACGCGATCGTTCAAGTAGCAGGCCGAGAAGCCGAGCCGGCGGTGGCCCGTGTGCGTCTTGCCCGAGCGGTGCCAGACGAAGTTGTGGAGCAGCACGCTCTCTCCCGCGCGCACGGGAACGCTCACGGGCTCGAACGTTCGTTCGGCGACGCGGTCATCGGGAACGACTCCGCCCAGCGGCGTGGCGAGGCCCCAGCGATGAGAGCCGGGCACGAACTCGAGACAGCCTCCGTTCTCGGGAGCGTCGTCGAGTGCTGTCCACACCTGCACCTCGGGATCCTCGCTCAGCCCCCACAGCCGCCCCGCGTCTTGATGCCAGGGAATCTCGGTGCCACCCGCCGCGGCCTTGTTGAAGACGATGGCGCGATAGAGCGTGACGCGACCGGGAATGAGCGTGCGCACGAGCGGCTCGAGCTCGGGGTGACGAATGAGCGCGCGGAACCGCTCGTCGAGCTCGAGCTTCTCCATCTTCCGGTAGTTGAGCGACGGCCCCTGCCAACCCAGCCCGAGCGGCGCGTCGCGGTAGTCGCCCGTCGTCGCGTCCATCTGGAAGAACATGCCCGGCCAGGTGACGCGCCCGAGCATCAGCGCCTCGGTGCGCTCCTGGAGTGACTCCAGCATCGCGTCGTCGACCATCTTTCCCAGCTTCGCGAAGCCGTGCTCCCGGTACTGCGCGATGGCGGTGGCGACGTCGATCATCGGGCGTAGCTCGCGTCGGTGCCGGTGAACTCGCGATGGGCCACGTCGATGGCGGCGAGGAACTCAGGCTGCAGCACGTGATTGACCGCCTCGATCGACTCCGTCAGCTGAGCCTCGGACGCAGGGCCGAGCAGCACGACATCGACGCCTTGCCGCTGCGCCACCCACGCGAGCGAGAGCTGGAACAACGACAGCCCCGCCTGACTCGCGAGCCCAGCGCACTTCACCGCGAAGGCGCGCATCGTCTCGGAGCCGTAGCGCTTTCGATAGAGCCCGTTCGTCTCGAGCCGCGCCGACTTCGGAACCGGCGCCGACGGATCTCGCGCGAGGAGCCCACCCGCGAGCGGGTTGTAGATGACGGTCTGAATCGGGAAGCGGCGGGTGAAGGCGAAGTACTCGAGGTCGAGCTGCCGAATGGCGAGGTTGTAGAGCACCTGCGACTGCACCGGCTTCGGTAGCCCACGCGCCTCGCAGAGATGATTGAGCTCTCCCAGCTGCCACGCCGCGAAGTTCGACACGCCCCACGCGAGCGCCTTCTTCGAGGCGAGCACGGTCGCGAGCCCATCGAGCGTCTGCTCCAACGCCGTCGAGTGGTCGGGCACGTGCAGCAGGTAGACGTCGACGAAGTCGGTCTTCAACCGGTCGAGTGACTCGTCGAGCGAGGCGACGATGCGCGCCGCGCCGAGGCCCTCCTTCTTCCACGCGCCGACCTTGGTGGTGATGGTGACGCGGTCGCGACGGCTCTGGAGCGCCCGGCCGAGCACCTGCTCCGAGAGGCCCTCGTTGTAGAGGTTGGCCGTGTCGAAGGCGGTGAGGCCCGCGTCGAGCGCACGATCGATGATTCGTCGCGCCTCGGGCTCGGCGGTGCGTTTGCCGAAGTTCATCGTTCCAAGCGCGAGGCGTGCAGGCACACCGCTTCATACGACGCGCGTATGCTGCCCGCAGCGATGTCGCTCAACGTCACCATCGTCGAGCCCCCTGCCCTCTTCGGTCAGCCCGAGCTGCAGCTGAAGCGCATCGCCACGATCCTGAACCTGGCGCCGGTGGGCGACGTCATCGTGCTGCCTGAGACGACGCTCACTGGCTACGTGTCTCCTGAAGGGTCCTTTGACCTGACCTCGTTCGCTGAGCCCTTCGAGGGTTCCCAGCTGGCGGGGCTGCGTGCGCTCGCTTTGGAGCGGCGCGCGGCGGTGATTGGCCCCGTCATCGAGCGCGATGGAGCGCGGCTCTTCAACACGCAGGTGGTGCTCGCCGCCGACGGCTCCGTCCTCGCGAAGTACCGCAAGCGCCACCCGTGGTACCCCGAGACGTGGGCGACGCCGGGCGATCTTCCTTTCCCCCGGTTCCGCCTCGGCGACCTCGAGTGCACGCTCGCCATCTGCTTCGACGTGCACTTCCTCGCCCAGGAGGCGATGCACGAGCTGGGCGACTCCGACGTGCTGTTCTTCTGCTCGGCGTGGGTCGACGACGAGCACGACTCACGGCCCGATCACCTGCAACCGCTCGCGCGTGACTTCGGGCTCGTGGTGGTGAACGCGAACTGGGGCCCCGGCGAACCCCGGCTGCCAGGGCAAGGCGGCTCGATGGTGGTGGGTCGAACGGGACAGCTGGTGGTTCGCGCGACGACGCACCGCCGCCTCGACGTGCGCATCGATTGACCAAAGGCGACACGTGGGTCATGGGCCCGCCATGAGCTCCCTCGCCACGCTGTTGCCCGCCTGCATCGACGCCCGCGCCTCGCTGCTCGATGAGAAGCACCTCTCGGGTTGCCGCCTCTTCAACGGCTTCGTCGAGGGTCTGCCCACACTCGCGCTCGACCTCTACGGCACCACGCTCGTCATTCACGATCACTCCAGCGCGAAGACCGGCGACGAGGCGCTCGCGAAAGAGGCGCTCGAGCTGACGAAGCAGCGGCTGCCGTTCATCACGACTGCGCTGTGGAAGGTGCGCAGCTCTGACAACACCGAGCTTCGCAACGGCGTGATGCTGCTCGGCGAAGAGAAGCAGCTGTGCCGCCGCATCGTCGAAGACGGGGTCTCGTACGCGCTGGCGCTGCGCCTCAACCGCGACGCGAGCCTCTACCTCGACACCCGTGGCCTGCGCGCCTGGGCGAAGGCGAACCTCGGCGGCAAGCGCGTGCTCAACACGTTCGCGTACACGGCGAGCCTCGGCGTGGCGGCGAAGGCCGGCGGCGCGAGCGAGGTGCTCAACACCGACTTGAACAACGCCTTCCTCACCTTGGGCCGCGACTCGTGGTCGATGAACAAGTGGCTCGTGAAGCGCCCCGAGTTCCGCCCCGGAGACTTCTTCGACGTCGTCGGGCAGCTCAAGCGCGAGCGCCGCACCTTCGACTGCGTGTTCGTCGACCCGCCGCTCTTCTCGGTCACCGAGCAGGGCCGCGTCGATCTCGTCGCCGACATGGAGCGCCTGCTCAACAAGGTGCGCCCGCTCATCGCGCACGACGGCTACCTCGTCGCTGTGAACAACGCCGTGTTCGTGCCAGGCAGCGACTTTCAGGCCGTCATCGATCGCATCTGCAGCGACGGCTTTCTCACGCTCGACACCCGCGTCGACGCACCGCTCGACTTCGTCGGCACCGAGGCCACCCGTCGTGGACAGGCGCCAGCCAGCCCCGCGCCGTTCAACCACTCGACCAAGATGGCCGTGCTGCGCGTCACGCGGAAAGACGGGAAACGCTGACGGAGCGTGGTAGCAGCGTCGCTTCCCCCGCAGTCCATTCGAGGAAGCCATGCTCAAGAAGATCGCTCTCGCGCTGGGCGTCGTCGTCGTCGGTTTGGTCGTCGTCATCGCCACCCGGCCTGCGGAGTTCGCCATCAAGCGCTCGCTCGCGGTCAACGCGCCGCCCGAGATCGTCTACGCGCACGTCGTCGACTTCCACGAGTGGGCCGCCTGGTCTCCGTGGGACGCTCTCGACCCCTCGATGAAGAAGACCTACACGGGCGGGCCCGGTGTCGGCGCGAAGTACGAGTGGAACGGCAACGACGACGTCGGCAGTGGCGCGATGACCATCGCCGACACGAAGCCCAACGAAGCCGTCGGCATCACGCTCGAGTTCAAGACGCCCATCGAGGCCACCAACCGCACCGACATCACCTTCGCGAAGTCGGCGACCGGCACCGAGGTGACGTGGGCCATGTCGGGGAAGAACAACTTCATGAGCAAGGCGTTCGGCCTCTTCGTCGACATGGACAAGATGGTGGGCGCCGACTTCGAGAAGGGCCTCTCGTCGCTGAAGGGCCTGTCGGAGGCGTCTGCGAAGAAGGCCGCTGACGAGAAGGCGGCTGCCGAGAAGGCCGCGGCCGAAGCTGCTGCTGCTGCCACTGCGACCGTCGATGCCGGCACGCCTTGACGTCGAAGGCGCGTGAGGTGAAAGCGACGTGGTGACTTCACGCTCGTTCGCCTTCGATGCCGAGTACTACCGCCGGTACTACGAAGATCCGAAGACCCGCATCTACGACCGCGCCCGGCACGCGCACCTCATCGAGGGCGTGCTGGGGTTCTTGTCGTGGTTTGGCTGGCCAGTCGACTCGGTGCTCGACGTCGGCGCAGGCGTCGGCTGGTGGAAGGATTGGCTGAAGAAGCACCGCAAGCAGGTTCGGTACGTCGGCACCGAGATGGACGCGGCCATCTGCAAACGCTTCGGCCACATGCAGGCCGACATCCGCACGTTCCGGTTGCCGCAGCGGTTCGATCTCGTCGTCTGTCACGGCGTGCTCCCGTACGTCGACGACGCCGGGCTGCCAGACGCGATCGAGAACCTGGCCGCGATGTGCGAAGGGTTTCTGTACCTCGAGGCGATCACGAAGCGTGACGTCGCGGGCAACGTCGACACCGAGCTGACCGACACCCGCGTGCATCAGCGGCCGGGATCGACGTACCGCAAGCTGCTCGCGCCGCACTTTCGGCAGGTGGGCGCAGGGCTGTGGGCGAAACGCGACGCGCCGCTGGTCTTCTACGAGCTCGAAGCGGGGCTCGACGTGAAGCGCTGAAGTCAGGGCAGCGGAACCTGACTGGTGCCTCGTGCGGCCGGTCGGTAAATCGCCACCATGAACCGCCTCGCGCTGCTCCTCGCCGTTGCCTGTGGCGCCTGTCGGTCTGCGCCTGCCGTCACGAACTCGGAGCGCGCCCCGAAGGTGCGGCTTCAGGCGCCCCTCACGTTCGAGGCAGCAGGCAGCAAGGTGCTCCCCGTACCGCTGGCTGAGGTGTCGGTTGGCGGCCAGGTGACGCGGCTCATCGTCGACACTGGCGCGAGCGACCATGTCTTCACGCGGGCCTTCGTCGCGACCTCGAAGCTCGTGGTGCGGGGCACCGCCGAACGCGGCACCGACCACGCCGGAGCAGGCTTCGAGGCCACCCCACTCGCCCGCACGCAGGTCACGCTCGGCGGGGTGTCGGTGTCAGTCGATGCCTTCGCCGTCGAGGGGCCGCCTCCGTTCGAGCCGCTGGGCCTCGGCGGGTTCCTCTCTCCGCAGCGACTCTTCGAGACGGGCTACGTCGTGCTCGACTTCCCGGGGCGCACCCTCGTGGCCCTCGAAACCGACGCCGACGGCGTGCGGGCCTGGCTCGAGCGAGGCGGGCCCGTACAGGCACTGACGACGAAGTGGGTGAACCACAAACCCTTCACCGAGCTCTCACTCGCGGGCCGGCCCCCGGTGTTCGGCGAGGTCGACACCGGCGGAAGCACGAGCGAGCTCTCGTTCGCCTACGCCGGAGCCACGGCCGATGCCGGTGGCTGTCAGGGCATCGGGGTGAGCGGCCAGTGCGTCGAAGGCTCGACCCTCGAAGACCAGCGCGTGCGTTTCGCCGGTCGCGAGTTCGCAGGGCTGACCCTGGGGCTCCGGCCTGTCATCGCGCACGGGCCGGGCCTCGCGAATGAGCAGGCCCTCGTCGGCATGGATGTGCTGCGCCGATGCGTTCTGGCGGTGCCGAATGATCAGGCGTCGCCGGTGCTGGCGCGCTGCACGCCGTAGGAGGTGCTTCGACCTCGTCGTCTGTCACGGGTGCTCCCGTCGGTCGACGAGGGGGCTCGACGTGCAGCGCTGAGACTGCGAAGTCACCCTCGTGCGCCGAGCCCTCGTGATGAGCGTCTGTGTGCTGATGGCGTGTGGGCCCGACGATTCGCGGGTCGACGCAGGCGTGTCGTCACCCGATGGTTCAGTGGTTGAACCAGACGCTGGAAGCGCCGTCGTCGACGCTGGCGCAGATGGCGGAGTGGTTGAACCAGATGCAGGACGGCTCGACGCCGGCCAGTCTCAGGACGCGGGGGTGAAGGACGCGGGAGGCGGCCCCGTCGATGCCGGCGTTCGCGACGCGGGCGTCATCGTTACCTGCACCGCTGGGGGAATTCCCGGCACCTGTCTCGATGTCTCCGAGTGTCGCGACACGCGCCAACCCACGGCCGGTCTCTGCCCGGGCGCCGCGAACATTCAGTGCTGCACGCCGCGCTACACGAACGCGTGCGATCCCAACGCGCGACCACGGCCGAACGAAGGGCTCACCGAAGCCGCAGGCACTGGAGGCTGTCCCGCCGGCATGGTGCGCGTGAGCACCTTCTGCATCGATCGCTACGAAGCGTTCCTCGAAGAGGCCGACGGCGGCACGTGGTGTCCCTTCGTGAACCCGGGCTCCCGGCCGATGCGCGCGCGGTCGGTCGAAGGGGCGGTGCCGCAGGGCTTCATCAACCAGGTGCAGGCGAGTGCTGCGTGCGTGGCGGCGGGCAAACGCCTGTGCACCGACACCGAGTGGCTGCGCGCATGTCGCGGGCCGACGAGCACCACGTACCCGTACGGCAACACGCGCGTGACGGGCGTGTGCAACGACCGCCGCTCCGTTCACCCGGCCATCGAGCTGTACGGAACGGGCGCGAGCTGGGTCTACAGCCACATCGACAGCCCCTGTCTCAACCAGCTCGACGGTGGGCTCGCGCGCAGCGGCGACTTCTCGGGCTGCGCATCAGCCGAGGGCGTGTTCGACCTGATGGGCAACCTGCACGAGTGGACTGCGGACCCCGCCGGCACGTTCCGCGGCGGTTTCTACGTCGACACCGTCATCAACGGGAACGGCTGCCTCTACGCGACCACCGCGCACGACGTCTCGCACTGGGACTACTCGACCGGCTTCCGCTGCTGTCAGTGACGCTCGAAGAGCGGCTTCACCTCGGCGATGGGCTTGCCGCCGTACAGCGCCTTCACCTGCGGCAGCGTGCCGAACGAACGGCTGATCATTCGATCGATGTAGAGCGTGCCCTCGAGGTGATCGACCTCGTGCTGAAGAATGCGCGCCGGCCACCCACGCACGCGCCACGTCTGCGGCTGCCCCTTCTCGTCGAGCCCTGACACCTCGACCTCTTTCCACCTCTCGACCAGCGCCGCGTAGCCCGCGACCGAGAGACAGCCCTCGAAGAAGGTGGCGCGCTCTTCTCCGATGGGCGTGAGCGTCGGGTTGATGAAGACGCGCAGCGGCACGGGCTTGCGTTCGCGCTCCTCGAGTTCCGGCGGGGTGAGCGACACCTGCAGCTCGGGGCGATCTTCGAGCACGAGCACGCGCAGTGAAACGCCCAGCTGTGGCGCGGCGAGCCCGACGCCCGGAGCCTTTCGCATCGCGTCGGTCATTCGAACGATGAGCGCCTGGAAGTCTGGCGTCGCGATTTGCTCGGGCGTGACGTCTTTCGCGCGCGCGCGCAGCACCGGGTGGCCGGTCTGCACGATGGGGTTGGCGGTCGTGTCCATCGGGGGAACTCCTGACGAGAGCGCGCCCGAACTGGTGGCGCAGGCGGTGGCGAAGACGGCGATGATGATGACGAGTCTCATGGTGCGGTGACGACCTCGACGTCGATGGTGCGCGATGCGCCGGTGATGGTGAGCGAGCCCTGTGCGCCCGTAAGAGGCCCCTGCCCTGCGAGGCGAACGGTGACGCGGCCGTTGCTGCGAGTGACGCACCCGCGCTGCGTGGCGGTGGTGCAGTCGGCCAACGCGCTCCCTGCTTCCGAGAACGCGGCAGCCCCCGAGGGCTCAGACCGATACGTGGTGCCGTCACGCTCGACGAAGGTCTCGTCTCCACCCGGAGCCCACAGCAGCACGCGCTCGTTCTTCACGTCGTCGAGATCGACCGTGGGTGCATCGGCAGGAACCAGCGTGTCCACGCGTTCAGGCAACCGCGGAATCACCGCGCCACGACGGAGCCAGAGTGGAACGTCTGCCATCGCGGCGGTCGCGGTGAGATCGGCCGGACCCGCCACCGTTGCAGAGCCATCGAGCGCGACCCACGAACCGGGCGGCACGTGCACGGCCCGTGAATTCCCCGAGTCGACGATCGGCGCGACCAGCAGCGAACGCCCCAACACGTACTCGTCGGCGATGGTCCACGCGGCCGCGTCTTCGGGCGCCTCGAGGAACAGGCCGCGCATGATGGGCAGGCCGGTCGTCTCGGCCTCTTTCGCGAGCCCGTCGAAGAACGGGAACAGCTGCGTGTGGAACTTCGCCCAGCGGCGGTAGTGCGCGAGCGTCTCGGCGTCCTTCTCGAAGCTCCAGTTCTTGCGTGGGTCGATGCCGTGGTGGGTGCGCATCACCGGCGAGAGCGCGCCGAGCGACGTCCAGCGGAAGAAGAGCTCTTTCGTCGAGTTCGGGTTGGTGCCCGATTGGTAGCCCGCGATGTCGTGGCCGTACGTCGAGACGCCCGAGAGGCCCAGGTTGATGCCGATGGGCAGCACCGTGAAGAGCCCATCGTCTCGCTGAAAGCTCGTGCGTTGATCGCCGGCCCACACCACCGGGGCGAGGCTGTTGGCGCCGTACCAGCCAGCGCGCGAGAAGAAGACGAGCCGCTCACCGGCCGGATCACGCTCTTTGAGCACCTCGGCGTTCAACTTCACCCACTCGGTCGGGTAGCGGTTGTGCGCCTCGAGCGCCGACTCCCCGCTCGCCAGCACGGCGTCATGCGGCAGCCACTCGCCAAAATCCGTCATCCACCCCTTGAAGCCGAGGTCGAGTGCGGCCCGCAGGTAGCCCTTCACCCACTCACGCGTCTCTGGCCTCGACAAATCGGCGAGGCCCGTCGGTTTGAACGTGACACCGTCGAACAGGTACGGCGCGCCTTTGTCGTTCTTGACGAAGTGATTGCCCGCCATCGCCTCGCCGAAGATGCGCTCGTCCTGAACGATGAAGGTGTTGAAGTACGCGTGCCAGTCGATGCCGGCGCTCGCGAGCTCACGCGAGAGCACCTCGGCGTCGGGGTACAGCGTGCGGTCGAGATCCCACTCCTCCTTCAAGCGGTATGTCGTCGCGTTCTCACGGCCGCCGCGGAAGTCCTCGGTCCAGATGGCGGAGGAGGGAATGTCGTTGTCGCGCAGCAACTTCGCGACGCGGCGCACCTCGGCGGGCCCGAAGATGGCGTCGTTCCACGGCGCGAAGGCCATCGGCGGCGGCTTCGCAGGGCGACCGAGAATTCCCGCAGTCGCACGGGTCAACGTCTTCGCGGGCGTGCTGTCGGCGTAGACGTGCAGCGTGAGCGTGTTGCTCCACGCCTCGACGCGCCAGGCGCCGGTGTTGACGTTGCAGAGTTCGAAGACCGAGCGCGCATCGACCTGCGCTGCGGCGATGAAGCCCCGATTCGAGAGGAACGTCGGCAGGCCGTAGCTCGACGCGTGGCGCGTGCCCTCGAGCATCCACGCTTCGGGGTACTCGTCGTCGACCATGCGTTTGCCGATGCCGGGCTCGCTCACCCAGAACCCGAGCGTGTGGCCGCGGTGATCGACTCCGTCTGCCTGCGCCCCGAAGCCGAGAAACCGGTCGCCCTCGGCGCAGGTGAACGCGAGTGAGAGCCGATTCACGGCTGGGTCTTTCGCCGTGTAGGTGAGCTGCAGCGCGCCCTCGGTGCCTTTCGCTTCGACGCTCACGACGACGTTGCCAGCGCCATCACGGAACGCGCCCTTCGCGAGCTCGGCCGTCACCGAGTCCCACGAGAACGTGTTCGCCTCGGTCCACGGCTGCGTGCCTTCGGTGAACTTCCACGCGCCGAACTGCATCTCGGTGCGCGCGCGCGACGTTCTGACTGCGGCCTGCGCGTACGCCTGCGCTCCTGAGAAGCTTCGCAACAGCTCGGCGGTGCCCACCTTCACGACCTGAGCCTTCGCCTCGACGGGCAACTCGAACGTGGCCAGCTTCGGAGCGGCGGGCGCACAGCCAACGACAAACACGAGCGGGAGCAGGCGTCGCATGGAGCCCCTATATAGGCCGCATGTCCTTGCTGAAGTGGCTTCAGACCCTCACCACGGTGTCGCAGCGCGGGCTCGCGTATTCGAAGGACCCGTACGACCTCGAGAACTACACGAAGGTGCGCGAGGTCTGCGCCGAGATGGCCGAGCATGGCGCACCCGACGGGTCACTCCCGGTCCGCCCGATTCTCGACGCGCAGACCGGCTACCCGACGCCGAAGGTCGACGTGCGCGCGGTCGTGGTGAAGAACGGCGAGCTGCTCTTCGTGAAGGAGACGCAGGACGGAAAGTGGGCGTTGCCCGGCGGCTGGGCTGACCTCGGAGTCTCGCCTGCCGAGATGGCTGCCAAAGAGGTGCACGAAGAGGCGGGCTTCGAGGTGAAGGCGACGCGGCTGCTCGGCGTGTTCGGAAAGCAGGTCGACAGCCAGCGCGTGTTCAGCGTGTACAAGCTGATCTTCCTCTGTGAGCTCATCGGCGGAGCAGCGCAGCCGAGCCACGAGACGAGCGAGGTCGGCTTCTTCGCGCGCGACGCGCTGCCGCCCTTGTCGATGCACCGCACGCACCCCAGGCACCTCGAGCAGATCTTCCTTCGGCTCGATGACCCCACGGTGCCCACGTACTTCGAGTGACGGTTTTTCCCGTCGTACGCGAGAGCTGACGTAAGCACCGCGCCGATGCCCTGGTACCTGTGGATTCCGTTCGTCTTCGCTGCGCTGCTCCTCGCCGTTCCTCCCATCGTTCGCGGGCTCATCAAGCAGCGCCTGCACGACTACCGGGTGCAGGTGAACGAGGTCGACGCGAGCCTCCCCAGGCAGCTCGAGACGAAGCGCCGCGTCGCCGTGCTCGGTGGTGGAGTCGCCGGCCTGACCGCCGCCATCACGCTCGCCAGACGAGGCTTCGAGGTCGAGCTCTTCGAGTCGAACGGCTACCTCGGCGGCAAGCTGGGCAGCTGGAAGGTGCAGCTCGCGCCGGGTGAAGACGCGTGGGTGAGCCACGGCTTTCACGCGTTCTTCGCGAACTACTTCAACCTCGATCGCTTCCTGAACTCCCTCGGCCTGCGCAGCGGGTTTCAGAGCATCGGCGAGTACGTGATTCTCGGCACCGACGGCGCGCAGGTGCGCTTCGGCAAGCTCGACACCACGCCGGTCTTCAACCTCATCGCCCTCGCGCGGGCCGGCGTGTACCGGTTTCGCGACGTGCTCAAGGCTCCGGCGCGCGACCTGTTCGGCGTGTTCCTCGAGTACGACGCGAAGGACACCTTCGAGCGTTACGACAACGTCTCGTTCGCCGACTTCGATCGCCTCGCGCAGCTGCCGCCGCGCCTCAAGCTGGCCTTCAACACCTTCGCGCGCGCGTTCTTCTCTGACGAAGACAAGCTCTCGCTCGCCGAGCTCATCAAGTCGTTCCACTTCTACTACCTGAGCCAGGACGGCGGCCTCGTCTACGACTTCCCCACGCACGACTACGAGCCCGCGTTCCTCGCGCCGATGCGCGCCGAGCTGGCGAAGCACCACGCGCGCGTGCACCTCTCGACGCCCGTGACGTCGCTCGCGAAGACGGAGTCGGGGTTCACCGTGAACGGCGCAGCGTTCGATCGCGTCGTGCTGTCGACCGACATCGTCGGTGCGCGCAGCATCATGACGAAGGCCGACGGTGTGCCCGACGAGGTGAAGGCGCGCTTCGAGGCGCTGACGCCGGGCCAGCGGTACGCCGTGCTGCGAATCTGGATCGACAAGGACGTGCGCGAGGGCTTCCCGCCGTTCGTCATCACCGACCGGGTGAAGGTGCTCGACGCGTTCACCACGTACCACCGCTTCGAGGCCGAGGCGCAGGAGTGGACGAAGCGCCACGGCGGCGCGGTGCTCGAGCTGCACTGCTACGCGGTGCCCGAAGACCTCTCGCCCGAGCAGGTGAAGCAGGCGCTGCTCGACGAGTTCGTGCAGTTCTTCCCCGAGGCGAAGGGCTTCACCGTCGCGCACGAGGTGTTCCAGCTGAACCGCAACTTCACCGCGTTCCACCTCGGCATGAACGCGAAGCGGCCCGAGACCATCAGCGGCGTGCCGGGCCTCGTCTGCGCGGGTGACTGGGTGAAGCTGCCCTTCCCCGCGATGCTGCTCGAGGCGGCGTGCGCGAGCGGGTACGTGGCGGCGAACGCGCTGTTGCGTGACGCTGGCCTGCAAGAAGAACCGGTCGATTCGGTGCCGCTGCGCGGGCTCATGGCGGGCATGCCGCAGCCGCCGGCGCGAAAGGTGCTCGTGCCGAAGGGCGGCGCGTGATGCGTGGCAAGACCGTCATCATCACCGGCGCCAACACCGGCATCGGCAAGGCGACCGCGACCGAGCTCGCGAAGCAGGGCGCGCGGGTGTTCTTCGCCTGCCGCTCGCGCGCGAAGACGCTGCCCGTCATCGAGGCGCTGAAGCGTGAGACGGGGAATCAGGAGCTGCACTTTCTCGAGCTCGACCTCGCCGACCTGTCGCAGGTGAAGGCGGCGGCGAAGGCGTGGCTCGCGACGAACGAGCGCCTCGACGTGCTGATCAACAATGCCGGCCTGGTGCGAATTCGAACCCTGACCGCGCAGGGCTTCGAGATGACGTTCGGCGTGAATCACCTCGGGCACATGTTGCTGACGCTGCTGCTCGAGCCCGCGCTGGTGAAGGCTGCGCCATCGCGCGTCGTCACCGTGGCGAGCCGCGCGCACGAGCGCACGAAGACGCCCATCGACTACGGCGATCTGCAGAACCCGCTCGATTCGTACTCGGGCTGGCCCGAGTACATGCGCTCGAAGCTGGCGAACATGTTGTTCAGCTTCGCGCTCGCACGCCGGTGGAAGGAGCGTGGCGTGAACGTCTACGCGGTGCACCCCGGCGTCATCGCGTCGGAGATCTGGAGAGCGGCCCCGACGCCCTTGCGGCAGGTGGCGATGCTCTTCATGCGCACGCCGGAAGAGGGCGCGCGCTCGAGCCTGCACTGCGCGACGTCGGAGGCGGCTGGCCGCGAGACCGGCAGGTACTACGACGAAGATGGGAGCCTGCGGCCGGCGAGCCCGCTCGCGCTCGATGAAGCCGCGCAGGAGCAGCTGTGGCGCTGGTCGATGGAGAAGCTCTCGAGCTTTCTCTGACGGTCAGAAGCCGCCGTCTTCGAGACAGCCCGCGTCGCGGTCGGCGTCACAGGCGGCCCGGCGCGCGAACCCGCACTTCACCTTGCCCTCGGGCGTGTCGATGAGGCGACAGTCACACGCCTCGACGAGCTCGGCGCAGCGGGCGTTGTCGGTCGTCGTCAGCGCGGCTGTTTGTTCCTGGCTGGCCGCGCGCTGCAGGCAGGTGTTGCGGTCGAAGCTGCTCTGCTGACACTCGCACAGCCGCTCCGAGAGTTGACGGCACGGGCTCTTGCACCCGCCCAGCATGACGGAGGCTGCGATGACGATGACGGCGAACAGCGGCTTCATGGCGGCGGGCACCCTGCCACAGGTCGTCGTGGGAACCGAGCGTTCCCGTGACGGAGAACGGCGAGTTCGATTGCTGGGCTGAATCGCTCGGGGTCGATTCACTGGAGGGCCGCGGCGAGCGTCTCGCGCAGATAGCGCGCGGCGAGCCCCACCGTTCGGCGAGCGCTGTCGGGCGTTCGCGTGAGCGCCGGAGCCACCTCCATCACGTCGCCGCCGAGCAACCCGACCTCGGCGCCGAGCCGCTTGATGAGCGCACTCAGCCAGTCAGGCTCGAGGCCGTCGGGCTCAGGCGTTCCCGTGGCGTCGGCCCAGGCCGAGTCGGTGCCGTCGATGTCATTCGAGAACAACACGCCCTTCACCGCACTCGCCTTCACGTGGGCGATGACTTCCTCGAGCGCGCGGTCGGGGTTCTCACGAACGTGCTTCGCCCAGAACTGGCGCACGCCGGTGGTCGACTCCCAGTGCTCCTGCGTGCGCGCGGTGGCGCGAATGCCGACCTGCGTGAGCCGCCCCTGCCGGCCCAGCACCTCGTTCGCGTGCCAGCTCCAGGTGGCGAAGCAGTACTTCACGCCGAGGCGCTCCTGCAGCAGGTCGGTGTGCGCGTCTGACTGAACGATGCCCCAGGGAGCGCCTCCGCGAGATTGGTTCAATGGTTGAACCACTGGCCAGGCGGTCGAGTGATCGCCGCCGAGGGTGAAGGGCTTCAGCGAGGGGTTGAGCTGGAACATCAGGCTCCACGCGCGCTCGGCGATCGACAGACACGAAACGGGCAGCGGCTGCGCCACGAAGGGATAGAGCGCGGCGCGAGAACGCGAGAGCTGCTCTGGAGACAGCATCGAGTCGTGCAGCAACTGTGGCACCACGAAGACGTCACCGACATCGACCACGCCCATCGCGTCGAGCTTCGCGGGCCAGTCAGCGTCATCTTCGAGCAGCCGGGAGCGGATCGCCTGCGGGCCCAGGTTGGCGCCCCGCTGAAAGCCCGCGCCGACATCAGACGGAATGCCGAGCAGCACCCCCTTCGCCGAGGCGACACGCTCGAGGTTCTGCCGAAACGCGCGCTGCACCTCGTCGTCCGTCGACACCCGGTACAGCGAGCGCTGCAGCGCCTGCTGCTCGGCCTTGCCGGTCGAGACGAGGTACAGGCCTGCGCCGGCCGGCTTGAGAATGGTGGCGAGTTCGTCGAGTGGCGTCATGGGACCTCCGCGAGCCTCGCACGGTCAGAGGCTCACGAAGAGCCCTTCCGTGACGGACAGCCAGGCTGTCGATCAGTCGAATGGTCATGTGCCGAACCACAGCTGATCGCTTCGAACGCGCCGGCGTCGTGACAAGCGGTCACCGACGAGTAGCGTCGCCACCGTGGCCGTTCGCAAACGAGAGCGCTTTCCGCAAGACACGAGCGGCGCGCTCACGGCGTGGAAGCTGGGCTCACGCGTTCGACTGCCACCGCTCCGTCACCCCGACGCACAGGAGCTGCTCGCCGGCCGCCAACTCGAGGTCGCGTGGGACGGGCATCGAATCATCGCGGTGAAGGCGAACGGCGAAGCGCGGCTCTTCGCCGACGACCTGCGCGAGTGGACCTCGCAGTGTCAGAACATCGCGCTCACGCTGAAGGATCTTCCACCGCGCAACTTCGCGCTCGAAGGCACGCTCTGTGTCCTCGATGAGAACGGCCGGCCCGACTTCGAAGCGCTCAAGAAGCGCGTCACGCAGGGCACGGGTCCAGCGGCGGTCCTGATGATTTCCGACGTGCTCTTCCTCGACGACGAAGACCTCTCAGCACTGCCGCGCAGCGAACGTCGCGAACGCCTTCGCGCCACCGGCACGCTCTCGACGCCGCTCATCTGGTCCGACCCCCTGCAAGGAACGCTCGAGACCGTGCTGGATCAAGTGCGCGCCCTCGGGCTGCCCGGCGTCATCGCCTTCAAAGACACCGGCGTGGGAGATGCGATCGCGATCTCGACGACCGCGACCCCACTTCCGATTCGCCGCTCACTCTCGAACCCGCCGAAGTTGACGAGCCCCGACAAGGTGCTGTTCCCGGTCGACGGCATCACCAAGCGCGACCTGCTCGACTGGTACCAGGCCGTCGCCCCCGTCTTCCTTCCGCACCTGCGCGATCGGCCCGTCGTCTCGCAGCGCTGGCCCGACGGCATCACCGAGTTCATGTGGTTTCAGCACCGCCCGCCGCCGCGCGCGCCCGACTACCTCGAAGCGCTCACCATCGATGGCGATCGCCGCCTGCTCATTCAGAACCCCGACGCCCTCTTCTGGATGGTGAACCAGGCCGCCCTCACCTTTCACACCTGGGCGACGCGCATTCATTCGCTGATGAACCCCGACTGGGCCGTCATCGATCTCGACCCGGGGCCGGCGACGACGTGGCCGCAGGTCATCGAGGTCGCGACGGCGGTGCGAAAGCTGCTCGAGCTGCTCGAGGTGCCGAGTGTCGTGAAGACGAGCGGGCAGAAGGGCCTGCACGTGCTGGTGCCACTCGCTCCCGAGCAGTCACTCGACGACGCGCACCGCTTCTCGTTCGGCGTCTGCTCGATGGTCGCGCAGCTGCTCCCACACCTCGTGGTGCTCTCGCATGACGAGAAAGACCGACGGGGCCGGCTCTTTCTCGATCACCTGCAGAACTTCCGCGGCAAGACGCTGGTCGCGCCCTACTCGCTGCGCGCGGTCGACGGAGCGCCGGTCTCGACGCCCCTCTTCTGGGACGAGGTCACGCCCGCGCTCGACCCGAAGTCGTTCACGCGCGCCGTCGTGCTCGATCGCCTGTCGAAACACGGAGACCTCTTCGGGCCGGTGCTCACGAACGGAGTCTCGCTGAAGCCGGCGCTGGCGCGACTCAGCGGGGGCTGAACCACTTCAGATGTTCGGCAACATCGCGTTGCCCTCGTCGAGCAGCTTCGCGACCGCGTCGTGCGCCTCGAGCGTGAGCCGCTCCCGCGCGTCGATGCCCAGGCCCTTCGTCTCGATGGGCTTGCCGATGACGAGCGCGGCCGGCTTCGGACGAATCGCGACCGTGCCCTTCGGCAGAATCGCGTACGTGCCCGCGACGGCAGCCGGCACCAGCGGCACCTGCGCCTCGAGCGCCATGATGGCCGCGCCCTTCTTGAACGGCTTGAGCACGCCGTCGTCGCTGCGCGTGCCCTCGGCGAAGAACACGACGCTCACGCGATCACGCACCGCGATGCCCGCCTCTTTGAGCTTCTGCTTGTCTCCATCGCCGCCCGTGCGATCGACGAACACGTTGCCCGCGCGCTCCAGCGCGTAGCCGAACACGGGCACCCGCCGCAGCTGCTGCTTGGCCACGAAGCGCATGTGCCGCCGAATGTGACGGAACAGCACCAGCGCGTCGAAGTTCGACTGGTGGTTCACGCACAGCACGAAGTTGCCCGTCGGCAGGTTCTCGAGCCCTCGGCACTCGGTGCGCACGCCCGAGACCTTCAGCGTCGTGTCGGCCCACAGCTGCAGCACCGGGTCGGGCGCGCGCTCGTCGAGGTACGTCAACGCGCTCACCGCCACCGACGCCGAGCCCGTCAGGCCCACCACACCAGCGCCAGACACGAGCGTTCTCAGAATCTCTTTCACACGAAGTCCTTTGCCGGGAACAACAAGACGTCTGCGATTTGAGTCACTTCGAGCATCAGCATCAACACCCGATCGATGCCCACCGCGATTCCGCCCGACTCGGGCATCTTGCCCACCGCCTCGAGGAAGCGCTCGTCGAGCTCGAACACCGGGCGCTTCAGCGAGCGTCGAAGCTCCTGCTCTTCGACGAGCCGGTTGCGCTGCTCCACCGCGTCGGTCAGCTCCGAGAAGCCGTTCGCCAGCTCGATGCCACCCGCGTACAGCTCGACCCGCTCGGCAACCTCGGGCTCGCCAGGCTTGAGCCGCGACAGCGACGCCATCGACGCCGGGTACTCGATGAGAAACGTCGGCCGCTCGACGCCCAGCTTGCGCTCCACCCGCTCGAGGAAGACGTGGAAGAAGACGTCGTCGAACGAGGTCGACGTGCTCGTGTAGATGCCGCGCGCATCGGCCGCCCGCTTGAGCGACGGCCCATCGGCGTGCAAGCGAAGATCGATCTCTGCATATCGAAGCAGCGCGTCGCGCACGGTGAGCCGCTCGTACGGCGTCTTCGTGAAGCACCCGCGCGCCGGAGCCACGGCCTGCTCCGCCGCGCTCAATGCGCCCTCGAGGTCGCGCATGATGGCCGTGTAGTCGGCGTGCGGCCGATAGAACTCGAGCATCGTGAACTCGGGGTTGTGGTGCCCCGACACCTCTCCGTTCCGAAACGTCTTGCAGAGCTGGAACAGCGGAGGACAGCCCGGGTCGGCGAGCAGCCGCTTCATCGCGTACTCGGGGCTCGTGTGCAGGTAGAGCGACCTCTTCGAGCCGATGTCGGTCTGCGGAATGAAGGGCACCTCGAACGGGTCGATGTGCGGCTCGAGGCCGGGCGTGCCGATGAGGCACGGCGTCTCGACCTCGAGGTAACCCTCGCCCAGGAAGTAGCGGCGGAGCGCGGCGTTCATCGTCTGGCGGGCTCGCGCGGCAGCCCATTGCGCGGGGGAAGGCATGGCGCGCTCCTTCGCACGAAGCGCGTCACTTCACGAGCAGCGCCCGAAGTTCCTCTCTCGTCGACGGCAACCCGTGCGCGCGAAAGACCTCGTTCTGGTTGCCGAAGACCAGGCCGTCTTCCCACATCGCGTGCTCGACGATGGCCTCGAGGGCCTGCCGCTGCATCGGCGTGAAAGAGGGCCCAGAGAACACGCGATTGCGCAAGCGCTCCAGCACGCCCGGCCGCTCGGGAAAGGCGAGCTTCAGCAACTGCGAGAGCACGCCCAGCTTCTGGTACCCCTTCGCGTGCACCAGCATCGACTCGAGCTGCTTGAAGGCCAGGCCGCTGTCGCTCGGCGGCGCCTTCTCGACACACCACGCGACCAGGTTCATCACGGAGCCGGTGAAGGCGCACGCCTGCTCGCTCTGGTTCGCGGGCACCTGCACGAGGCGGCGCCGCGCGATCTCCGAGGGGTCGGCCGAGCCGACGATCTCTGCGCACGCGGCGTACAGACCGTCGAGCCCATCATCGGCGTCCATCAGCACACGCGCGGGCTCGATGACGTCGACGCCCAACCTCGCGAGCGCGACCAGCGCCTTCCCACGCAGCCCGGTGGCGGCCGGGTCCTTCGCGAGCGCCCAGAGCGCAGGCGAGCTCACCGCACGCTGCCCGGGGAAGGACGCGAGGAACGCGATGGCGTCGCACACCAGGCCATCGTCATCAGCCTCGAGCAGCTTCAACACCGACGGCACGCCGCGCTCGACGGCGAGAAAGCAGTCGCGCTCCCAGACGGCGCCGACGCGATCCTGCACTGCGCGAACGTCGTCTGGCAGGTCGTCACCAAAGACGTCGCCTTCGAGCGCGCGCTGCGGCAGCCCCATCGCCTCGAGCTCGCTCGCAGTGGCCATCACCTCGCCCAACGGAAAGTGGCCCGGGAACACGCTCTGCGGGTAGCCGAGCGCGAGGTGGTGCAAGTACGTCACGAGGAACCGCTTCGCCCGAACCGACTGCGGCCCGGCCGTGAGCAGTTCGATGAAGAACGGTACCGTCTTCGCCGTCACGCCCCAACGAGTGCCCTGATGAAACACGTTGCCCCACAGCGCGCTCGTCGCGCTCGAGAAGGCCTCGACGTCACGGTCGGCGTTCGAGACGGCCAACAGCAGCTCGGGCACGTCGTCTGCCGGCCCGTAGGCGTGGTGGTACCGGCCCCAGTCGACGCTGCGAAGTCTGTGCTCGAACGAATCCACGGCGCGCAGCGTAGCCAAACGTTGTCGGGTCGCGGCGCGGTCGCTGAGGGTATTGTGCCCGCCATGTCGGTTCGTCTTCGCCTCGTCACTGCGCTCGTCACGTTCAGCCTCGCCGCCTGCCCGAAGCCCGAGAGCAGCGTGCAGCCCGACCGGTCGGCGCCCGTCGATACCGGCGTCGTCGACCCCGTGCGTGAGCGGCTCAAGGCCGAGGTTGCGTCACTCTCGAAAGACACCGCCGCCTGGTCGCGCGCCGTCGACGAGAAGCTCTGGCAACACTGGACGACGGGAGCGCCGTTCGACCTCACGCCACTGCAAGCCAGCCACGACGCGCTGCTGACCGAGGAGCGACGGGCGCTGCTCGCTGACGCCCTCGCGCAGGGTGTCGACGAACCGCGCGCCCTCGAGCACCTCGCCCTCTTCCTCGACGCCGAGCGGCTGACGAAGGAGACGGCCGCAGAGAGCCAGGCCATCGCGACGCTCGAGTCGACGCTGACGTTCCCCTTCGGTGGAAAAGAGGTTCGCTGGCACGAGCTGAACCGGCTGCTCGCGACCGAGCAGAGCGCGCTCAAGCGCAAGGCGCTGTGGACGGCCTCGCTGCCCGCCGCCGAGAAGCTCGACGCCGCGTTGAAGGCGCGCGACGCGAAGGCCGCGCAGGTGCTCGCGCCTCGCACCCCGTTTCAGTTCTCGGCCGAGGTGCGCGACGTCGACCCCGAGGAGCTGCGCAAGGTAGCCGAGGGCGTGCTCACGGTGACGAGCGAGGCGTGGCGGCTCACGCTCGAGCGGCTCAACGCGGCCGACACGAAGCTGCCGGTGGGCGCTCTCACCCGCGCCGATCTACCGCGGCTGCTCCGCGTGCCGGCCGACGTCGACCTCGCGTTCGGGAAGAAGGAGCTGTCGAGCCGCGCGGTCACCACCCTCGGCGCCATCGGGCTGTACGGCCAGAAGGGCCTCACGCTCGACCTGTCAGAGGCCGTGAAGAAGAACCCGCTGCCGCTGACGGTGACGCCGGGCGGGCCGAGCGACGTGCGCACCAGCTTCCGCCCGCTGGGAGGCCTGAAGGACCAGCAGCTGCTCTTCTCGGAGCTCGGCGTCGCGCTCGCGCTGCAGCACGTGACGGCCGGGCGCTTCGAGTACGAGCGGCTCGGAGACTCGTCGCTCGCGCAGACCACCGGCGAGCTCTTCGCGACGCTGGTGGGTGAGCCGCAGTGGCTCGAAGCGCAAGGCCTTCAGGAGCCGGCCCGCAAGGCCATCATCGACGCGTGGCAGGTGCAGCGGCTCTTCCAGGCGCGACGGGCGGCGGCGGTATTCCTCGCGCGGCTCGACTGCGTCGAGAAGTCAGACGAGGGGTCGAGAGCGCGCGCGGCGGCCATCTTCACGCGCGCGCTCGGCGTGACGCACACCGAGGCCGATCTCGTTCGACTGCACCTCGACACCGATGACGCGCTCCGATCGGCGACGACGCTGCGCGCGATGCTGCTCGCCGAACACCTGAGGGTGCAGCTGAACACCAGCCTCGGCGCGCCCTGGTTCACCGCGCAGGCCGCTGGCCGTTCGCTCTCGGAGCTCTGGAGCACGGGCTCGGCCATGCCGACCGAAGCGCGCCTCGTGCCACTCGGAGATGCGCTGACGAGCTTCTGGAAGCGCTCCATCGAGCTGACGCCAGTGGGGAAGAGCGAGGGTGGTGTCACCGTCGCGCCGTGGCCGACGCCGAAGTCGGTCGAGCCGCCCATGTCGACGAGCCGCCCGTGGCCGCGCACGCGCATCATGGAGCAGCCGATTCGCGACGCGGGGTGGACGCCGAAGGAATGGCCGCAGCCGAAGAAGCTCGAGGCCTGGGTGCCGAAGGTGTGGCCTCAGCCGAAGACGCTCGAGCCGGCCGACGCTGGCGTCACTTCCGCCCCATGAGGAAGCGCACCGCGTCGAGCAGCGCCGACACGAAGCCCTTCTCCTGAATCGCGTGCAGCTCACCGCCGTCGAGCCACACGCCGTGACAGTGCTCGCACGCGTCGAGCACCACCTTGCGATCACGATCGCTCTGCACCTTGTTCAAGTGACGCGCGGGTGAACACTTCGGGCACGTGAGCAGCTCGGCCTGCAGCTCGGGCGGTGGAAGGTGGCGCAGCTCGACCCAGCTCACGTCGACGACCTGCTCGAGCCGATGCAGATCGTTCTGCGACAGCCAGTGCCCACCACACTGCGCGCAGCCCAGCCCGTGCACGTCGGGCATGTTCAGGTCGGGCGTCACGTCACGCAGCGGCAGTGAGCAGCGCGGGCAGTTCATGAGGCTCCAGATACACGAACGCCACGCCTCCGGTGAGGAAGCGTGGCGCCGTCACCTCCGAGCTGAGCGTTACAACATCTTCATGAGCTCGGCCTTCTTGGCCGCGAACTCCTCGTCCGTGAGCAGCCCGGCCGTCTTCAGCTCATTGAGCTGCTTCAACCGGTCCATCACCGAGGGGCCGGCCGGAGCCGCCGCCTGCTGAGGCGCCTGCTGCTGTTGCTGCTGCTGCTGGCCACCCTGCTGGTTCATGAACATCTGGGCCATGCCGAAGCCCATGCCCATGCCCATGCCGCCGAGCGCGTTGCCCGAGCCCGAGCCTTCTCCGCCGCCCTTCGCCATGCCCTCGGCCGCGCCGAGCATCGCCTGGCCCTGCGCGTACTGCTGGAAGCCACCGGCGAGCCGCGAGTACGCGACGTCTTTCGACAGCTTCTTCAGCGTCGCCTCGTCTTCGGGCTTGATGCTGATGGTGAAGTTGCCGAACGCGGTGATCTTCACACCGTAGTTGTTGGTGTGCTTGTCCATGCCGCCGACGACTTCTTCTTCGATCTCTTCCGTGTACGCGCCCGAGGTGACATCGAGCAGCGGCCACTTCTTCTTCACGAGCAGCTCGGCGATGCGGTCCTTGATGACCTTCATCACCTGGCTCTTGAACCAGCCGACGAAGCTCTCGTTGTCGGTCTTCTGCAGGCCGACCATGCCGACGATGAGCTTCTCGGGGTCGATGACGCGCAGCGCGAAGTCGCCGTAGACCATGGTGCCGATGGCGAGGCCCGTCTCGGGGTCGCGCGCGTCGCCGATGGGCCCGCCGAACTTCACCTGCGTGATCTCACGCGTGCTGACGAAATAGATCTCGGCGATGAACAGGTCGCCGCCGGTGACCTTCTCGAGCAGCTTCGAGAGGAACGGAATGTTGTTCGACTCGAGGTTGTGACGGCCGGGCCCCAGCTTGCCGACCACCACGCCGTCCTTCACGAACATCGCCATCTCGTCGGCCTGAACCGTGAGCTGGGTGAAGGCGCGAATGTTCCGCTCGGGGAACTTGTAGATGATCTGATCTTTGGCGTCGTCGGCTCGGGCGACGAAGTTGCGCTTCGCTTCGCTCTTCAGGCTATCGAGAAATCCCATCCCATCCTCCAGCGTGGGCGCCCGGGGAAACCGTGGCGCCGGAAGTGACACTGCAAGGCTCCTCAACGATCAAGCGCGCGAACCATTGCATGCGCCTGCCCACCCGGAAAGCACGGGAATCGACCGTCTCCCCATGGTGGGATTGGTCGTATGGACGAGCGCCTTCACAAGCACGGCCGGTTCTTCGACGTGTGGTCGAAGTTCTATCGAAACAACCTCTTCGGTCAGGCCCTGCGCCGCGTGCAGCGCATGGCCATCGAGAAGCTGCGCGTGGTGCCAGGCCAGGTGGTGCTCGATCTCGGCTGCGGCCCGGGCGACGGCGCTGCCCAGCTCGCGGCGGCGGGAGCCATCGCCATCGGCCTCGACTACTCCGAGGGCATGCTGAAGACCGCGAAGCGCGAAGAGGCGCTGACGGGGCGATTGCTGCGGGGTGACGCGGGCCGGCTGCCGTTTCGTGATGGTGCGTTCGACAAGCTCGTCTGCACGAACTCGTTCCACCACTACCCTGATCACTTCAAGGCGCTGTGCGAGATGCGCCGCGTGCTGAAGCCAGGCGGGTTGATGGTGCTCGTCGACCCGCGCCGCGATCACCTCTTCGGCTGGGGCGCCATCGATCTCGTCGAGAACGCCGTGTTCGGGCTCGAAGAGGTGCGCATCTTCTCGGTGACGCAGTGGTGTCAGCTGCTCGGAGAAGCCGGCTTCTCCGACTTCCGCGTCGAGCCGGGCAAGGTGTGGAGCCCCGTGGAGTGGGCCGAGGTGTTCGTCGAAGCGCGCGCGTGAAGTAGAACGCGCAGCATGAACCTGCTCCGCACCGTGTTGCTGGTGGTCGCTGCGCCCGCGCTGGCCCAGACGTGGAACTCGAACGCCGGCGGGTGGAACACGGGCTACGGCACCGTCTACGGCTCGTTCGGCTCGGCGATGGCGACGCAGAACATCTACAACTCGATGCAGCTGAACATGCAGCGCTCGATGATGCGGCAAGCGATGATCAAGAAGTTCGGCCTCGCCGCCGTCGAGAAAGCCGAGCGCGAAGCGAAGAGCGGCAAGGCGTCGAAGCCACCCGAGGGCCTGACCGTCAGCGCACCGCCGCCGGCTCCAAAGAACCTCGGCGTCTTCAAGCCCTCGAAGTCGAACAACGTCGCCAAGCAACTGGGCGACTCGCTGGGCACCACGCCAGAAGAGAAGGCGGCCATCACGCTGCTGACCAGCGCGACGAAAGAGGCGTTCGAGGCGCAGCCCGAGACGAAGACGTGGCGCAACAACGTCGCCGGCGCGCTGGCCTTCTTCATCATCGGCAATACCACCATCGCCACGGGCGCAGACGAGCCGAGCGACGAAGCGACCCAGGCGCTCTTCGTGGCCATCAATCAGACGCTCGATGAGTCGCCTGACTTCGCGAAGGCGACGGCGAAAGAGAAGCAGCAGCTCTACGAGACGCTCATCGGCTTCACGGGCCTGCCGCTCGCCATCTTCAGCGAGGGCAAGGATCGCAACGACGAAGCACAGGTGAAGCAGGCGCAGCAGCTCGCGGCGAAGCTGCTCGAGCTGGTGCTGAAGGTCGACGCGTCGAAGGTGAAGCTGACGCCTTAGTCGAGCAGCTCGCGAACCTCTCTCGCGGCCCGCACGCCGCTGCGCACCGCGCCCTCCATGAAGCCCTGCGCCTCGAGGCTGGTGTGCTCGCCGGCGAAGAAGAGCTTCCCTTCGCGCTCGCCCTCGCAGCCCCGCATCGTCGTCACCTGCCCCGGCGCGTAGAGGGCGTAGCCCCCCTTCGCGAACGGCTCATCGGCCCAGGTGACCAGCACGTTCTCGGCGCGCGCGGCCGCACGAACGCCGGGGAACACGCGGTTGAGCACCTCGAGCAGGCCCGCGCGCTGAATGTTGAGATCGACCTGCGCCAGCACCCGGCCGTCGTAGCCGCCCGTGAAAAACGTGATGACGCCGTTCTCGGTGTCCTGCATGCGCGTCTCGTCCCAGCAATAGGGGAACGCGGAATCGGAGAGCACGGTGCCCGACGAGTCGAGCGCGCGCCAGGGCTTGCCGGTGAAGCCGACGCACAGCTTGCTGCCAGCGCCGTAGTGCAGCTTCGCGATGGCGTGCTTCTTCGCGGCCGACAGGGGCGCGTCGATCTCGACGTCACGCAGCGTGCTGAAGGGCAGCGCGAGCACCACGGCCTCGGCCGTCTCGACCTTCTGCGTGCCCGCGACGTCGAAGGTGAGCTGCACCTTGCCGTCGGCGAGCTGCTTCACCTTCGTCAGCTTGTGCTCGAGCTTCAGCACGTCTGGCGAGAAGCGCTGGGCGAGCAGCTCGGCCACCTGCCCTGCGCCACCGCGCACCAGGAAGCGCTCGTCACTGTCGGAGCCCGAGCCGACCAGCTCCTGCAACATCACGAGCGCGCTCGCCTCCTCGAGGCCGCCTCCGTACAGCGAGAGGAACCCCGCCTCGAAGATGCTGCGAACCTTGTCGCGCTCGAGGCCCGCGCGGTCGAGCCACTCGGCGGCCGACATCGCGTCGAGCGCGCGATCGAACGCGTCTGACTTCTTGTACGTGACGTCGGCCGGATCGAACGGGTGTGACGCGAGCGCGAGCGAGACCTGCTGCTTCATGCGCTGCTCGAACACCTCGAGCTCGTCCTCGGTGAGGATGTCGCCGTGCACGTAGGCGAGCGTCTCGCTGACCGAGTCGTCTTCCCACGTGTCTTCGAGCTCGAGGCCCAGCGCGGTGACGAGGCCGCGCAGCTGGTCGTGCCACGAGTCGATGAACTCTCCGCCGAGGTCGACGGTGCGCCCGGGGAAGGTGGTGCGATCGGTGAAGGTTCGGCCGCCGACGCGTTTGTTCGCCTCGTAGACGGTGACGCCGATGTCCTTCGTGAGCAGGCGCGTGGCGCACGAGAGGCCCGCGAGGCCGGCGCCGACGATGGCGACGCGTGAGGGTGCCTCGGTGCGAATGAGGCCGTCACGCTTCACGCACGCGAAGAGCGAGGAGGCGCCGAAGCCGGCTAGCACCGTGCGGCGATCGAGCGCGGTCGGGCGAACACCTGCGAGTCGCTTCAGACGAGGGAACAGTCGACGAGTCATGAGGCCTCCCGGGTGAAGACATCGCGCCACCGACGGAGCCCTGCAAGGTTTCTTCAGGAGCGATATCCTCGTGCTCGCAATGAGCGTTCCGGTTCAGCTGCTCAACGAAGTTCCCATCCGATTTCCCGTGGAACTCGCGGTTCCACGTGGGTTCCGTGCGGATCGGGTGTCGACCTGGCCATCAGTTGCCGGCCGAATGGAGTACGTCGAAGGGAAACTCCTCTACATGCCGCCGTGTGCTGACGAGCAGGCTGAAGTGGTTTCGGGCGTCGTCTTCGAGTTGGTGTCGTGGTCACGCAACCACCCTGACTTCGTCGTAGGCACGAACGAGGCCGGCATGTTGCTCGGCAAGTCCGTACGGGGAGCCGATGCTGCCGTTTGGCGTCGCGACGAGAACCACGTGGCCGGAACGCTTCGTCGGACGCCGCCGGTGCTCGCGGTCGAAGTCGCCGGCGAAGAAGACGAAGTCGAGAGCCTGAAGGCCAAAGCGCGGTGGTACCTCAAGCACGGCGTCGAGATGGTGTGGCTCGTCTTTCCAAAGACACGAAACGTCTCGGTCGTGACCAATTCCCGGACACGGTCGTTCCGAAACGGAGATCGGCTCCCCGCGCCGAAGGCACTCAAGGGCCTCGAGCCGCGCGTTCGTGACCTGCTCTTCCAGCTGCGGTGAGTGTCAGCCCCAGCGACTCATCAGCCGCTCGCGATCGAACAACCTTCGCGCGACGACCACGATGACGAGATCGAGCAGCAACACCAGCCCACCGATGAGGGCGTAGTAGCCGGTGCCCGCCTTGAGCCAACCAGCGAACTGCCCCGCGGCGAGGCCGATGAGCGGCAACACCATCAACCCTGCCAATTGCTGCGCGAGCCGTGAATCTCCGACCCGAGCGCTGAGCAGCACCGCCACGCCATTGCCGAAGAACGCGAACAGCGGCGCGATGACGAACACGCCGAACAGCCACATGCCGTTGGGCAGCACGAGCTCTTTCGCGAGCGGCCACGCCACCACGTCGACGCCGACACACAGCAGGAAGAACGCGAGCGTGCACAGCAACACGCTCGGCACGAGCGAGGCGAGCGACTTGCCGATGACGAGCTCGAGCGGCGTCACCGGAGACGCCAGCAACGGCTCGAGCGTGCGCTTCTCCTTCTCTCCAGCCACCGCGTGCGACGAGATGAGAATCGGCACGAACACCGGCATCACCAGATAGATGACGAACCAGTCGGCCAGCACCTTGTCGACGAGGAAGCGCGCTGTGTTCGAGAGGTCGACGCCGAGGTCGTAGTAGAGCGCGATGGCCTTCAGGTTCGGGTCGTTCGGGTTGCGCACGTACGCGAAGACGACGCCGAGCGGCGTCACCACGATCACCAGCGGCAGCGCCAGCATCGACCACAGCAGCGCGCGGTTCTTCCGAAGATCGAGCAGATCCTTCCGGTAGACGGCGAGCGCTCGCGAGAGTCGAAAGCTCATCCGGCTCCTTCTTCTTCACGCACGAGCTCGAGGTACGCCTCTTCGAGGGGTCGCGCGGCGCGCTGGGCCGAGTGAATGCGGGCTCCGGCCTGCACGAGGCACGCGATGACGTCGGGCGACTGCTCTTCGCGATCGAGCATCACGCGCAGCCGGCTGCCCTCAGCCTGGTGCCCGACCGGGAACGGCAACTTCGCGAGCGCCTGGCTCCACACAGAGGCCTCGCCGTCGACCTGCACGTCGAGCGCGAGCCCTTCCCTGCGCAGCTCGGTCAAGCTCGCTACCGTGCGCAGGCGGTTCTTGATGACGGCCACGCGAGAGCACAGCCGCTCGACCTCGGGCAGGTTGTGGCTGCACAGCACCATCGTGCGGCCCTCGTTCGCGAGCTCGGCGATGGCGTCACGCACCACGCGGCCCGACTGCGGATCGAGCCCCGAGGTCGGCTCGTCGAGGAACACCACCTCGGGCGTGTGCACGAGCGCGCGCACGATGGCCAGCTTCTGCCGCATGCCCTTCGAGAACCCGCCCACCGGCTCGTCTTCACGCCCTTTGAGGCCGAACCGCTCGAGCAGCCCGTTGGCCAGCTTCCACGCGGCCGCCTCGTCGACCTCGTTGAGCCGCATGAAGAACTCGAGGTTCTCGCGCGCGCTCAACCGATCGTAGAGCCCGGGCTGCTCGGTCAGGAGCCCGACCTTTTTGCGCAACGCGACGCCGTCATCGTCCGACTTCAGCGGCAGCTCGACACCGCACACCGAGGCCTGGCCCTTCGACGGCGTGAGCAGCCCCGTCAGCATACGCACCGTCGTCGTCTTGCCGGCGCCGTTGGGCCCCAGCAGCCCGAACACCTCGCCCGGGCGGACCTCGAACGTCAGGCCCTCGACAGCCGTTCGCGCGCCGAAGCGCTTCTCGAGTCCCTCGACGCGAATGCCTGACATGGACCCTTCGAACCGCTCCGAGCGCCGCGCGATTCCCCGCGGCTACTCGATGGTGACGAGCACGAACTTGTTGTTCAGGTCCTTGTCGATGAGCGTGACGTTCTTGTCGGGCCCGACCGCGCCCTTGAGAATGCCGAGGCGCGCGTGCTCGACGAGCGCCCACTCACGGCCCGGCTGCGACGCGTAGTTGAAGAGCCCGACGTTCGCGTTGTCTTTGATCTGCTTGACCTGGTTGCGCGAGTAGAAGGTCTCGCCGCGCCAGTTCATGAGGAAGGAGGCGATGGGCTCTCCGGGGCGACGGTTCGTGTAGTAGCGCCAGAACTGATCTCGCTGCGTCCAGTGGTGCGAGAGATCGACCCAGTGGCCCCAGTTGAACCACAGGGCGAAGACGAGCGCGGTCGCGAGCCCCGTGGTGAACATCGACACCTTCGAGCGCCAGTACGCGAAGAGCCCGGCGATGAGCCCCGCGAAGGCGAAGGCGTAGCCCATGGTCGTCTTGAGCGGCGTCGACCCGAAGGCCGGCGCATCCATGATCATCTGCGGGTACGGGCGGTCGTAGTTGTAGACGAAGAGATCGGTGAAGTTCTTGGGCGTGGTCGCGAGATCCTTCCCGACGAGGATCGCGAACGGCACGCCGAGCAGAATCACCATGGCGTGCTGCTCGATGCCCTCTTCCCACACGCGGTCGATGAACATGCCGATGAGGATCGCGATCGGCGGCAGCATCGGAATCACGTAGTGGTGGAACTTGGTGGCCGAGGCGCCGATGAGGCCCCACGCGACCGCGAACCACAGCACCCCGACGAGGCCCGTCAGGTCAGCAGCAGTGGCGTAGCGAAGCTTGAGGCGGCCGACGGTGGCGAACGCTCCGGGAATGAGCAGCACCCACGGGAACGAGGCGTAGCCACCCTGCAGGATGAAGTACGTGAAGTCACCGCCCGGCGTCGTGGTGTGCACGCCCGAGCCGAGGCGCGCGAAGTGGTCGTGAATGATGAAGCGGAACCAGAAGAGCTTCCCTTCGTCGTCCACCGAACCGAAGGTGAACATGCGGTAGTACCAGGGCAGCGCGATGGCCAGGAACAGCAGCAGGCCCGTGCCCAGGCGCATCTCCCACATGAGGGCGAAGAGGGCGGGCGGGCGCTCGGTGACCTTCTTGAGCTCGAGGCCCATCAGCACCGTCGCCGCGGCCCAGAACGCGAGCGAGCCCCACATGATGCCGAGCCACTGCGGCGCCGACAGCATCGCCTGATTGTTCTCGCGAATCGGCACCGCCATGAAGACCGTGCGCTGCGAGTCACCGATGCTCATCGCGATGAAGCCGACGACGACGCCAACGCCCGCAGCCATGCCGACTGGTTTGAGCGCGTACTTCATCGCCCAGTCGAGGTGTGCCTTCAGGCTGAAGTGCTCGGGCGTGTCCGACGGTGCCCAGCCCAGCCAGATGGTCGCGAGCAGAATCATCGTCACCATCGGCAGGCCGAAGCCGAGCAAGCCCTTGGCGAGCGTGGCGATGGCGAAGAACGCGTACGCCGCGTACCAGAACTCGGAGCGGTACTTCGACTCGCGGTCCATCAGCCCCACCATCGTGCAGGCCATGCCGGCGATGAGCGCGCTCACGAACGGCGTGTCAGTCACGGCCTGACGCGAGATGAGGAAGTAGAGCGGCATGGTGACGAGCACCACGGCGGTCGCGAGCGCGGCGCGGGCGCTCACGGTGCGCGTCATCGCGTACGTCAGCAGCGAGACGGCCACGATGGAGAAGCCGGCGAAGGGCAACCGAAAGCCCCACTCGGTGAAGAGCGGCATCGCGCCATCACCACCGGCGACGCTGGCGAACTTCCACGGGCTGGTCGCGACGACGCCCCAGGCGCCGAGCAGCAACAGGAACGTGCCGGGCACCACGAACACCGAGCCCCAGAACTCCTTGAGCTGTGAGCGGCCGTTCACCTTGCCGAAGAAGAGCGCGAGGCCGAGCGCAAGCAGCACGCCACCGACGAGCACGCCGACGATGGGGCCGCCGTTGGCGCCTTGAAGGCCGAGCGCCATCATCCACATGGTGAAGGCGGGCTTCGAGAAGAACCACGCGTTCTCCCAGTACGGGTGCACGTAGTCGTTGCGCTGCACCATCTCGCGGGCGACCTCGCCGTAGTGCGTCT
Organism: Myxococcaceae bacterium; assembly: GCA_040275325.1. Classification (GTDB taxonomy): domain Bacteria; phylum Myxococcota; class Myxococcia; order Myxococcales; family Myxococcaceae; genus Xiheimicrobium. The sequence continues at coordinate 1,402 of JBEOKA010000229.1, read as the reverse complement.
CCCATGGGTCCCAGAGGCCGACGGCGCCAAGGTACGGGAGCAGCACGAGTGACGCCATCAACGCCGCCACCAGCGTGGTGCGGTACTCGACCGGCCACGCCTTGAACTTCGCGAGCAGCGGCAGGTTGAGCAGCTCCTTGCCGAGCAGGGCTTCGGTCAGGGTGTCGGGTTCCTTCACGGCGTCGGTAGACACGTTCGGCTCCGAGGAAAAAGGCCGGGCGGGTCCTACACGCTTGGCCCCACGGACGCACGCGAGCAGATGCGCAATTCGCAGGGTTGTGGAAACCCGCGCGCAGGAGTCGTACAGGCCCTCGAGATGGCCGCCTCCCGACGACGTTCGACGCGCAGGGCGCAGCTCACCTGGGCCCGCACGGTGCTCGACACCGAGGCCCGCGCCATCGCCTCGCTCTCGTCGAAGCTGGGTGACTCGTTCATCGCGGCGCTCGAGCTGCTGGGCGCCTGCACGGGTCGCGTGGTGACGATGGGCATCGGCAAGCCCGGCTTCATCGCGCAGAAGCTCTCGGCCACGCTCGCGTCGACGGGCGTGCCTTCGTTGTACCTGCACCCGGCCGAAGCGGCGCACGGAGACCTGGGCCGCGTGGCGACGGGTGACGTGGTGGTGGCGCTCTCGAACTCGGGCACGACCGAAGAGATTCTGCGCCTGCTCGTTCCGCTCAAGCGGCAGCGGGTGAAGGTGGTGGCGCTCACGTCAGACCCGAAGTCACCGCTCGCGCGCGGCAGCGACGTCGTCGTCGACATCGGCGCCATCGACGAGGCCTGCCCCATCGGGCTCGTGCCCACCGCCAGCTCGGCCGCGCTGCTGGCGATGAGCGACGCGCTGGCGATGACGCTCGCGTGGCAACGGGAGCTGACGCCCGAGCGGTACGCGCACTTTCACCCGGGAGGGAAGCTGGGCCGCAGCGTGCTGAAGGTAAAAGAGGTGATGCGCGCGGGCGACGCCAACCCGCTCGTGCGTGACTCGGCCAGCATCTCGAAGGCCCTCGTCGTGATGACGAACACGCCGGGTCGCCCGGGCGCGACCAACGTCATCGATCGCGCCGGCAAGCTCGTCGGCATCTTCACCGATGGTGATTTTCGCCGGCTCGCCGAGCAGGGCCACATGCAGCTGGGCAACGCGGTGTCGTCGGTGATGGCGAAGCGGCCGCGCACCATCGGGCCAGACGAGCTCGTGCTGACGGCCGCGGCGATGATGCGCGAGACGAAGGTCGATCAGCTGCCGGTGGTCGATTCACATGGCCGCCCGGTCGGCCTCGTCGACGTGCAGGATCTGCTCGCCGCCCGCGTGGTGTAAACCGCGCGCTCATGGCCGAGCCGCGCGTTGCGTTTTCCTCCCTCATTCAGAGCCTCGAGCGCATTCTCTCGCCGCTCGACGTCGAGACGA
>JBEOKA010000228.1:0-38369 GCA_040275325.1 Myxococcaceae bacterium | reverse complement strand
CTGGCGGAACTGCGACGGCTGGCGGAACTGCGACGGCTGGCGGAACTGCGACGGCCGGTGGAACTCCGACTGCTGGCGGCACTGCGACGGCTGGCGGGACTGCGACGGCTGGCGGCACTGCGACTGCTGGCGGCACTGCGACTGCTGGTGGAGCTGCGAGTGCTGGCGGAACTGCGACGGCCGGTGGAACTGCGACTGCTGGCGGAGCTGCGACTGCTGGCGGGACTGCGACTGCTGGCGGGACTGCGACTGCTGGCGGAACGGCGACTGCCGGTGGAACGGCGACTGCTGGAGGAACGGCGACTGCTGGAGGAACGGCGACTGCCGGTGGAACGGCAACTGCCGGTGGAACGGCGACGGCGGGCGGCTCCGCGGGCGGCACTGGCGGAGGGAGCGCGCTCACGTGCGCCTCGCTGCCCACCGCGAACACCGCACAACAGGTCGCGCTCCTCGAAGGCAATCCCTCATGCGCGCAGAGCTTCATCACGCTGCTCGAGGCCAACCCCACGACCTACCGCGACGCCTTCATCACGCTCGTCTCCTCGCCAAACGTCACAGACGAGATCTTCTCCATCGTCTACGACGAGGTGCGTTTCAGCCGCTTCCGCTTCGACGCAGCCACGGTCGACTTCCTGTACGCGAACTTCCCCGGCGCGGTCGCCGCCTGCACCAACAACTTCCGCTGCGGCGATTGGAACACCTTCATCCTCTCGGCGATGTACCGCGGAGACATGTACCGGTGCCCCACCCTCACCGGCCTTTCCGAGCCTGCGCTGCTCGCGATCGTTCCCTACGGTGACTACTACTGCACCGAATCGGTCGCCTCGAGCCTCGCTCCGCTCTCGACCGCCTCGACCGTCACCTCGCTGCTCCAGACGCTCACGACGCACGCGCGTGGCTGGTCTCGTCGCAACGCGATTCGCATCATCGGCCGCTTCGCCGAGCGCCCCTCGGGAGATCCCGCGCGAGCCCTCGTCCTCGTCGCCCAGGTCAGCACCGCCGCTGAAGCACGGCTCAGCGTCGATCTCGAAGCGAACGTGCTCCACGACTGCATCTGGGTGCTCGACACGTTCTTCTACCCGTACCTGCCGATGCAGCCCGAGCTCGAGTCGATCGCCCTCGGCAACACCTTCGACACCACGCTTCGTTTCCGTGCAGCCGCTGCGCTGTCACGCCTCATCAACTCGAAAGCGGGAGCGCTCAGCGCGGGCGATCAGGCGTACCTGACCTCGGCGCTCTCGGCGAACGACGAGTGGGTGCGCGCACAGGCGGCGTACACGATCGAGTCGATGCCGGCCGCGAAGCTGACGCCCTCCATCACCTCGGCGCTCACGATGACGCTCCAGACCGCCTACGCCGCCGAGCTCGTGCTCAACCCGAAGGTCTACATGGCGCGCGCGCTCGACCGGCTCAACGGCACGATGCTCACCAGCGCGCTGCAGACGACGTACGAGCAGCAGCACCTCGGCAACCGCGCCGACGCCGGCACGTACACGATTCGCAGCGGCCTCGACGCGGGAGCGCTGCCCGGCTTCCTCTCACTGATGAGCGATGAGGCGGTCGCCTTCCACGACATTCTCGGCGCGAACTTCAACACGCCGGTCGCGAACGATCCCAACCCCGGCATGACGCTGATGCTCTTCGCCACGCGCGCCCGCTACCAGGAGTACATGGACGCGTTCGTCGGCTTCGGCTCGTCGGCGGGCGGGCTGTACCTGGAGGCGTCGGGCACGCTGTACACGTACGAGCGCACGCCGGCCGAGAGCATCTACACGGTGCGCGAGCTCATTCAGCACGAGTTCGGCCACTACCTGCAGGGCCGCTTCGTCTACCCGGGCCTGTGGAGCGACCCCGGCTATCACTCGCAGCCACGCGGCTGGGCCGACGAGGGCTTCGCCGAGGTGCTCGGTGGGCTCGCTTTCGACGGCGGCACGTACGCGATTCGCGGCAGGCCGCAGCACGTGAGCGCGATCTGCGCGGCGCAGCCCTTCCGTCAGCTGAACGACCTCACCACGCAGCGCATCGGCTACGACCAGGCGGGCGTGTTCGACTATTCGAACGGCTGGGCGCTCAACTACTGGCTCTTCACGCAGGAGCGCACGAAGGCGCAGGCGCTGTTCACGTCACTGCGCGCGCTCACGTACACGCAGCCGAGCTGGGCGAGCGTCGCGGGCTTCGCGTCGATGAGCGCCGCGCAGTCGAGCTGGCATGGCGTGCTGAGCGGCTGGTGCATGAACGGTGGCCCTGCAGGACCGGGCGGTGTTCCCGCGTCACTGCGACCGATCTTCGCGCCGAATGACAGCGTGTGCCGCGAAGTGGAGCGCGCCTCTTCATTGCCCATCGCGTTGCCGCCGAGAGGCCCGCTGCCGCAGTGAATCGGCTTCCGTGGATCGATGCGGGCGCAGGCTTCGTCGTCGGCGTGGCGGTGCTGGCGCTCCGGAGCTTCTTGACGGACTTCTACGGGCTCTCGCTCGAGGTGGTGACGTTCATCGGCGCGGCCAACGTCGCGTACTCGACGATTGGCTTCGTGCTCGGTCCACTGAAGCGCCGACCCGCGTGGCTGCTGTGGCTGCTCATCGCCGCGAACCTTGGGTGGGCGGTCGTCTCGACGGTGATGGCGGCGACGTTCTGGTCGTCAGCACACGTGTTCGGCCTGCTGCACATCGTCGGTGAAGGGCTCTTCGTGACGATGCTGGCGGTGCTCGAGTACCGCCACCGCGCCGCGATTCTTCGGCGTCAGTAGTTGCGCAGGTCGTCGTGATCTTCTTCCTTCGGCTTGGGCGGAGCCGGAGGCAGGTCGTCCTTCTTCTTCTCGGTCTTCTTCGGCGGCGGCTCGCTCGCGCGCGGGCGATCGTCGCGCAGGTCTTCTTCGACCGGCTTCTTCGACTCGCTCTTCGGCGTCATCACGATCGTGTCATCGGACTTCTTCGACGCCACCGGCTCGGGCTCGCTCTTCTTCACGGCGACCGGCGGAGGCGCTTCTTTCTTCTCGTCGACCACCTTCAGCTCGGTGCGCGATGACTTCGGCAGCTCGCTCTCACGCACCTCTTCACGTGGCGGCCGCGACGCCGACTCTTCCGACGCCTTCTCCTTCTTCGTCTTCTTCGGTGCCTCTTCGACCGGAGCAGGCGCAGGCCGGTCGTCACGCAGATCGTCTCCGGGAGACGGGCGGCGATCTTCATCATCGGTCGACTTCGACTTCGTCACCGTCGTGCGCGTCGGCATGCCGTGCTCATCGACGTCGCCGCTCACCGGTGACTTGTCGAGCGAGCCGGCCTCGAGCGAGTTGTTCTTCGTCTCGAGCTCCCGCTCTTCGCAGGTCGTGAACTTCTTCTGACACTTCTTCAGGCACTTGTTCAGCTTCCTGGGCGCGTCGCCACGAATCGAGCTGTGCTCGATGGAGCAGTCCTCTTTGCACTCCGAGAACGTCTCGGCGCACTCGTTCACCTGCGCGGCCGCAGCGAAGGGGAGCAACACCACCAGGGCCAGAAGTCGTCGCACGCGCATGAGTGTACAAGGAGTTGGAACGGACGTTGCTCTCGACGCAGGGCATGGGCGTTTTGTTCCGATTGGTGTGTCTGGCCTTCCTCGTCGGTGTGTCGGGGAAGCCGCAGAAGCAGCCAAAGCTCGTGGAAGTACCCGTGAAGACGGGAGACGTGGTGCTGCAGACCTCGACCTCGAGCCGCTCGGCGTTGATTCGCCGGGTGAGCTCGAGCCCGTATTCCCACGTCGGAATCATCGAGGTGGCGAGCGACGGCGTGTTCGTCATCGAGGCCGTGCAGCCCGTGTCGAGAACGCCGTGGAAGACGTGGCGGGCGCGCGGCGTCGGCGGAAAAGTCACGGTGCTGCGCGCGAAGGAGCTCGACGCTGAAGCGCTCGACAAGGTCGTCGCCACCGCGAAGACGTGGCTCGGCAAACCGTACGACGCGCGCTACCAGTGGGACGACGACAAGCTCTACTGCAGCGAACTGGTGACGAAGGCGTTCGAGCAGGGCGCGGGCGTCACCGTCGGCACACAGCAGCAGGTGAAGTCCCTCGAGTTGAGCGCTGCCGATCTCGCGCTGGGCCCGAAGCTCGGCATCGATCCAGAGCAGACACTGGTGACTCCGCAGAGCGTCGCCGTCGACTCACACCTGTCGCTCGTACACACCGACTTCGCTTCACGCTGAACGGCTACACTTCGGCGCATGCTCGCCATGGTCCTCGCATTCGCGCTCGCTGGAGCGCCCACCTCCATCGCCGACGTGTGGCAGGCGCTCCCTGTCGAAGGCAGCGCGTGCGGTGAGTCGCTCAACTTCGACTACGGCTTCGAAGGTGGCATGCGGAACTTCTACTGCCGCGCCTCACAGGCGATGCCGTGGCGCGCGTTCGTGTCGCTCGCGCCCGTGAAGCCGTTCCTGTCGGGTCCGCACAAGGCGACGCTCGACCTCGCGAACGCCGATCAGTTCGGCCGCTACAACCCCGAGTTCGTGAAGTGGGCAACGAAGGCGCTGATCCCCGCTGCGAGCGACCCGCTGCTGCGCAAACACACCCAGCCCGTCTACGACAAACAGGTTCGTTCGCTCGCTCGCATCTACTGGCTCACGTGGCGCATCATCAGCGCCGACCCCAAGTGGCTCGCCTCCGAGCGCGACCGCTACCTGAAGTCGATCGCCGCGCACGAAGAGACCTTCGGCCCGACGAAGGAGCTGTACGAGCGCGTGCTCGAGTCGACGCCTGAAGGAGACCCCAACCTCGGCCGCTCGGCGACGACCTGGTGGCTGCGCCGGAGCGTCGACGAGACCGCCCCGCTCTGGTTCGAAGGCCTCGAGCGCCTGCTGACGACGTACGACAACGCCTGGCTGTCGAAGCAGCGCCGGGCGAAGTTGCCCGCCCCTCCGCGCCGCTGACTCAGTTCGCGCTGAGCCCCGTCTTCCGGTTGATGGTGACGCTCCGGTTCAGCCTCGTGTCGGCGTTCACGCGCCCTTCGACGTGCAGCTTCCCGTCGACGCGAAGATCCTTCTGCGAGTCGTAGGCGAAGCGCCCTTCTCCCGTGACGCGCACCTGATTCGCCTTGAGCGCCGTCGGACCTTCCTTCGCCGTGAGCTCCTGCGCGGTGAGGTCCCACGCGAGCTGCTTCGCGTCGACCGCCACGCGCCCCGGAGCGATGTCGATGGTGCCACCGCGCCCCTGCAGCCGGCCTTGCTCGACGTTCAGCGTCTTGTTGCGCTGCTTCACGTTCACGTCGGAGAGGCTGGCGTCGAGCGAGTCGACCGTGCCCTTGAGCGTGAGGCCCTTCGCCTGGCTGAACGACACCGCGCCCTCGAGGTGGCTCGGCCCCAGTTCGACGGAGCCTCCACGATCAGCGCCCGTCGACGTCATACGCGCGCCCTTCAAGTCGCCAGCGAACGAGCCCACCGTGACCGAGGCGTTGCTGAGCGCCGGCAGCCCATCGAGCTTCGGCAACCCGCGCGCATCGAGCGGAACCTCGGCGTGCAGCGACACCGCGCCACCCGACAACTTCCCCTTGCCGAGCGACACGTAGTCACCGGTCTCTGACTTGCGCACCACCGCGTCGGTCGACAGCGAGAGGTTCGAGAGCGCGCCATCGACGACGGCCTTGTCGCCCTCGCGCCGGTAGGTGAGCCGCAGGTCGCCGCGCCCTGCCCCGCCCTTCATCGCCACGTCCTGACGCGCGAGGGTCACGCCATCGACCGCGACCGAACCCGTGAGCTCTCCCGCCATCGGCGTGCCGTGGAACGAGAGCTTCGAACCTTCTCCGAGCTCGAGCGCGCCACCCGGCAGCCCGATGCGCCCCTTCGAGAACGTCGCGTTCGAGATGTCGAGCTGTGCGTGCGAGAGATCGATGAAGTCGGGGCCGTCTCCACCACCGCCGCCTTTGCCACCGCTGCGCTTCGCGGCGAGCTCGCCCAACTTCTCCATGTCAGCCGGCACGCGCACGCCCGGAATCGGAACGCTGAGCGTCTGGCCGGCCACCTTCACGTCGGCGTGCACGTGCAGCTTCTCGTCGACCCGAACGCCGAGCACCTCGACGCCGACCGCCTTCACGCCACCCGACACCGTCGCGCGCGTGTCGTTGGCGACGATCTTTCCATCTTTCACCGAGAGCGCGAGGTCGAGCTTCGAGCCGGGCGGAAACTTCACCACGTCCATACCCAGCGCCTCGATGCTGCCCTGCAACGGCACGCTCGCGTTCACGGTGCCATCGCGCAGCAGCTTGAGCGCTTCGACCGGCGCTCCCGCGGGAGGCGGAGCCGAGATGCCAGCCAACTGCGCCGCCGAGGTCTTCTTGATGTCTGCAGCCGAGATGACGGCGACGGGATCTTTCAACGACCCGACCCCAGGCTGCCCGGGCGTCGCCACACCGACGTAGCCACCGATGCGCGCGTCGAGGCCGACCTGCGCGTTCTGAAAGGTGAGCCGATCATCCGACAGGTGCGCGTCATCGATGCTCACCTTCACGCGGCCTTCGACGTCGGTCGGGTGCAGCTTCACGCCCGCGATGGTGGAGCGCTCGAGGTTCAACGAGCCCGCCTTCACCTTCGCGTCCACCGTCACCGAGCCACGCAGATCGGTCTTGCCCTGCGAGACCTCGACGTTGCGAACCTGCAACGCCGCGCGACCACCGGCCTCGAGCTCGACCGTGTTGTCTCCGACCTTCAGCGAACCGCCCGCGAGCACCGCGTCGAGGCGACTGCCTGGCCCGACCTTCACCTTCGAGACCTTGCCGAGTGAGAGCTCGTTGATGGTGAGCTCGGCTCCGCTGCCCGGTGCGAGCGCGAGGTCGACCGTGCTCGAGTGCACCTTGCCGTCCGACAGCTTCATCGAGACCTGGCCCTTGCCGTCGAGCGAGAGCCCGTTCGCGTCGAGCACCACGCTGCCGCTGCCCTTCACGCGCCCGCCGCCCGACACGCTCGCCTGGCCCACGTCGAGCGCGGCCTTCTTCACGTCGAGATCGGCCGCGACGTTCTCGAGCTTCAGCTCGGCCGCGCCTTTTCCCAGCGACAGCTTGGTCACGTCACCCGACACGGTGGAGCTGCCGAGCGACGCCTGCTTGCCCTGCCCCTGCGCGAACGACGCGGTGTCGATGGTGGCGCTGCCCTTGAGCCGCCCCTCGGTCTGCACGCCATCGCGGCCGACATGAAAGCTGCCTTCGCCGGTGACCGAGGTGCGCCCGAGATCGGCCTTCACGCCGCCCGCGCCGCCCTTGAAGTCATCGACGAGGATGTCGATGTTGCGCGCCTCACCGTCGATGGAGAGCTTGCCGCCCGCGTTCGAGAACCGCACGTCTCCGTCGGCCTTCGCGTGGGCGATGCTCAGCTGGTTGCCCTGAACGGTCTCCTGCAGGTCGCGCACGTCGACGTGAGCGCCGGTGAGCTTCGCGTCGAACGTCACGTTGCCGGGAGCGATGGAGACGCGGCCGTCGAACTGCCCGCTCACCTGCGCGGTCGCCGAGTCCTTCGCGTCCTTCACCGTCAGCTGCGCGTCCTTGATGGTGCCGGTGCCCTTGAACGACATCGACACCGTTGGCTTCTGCACGCCCGTGGGCGCGAGCCCGTTGAGGCCCACCTTCGTCTGAAGCCGCACCTCTCCGTCGTGCAGCTGCGTCGGGCCCAGTGAGACCTTGTCCATCTTTCCCGGCACGACGGCGCTCGGGTGCGAGGTGGTGAGCGAATCGACGTTGAGTTCGACGCCGGTGAGCTTCGAGTCGACCGAATAGCCATCGGCGCCGCGGGTCATCGTCGCCGAGAGCTCGGCTTTGCCACCGCTCCGGCTCGCGAGGTTCACGCCCCCCTGGTCGAGCGAGAAGCCATCGAGCGCGACGTGGCCGGCGATGGAGAGCCGATTGCCGTCGCCCTTCACCGTGAACATCGTCGACTGATCGACCTGCACCTTCGCGCCGCCGACATCGAGCGTCGACTCCTTCAGGTTCACCTTCGCGTCGACCTTCACCTTCGAGAGGTCGATCATCTGATTTGCGAGCGAGGCGATGGCGTTGTCCTGCGGCGCTGAGGGACGAGCAGCGGTCGCTGACGAGGGCCGCGCATCTCCGCTCGAGACGAGCTCGCTCAACTTCTTCGCCTTGAAGCCGACGTCGAAGAACCCGCCGAGGTCGGCCTCGAACTTCTGCCGCGCGCCTTCTCCGCGCAGCTCGACGCCCTGCCCCGTGACCCAGCCTGGGAGATCGAGCGGCGGGTCGATCTTCACGCTCGTGCCCTGGCGGCCGTTGCCGACCGGAACCAGCTCGCCGTCCTTCACCTGCACGTTCACCTTCGCGACCGTGCCGGGCTTGATGGAGAACGAGACGCCGTGGAGCTTGTAGTCACCCGGCTTGAGCGGCACGTCGATGGTGGCGGCTCCGTCGCCCAGCGCTTTCAATATCGGCGCGGGAGCCACGGCACCGAGCTGAGGTGCCAGCGCCGTCGCCGCAGCCGCAGCAGAGGCCACCGTCGCTGCCGTCGTGTCTGACCGCGCGCCAGGCGTCCACCCGGCTGGTGACGCGGCTTCGGTCTCGGCCGCGGGCTTCGGTGGAGGCGGCGCAGCAGGCGCAACGGGACGGCCAGCAGGACCAGCAGCGCCATTTCGTCGAATCGTCGTCACAGGTGCACCCTAGTCCCAATCACGTGGCCCACGTCCCCGGAGGGCATGCCGCAACGCGCGACAGTCAGTTCCGGTTGCGCCCGCCCCGGTTTGGGCGACATCAAGGCGCCATGAAGGTGCTGCTCGCCCGCCCCCACGACTTCATCGTCGCCCACATGCGAACCGCCGTGAGCGCAGTCGGGCTCGAGCCCGAGGTGCTGACGGCCCTCGCCCAGCTGGAGACCCTTCGAGCAGCCGACTTCGCGGGAGCCGTCATCAGCCTCGCCGCGACCTCGAGCGTTCCAGCGACGGCCCTCGAGGTCTTCGCCGCCGTGCGGAAGAAGTGGCCCACCAAGCCCATCGCGCTGTCGGGGCTGTCGTCGATTTCGTCCGCGCGCGCCGGGCTGCCCGCCGAGCTCAAACACCTGCGGCTGCGCTCGGTGAGCGACCCTGTCGAGCGCTCGCTCAACGCCGTCTTGTACGTCACCGACGTCGACCTCAAACAGACGGCTCAGCAGGCGCAGCAGGCCCTGCGCGCCCACTTCGACACGGGCTCGCTCTCGTCTTTGCCTCCAGTTCGGTGAGGCCACCCCGGCTCGATGCACCGTCGCCCCCGAACGAGCATCGACAGAGCCTCGCCAGCCGCCTCGCCCCCGACTACATCGCCGCGTCATGCCTGAGCTTCCCGAGGTCGAGTTCGCGCGCCGTTCACTGACGAAGTGGGTCGACGGGCGCTCCATCGTTCGCACCGAGGCCGACCCGAAGGCGCGCACCTTTCGCGGCTCAGAGCTCAAGGACGTCGAGGCCCTCACCGGGCGCATCACGGGCATCACGCGCAAGGGCAAGTTCCTCATGATCACCTTCGCCGACGGCAAGGGCGCGATCGCCCACCTCGGCATGACGGGAAAGTTCCTCAAACGCGCCGCCGGCTCGACCGAGAAGTGGAGCCGCGCCCGCTTCGTCCTCGACTCCGGTGAGGTGATTCACTTTCAAGACCCGCGCCTGTTCGGTCGCATCGAGCCGGTGCCCGCGGCCGAGCTGACGTCGAACCCCTCGGTGGCGAAGCTCGGCGTGGACCCGCTCGTCGATGGGCTCTCGGTGGCGCAGCTGCGCGAAGCGGTCGAGGGCTCGAAGCAGGAGCTCAAGGTCGCGCTGATGGACCAGGAGCGCGTCGCCGGCCTCGGCAACATTCACGCAGCCGAGGCGCTCTTCCGCGCGAAGCTGCACCCGGCGCGAATACCGGGTTCGCTCACCGACGACGAGTGGGCGCGGCTGGCGAAGGCGATTCACGACGGCATCACGTTCGCGCTCGAGGTCGAGGCGGGTGACGAGATCGAATACGTCGAAGAGCCCGGCGCGAAGAACCCGTTCCTCGTCTACGGCCGCGAAGGTGAGCCGTGCCCCACGTGCGGCACCGCCATCGCCTTCATCGATCAGGGTGGCCGCACGAGCTTCTTCTGCCCGTCGTGTCAGCCGAAGCCGGGCAAGGTGAAGGCCGCGAAGAAGCCGAAGACGGTCGCCGCGAAGGCGAAGAAGCAGCCCACGAAAAGGAAGCGCGCATGAGCACCAAAGGACTCGACCACGTCGCCATCGCCGTGAAGGACCTCGACGTCGCCGTGAAGTACTACGTCGAGGTGCTGGGCTTTCCTCCGCCTGAGATCGAGGTCGTCGCTGATCAGAAGGTGACGACGGCCATCTTTGGTCACGGCATGGGGCGCATCGAACTCATCTGCCCGACGGATCCCAACGGCAGCGTCGCCAAGTTCCTCGACAAGCGCGGAGAGGGCCTGCACCACATCTGCGTCGAGGTGAGTGACATCGTCGGCACGCTCGCGGCGCTGAAGGCGAAGGGCGCGCAGCTGATCGACGAGACGCCGAAGATCGGCGCCGGCGGAGCGAAGATCGCGTTCGTTCACCCGAAAGGCGCGCACGGCGTGTTGACCGAGCTGCGCCAGGGCGAGCCGTCACGGCACTGACTTCGTGTCGCACCGATGAACACCCAATGCCGATAACCCGTTGATTCCCGCGCTCCGCCACGGAAGCAGGCGGCACTTCCACACAGGATCCACCGCACGCCACGGAAGCACAGGCCGAAACCGATGCAGGTTTCAGCGGCTGCAACGGGTGCAAACGCTTCCTGGAGTGCGGATCCATCGGTTGCCACGGGTGCGCAGGGTGGAAGGCGTGCGGGGTTGGGCCCGCTCCACGGTTGCATGAGCCACCTGGGAGCGCCTTCCGGCTCGCGCAACCCGAGCGGACAGTGGAACCAGCGTCGTCAGGCCGCCGGCGTCGGAGTCGGAGCCTGCCCGGGACGCCGAGGCGAGCGTTGGATGCGGACGAAGGGCGGGGCCCAGTCACGCAGCAGGGTGCGCTCACGGGTGCGCTGGCCGCTGGCGCCGTGCGTGCCGTCGCGTCACGGGTGAGCGACGCTGCGATCGCTTCGCGCTGCCACAAAGCCAGCAATCGACTCGTGATTCCCTCGTGATCAGCCGGGTTTTCCTTTGACCACCCCATGAGGGGCGGCTTACGAGGTTCGGCGTGATGCTTCGCGCGAGTGTATCGACGCTGTTGGTGCTGTTCAGCTTGACGGCCTCGGCTCAGACCGATGGCGGCGTGACGTCTTCGCCCGCGCCCGCGGCGCAAGACACCGAGGCGCTGCGCCGTGACTTCGAGCAGAAGCTCGACGCCGCCCGCCGTGAGGTCGACGACCTTCGCAAAGAGATGCGCGCGCAGCTGGCCACGCAGTCCGTCGCGCAGGGCTGGCAGGAGGACTGGGTCGACGAGAAGCGCAAGCTCGAGCTCGTCACCTTCGATGGCTACCTGCGCATGCGCCCCGACCTCTTCTGGCGCTTCGACCTCGGCTCGGGACCCGACGGCGCGGGCTACAGCCTCTGGCCCGCGAACCCCAACTCCGGAACCGAGCGCACGAACGTCGGCGTGAACATGCGCTTCCGATTCGAGCCGACCATCAACATCTCGGAAGAAGTCCGCATTCGCACGCAGATCGACGCGCTCGACAACATCGTCTGGGGCTCGACGCCCGACTACGCGTACTCGCGCAACGGCGGCGGTTACTGGAGCGACCGCAACGAGTTCTCCATCTTCAGCCAGTCGCAGACGGCGCCGCGCGCGGGCGTCAACTCGCTCAACGACTCCATCATGATGAAGCGCGTGTGGGGCGAGGTCTCGACCCCCGTCGGCATTCTGCGCTTCGGCCGCATGGGCAGCCACTGGGGCCTCGGCATGCTGCACAACGACGGCAACGGCATCGACAACGACTGGGGCGACACCGTCGACCGCGTCAGCTTCACCGCCGAGCCGTTCGCGGGCTTCTACATCACGCCCATGCTCGACGTGAACATCACGGGCACCACGTCGCTGCGCCTGCCCGAGGGCGGCCAGCCGTTCAACCTGAGCAACTACGACGACGGCATCAACTACATCCTCGCGGTCGCGCGACGTGACACCGACACCGAGGCGCGCGCCAAGCTCGACTCGGGCCAGACGGTCTTCAACTACGGCCTGCACTTCAGCTACCGCAACCAGCGCACCGACTCGGTCGACGCGCTCTCGCAGCCCTTCACCTCTGACGGCATGAACCTGCCCAAAGAGAACGCCGCCGCGGCCTACGTTCGCCGTGAAGCGAACCTCTTCATCCCCGACGTGTGGGCCAAACTCGAGCGAAAGAACTTCCGCCTCGAGGGTGAGTTCGCCGCCATTCTCGGCAGCCTCGGCAACCGCGCGCTCTCGGGCGCCAACGCGCTGCAGCCCGGTGAGAACCAGCGCCTCGACGTGTGGCAGTTCGCGGCCGTCGTGCAGGGTGAATACAAGCTGCTCAACGGAGACCTGGAGCTCGGTGGTGAGGTCGGCTTCGCGTCAGGCGACAACGCTCCGGGCTTCGGCAACGCGCCCCGCCGGAAGAGCTCGGGGCCGGGCGACATCGACGGCCCGCAGTACCGCTGCTCGGCGATGGGCGGCTGCTCGGACAACACGATTCGCAACTTCCGCTTCAACCGCGACTACCGGGTCGACATGATCCTCTACCGCGAGATTCTGGGCGGAGTGACCGACAGCTTCTACGTGAAGCCCAAGGTGCAGTACCGCATCACGCAGGGCCTCAACATCTTCGGAGCCGGCATCTACTCGCGCGCCATCTTCGCCGAGTCGACGCCCTCGGCGGGCAACGGCACGCAGGCCATCGACCCGAACCTGGGCATCGAGCTGAACGCAGGGGCCCGCTATGAGACCGAAGACGGGTTCTACGCGCAGGCGCAATACGGAATTTTGTTCCCCCTCGGTGGCTTCAACCGCGAGCAGAACGGAGCCGCGGCTCCCCTCGTGAACGCCCAGGCCTTCCGCGGCGTCTTCGGCATCAAGTTCTGAAGTCGTCGTCGGCTGATTGAAACGCACGCGCCTCCCGTGTGACGGTGAGGCGTGCGCCGCGTTCTTTTCGTTCTCGTTCTCGCTGCCTGCAAGACGCCGCTCGAGCCACTGACGGTCTCGGAGCAGTCGCTCGACCTCGGCAGCCACCTCGTCTTCCCCGGCAAGACAGTCACCGTCGAAGGTGAGGTGACGGTGACGAACCCCTCGACGGGTTCGAGAGCGCTCGTGTTCTCAGTGACGCCGAATGACGGCGCCCTCGTCGCGCACCTCGAAGGAGCGCAACCGCTCGAGGCCGCGACGTCGAAGCGGTTGCTGGTGCGAGCGACGCTGACGTCTCCTGGCGAGAAGGTGTGGCGACTTCTCGTCGACGGAGCCGAGCTGCAGGTGAACGCGATCGGCCTGGCGCCACCAGTGTGCACCGCGAGCTTGAAGTGGGTGGGGCGGCAGTTCGACTCCGAGGTGGTGCTCGCGAACGAAGGCACGACCGACTGCTTCTTCGGAAAGCCCCTCGCGCACGGAGAGGTCGGGGGCCTGCTGTCGCCCTCGGAGTTGAATCGCGCCGTGCGCCCCGGCCAGCGCGTCGTCGTTCGTACCCGAGTGAGCGCCAACGGAGCTCCACCACCCGCGACGCTCATCGTGCCCGTGCTCAACGACAACTCGCGCGTCGCCCTGGCGTTGTCGAGCCGCTGCATCGAAGCGAGCCGCGTTCAGTTCGACGAGACGAAGCGAGGCTGCGCGGCCGCCGAGAAGATCTTCGTGCTGCGCAATGTGTGTGACGTTCCGCTTCGGGTGACCGCGACCAGAGGGCCCGGCGATGTCACCCTTCGGGGCCCACTCGGCGCCGCGACGCTGCTTTCGCCCAGCAGCGAACTCACCTTCTTCGCGACGAATGACACCACACGGACGGGTTGGGGCTTCGGCTCGATGCGGCTCGAGGTGACCGAGCGCGAAGGCCTGACGTGGACCGAGGTCATCCAGTTCAGTCCGTGGACGCGCCCACGCGTCGACGACACCCTCACCTTCCGTACGCCTCCGCCGATTCGGTACGACGCGCTGGTCAGCATCGCGGGCGGAGCAGCCATCGAGCCCGGCCTCGCCCACCTCGACAGAACCTTCATCGCTGGGTCGATCGGCTCACCCGTTCAAGATCTCCAGTTCGCCGTCATCTCCGCCGACAGCACGGGCGGTGACTTCCTTTCGACGGACGGCGGCGTTCACGTCATCGCCACTCCGAGCTCCGAGTGGAAACAGGATCTCCGCATGCTGCTCCATCGGCCGCTCCAGAGCGTTGGGCCCTCGTGCATCGACAGCTTCTTGCGTGCGCTGGAACCTGCGCGCCTCTCGGGCCCGAACCGCGGCCTGCTCCGCGACGGCGTGCCGCTGTACCTGCTCTGCTTCACGACCCAGCAGGACTCGACGAGCCTCGACGGTGGCGCCGCCTTCACCGCGTTGCAGAACGCGCTCGGCGGTCGCCCGTTCTCGTTCTTCTCCTACGGCCCGAACGCGTGGGGGACCGAGGGCTGTCAGGCCCAGCCAACTGGGTCGGCGCTCTTCGAAGATCTCGCGCGCCGATCGCGCGGCAGCGCCCTCGCCCTCTGTGAGTCGGTCGGAACGACGGGCGACCCGTACCGAAAGGAGTTCTTCCTCGCGACGCCGAACGTCGAGGTCTCGTGGATTCAGGTCGAGCTCGATGGTGTGGCGACGCCGGCAACCATGAACGGAGACCTCGTCTGGCGCTTCGAAAAGCAGCGCAACAGCCTGATCTTCGAGGAGTATCCTGTCGGGAAGGTCATCACGGTTCGCATCGTTGAGCCCTGTCCGTAGGTGCGCCGCAACTTCTTCGAAGGGGCCGGGTTCTTGTCTTCGAACCCGCTGCACTGAAGGAGAAGGACGATGAAGACCCTCGTGGCGATGTTGGTGTTGTTCTCCACTCCGATTCTCGCGGCCCCCGTCGGCGTGCGCTCGTGCAACCAGCAGGCGCGCATCAACCAGGGCGTGCGCTCGGGTGAGCTGAACCGCCACGAGGCCCACCGGCTTCAGGCCCAGCACAACCGCATCGATCGACAGATCGCGCGCGATCGCATCGACGGCGGCGGCATGACGGCGGCTGAGCGCGCGCATCACCAGAACCAGCAGGATCGCCTGAGCCGCCGCATCGCGGGGCAGAAGCACGACGGCCAGCAGCGCTTCTGAAGAAGCCCTCAGTGCAGCACACGAGGCCGGCTCCATCACGGAGTCGGCCTTCGTCGTCTCTGCAGTGCTCAGAACGAGACGAGCAGGCCTGCCGACGCCGCCGCGAACGCATACGGACGAAGGAAGACGTTCACGCCATCGGTCGAGTACGGCGCGGCCACGATGGGGAAGTCACCTTCCACCAGGAACCACACCGGCCCGGCGACGCGAGCGCGCAGCGTCACGCGAGGAGCCGCCACCAGCACCCCCGTCGGGCGAACGACCGCATCAGACGTCGCGAGGAAGCCACCACCGCCCTCGACGCCGAGGCCCAGGTGCAGCCGCCACCACTCGAACGCGAGCCGATAACCGACGCGGAACTGCAGGCCGTACTCGTTGCGCCGAAACGCTTCGCCCGTCGCTTCACCAAGCAGGTGGAGCGTGAGCTCTCCCGCCACCCGCACGCGCCCCAGCCGCGGCCGGCCAAAGAGGTTGAAGCCGCCGAACGTCGTGCTGAGCGGATCGAGCCCGACGCGCAGCTGGTACTTGAGCCCAGTCGCGTCGTTGGGAGCCCACTCCGTCACGCGGCCAGTGACGCCCATCGCGACCGACAGGCCAATCGGCGCCGTGTCTTCCTTCGCGTCCATCTGCTGCGAGACCTCGATGCCGCCACCCTTCGCCGCGACGACGACCGACGACGTCACGGGCGTCAGCTCGCCCCACGCGATGGTGCGCTTCTGGCCATCGTTCAGCTTCACGCGACCCGCGAACGCCTGCCCGCCCTTGAAGAGGCGCAGCGCGTACTCACCGGGCGCGATGGCGAACTCCTTCGCCGCATTTCCTGGAGCCTCGACCACGACCTGGTCGCGCAGCACGTCCGTCACCAGCGAACGGTCCGCACCATCGGGCAGCACCAGCACCGACGACGGCTTGAGCAGCGAGGCGAGCACCAGCTCACCCTGGCCCGAGAGCTTGAAGTCGTACGAGGGGTGCTGCGCTCCGGCGGTCAGCGCCGCGGTCGCGCTCACGGTGCGGTCGTACGCGTACTTGTACGCCTCGGCGAGCGTCACCAGCTTGTCGCCCGACGCATCAGCGGCGCCACGCAGGCCCGAGATGAGGTTGTGCGTGAAGTAGCTTCCCATCACCTCGTTCGACTCGAGCGCGGCTTCATCGGCGGCGCTCGAGGTGATGAACGCCTCGCCCGTCTGCTGGAGCGTGTCGGCGAGCTTGATGACGAACGCGTCAGCCGCCTTGCCGCCCTTCTCGCGAAGCCCTCCGCCCGACTTGCACGCATCGACGATGGAGACGCGAACGTCGGCGCCCGAGCCCGCGAGCAACGCCTTCAAGCGAAGGTAGGTGAGCTTCTCGTTGCCGAGCTCCATCGCCTCGCCGTCGGAGTGGCCCGAGAAGAAGAACACCAGCACGGTGCGCACGTCGGGCGCGCGCTTGAACATGGCGATGCGGTCGCGCGCATCGGCGATGGCCTGCTCGACCTCGGCGGACTTGCGGCCCTGCAGGAGCAGCACGTCGTCGGCGTTCACGTCGCCCAGCTCGACGAGCACCCGCGCCATCTTGCCCGCGTCGGACTCGGCGAAGCGCAGCGGCGGCATCGACGGGCCGCCAGCGTTGTTCCCGACGATGATGGCCACACGCCGGGTGTCGGCGAACGCGACGCTCGCCAGCACGATGGAGAGCAGCAGCGACCGCTTCAGCAGCGAGTTCACGGAGCGACCTTCACGAACTCCTGGGTCAACACCTTCGCGCCTTCGAGCTTCGGCGCCGCCGGGTTCGCCGCCACGGCCGCCTTCAGCACCTCGGCCTTCACGGGCGTGTCGGACAGCACCACCAGCAGCTTCTCGGTGCCCATGGTGTCGTCGAGCTCGACCGTGCTGCCCAGCTCGAGCTTGCGCGGAACCGCGCCGGCGATCTTCTCGGACTCGGCAGCTCCGAACGGGTGGTACACGCTGAACGCGCCCTTGCCGTCGACCGACGCCACCAGCACGTACTTCGCGTTGCCGGGGTTCACGACGAAACGAATGCGATCTTTCGGCTTGAGCGCCGTGCCGGGCTTGAGCGCGAACGCGGTGCCCTGCTGACGCTGCGCGAAGACCTCGAACGTCTGCTCGTAGCCCTTCACGCCGATGTACACGTCGTCTTCGGTCTGCGTGCCCGGCCCAGCCGAGAACGTCAGCGCCACCGCCGCGGCCGTCGCGAGGCCCAGCGCCGGCAACACGAACTGCAGCTTGAAGCGCTCGAAGAAGCCCTGCTTCGACTCGTTCAGCCGCGCCTCGACCTGCGGCAGCGTGCGCGCGAAGACGAACTGCTTGAACTTCTGGCTGTCTTCGTTGAGCTCCATCCACCGCTGCTTGCAGAGGCCGCAGTCGTCGAGGTGCGCCTTCGCGGCGTTGGCTTCGTCGGCCTTGAGCGCCGAGAGGAGCAGGAGATCGATCGTCTCACTCGAGAGGTGCCCACGGGCATTCGTGATCGTCATGCGACACCTCCTTCACCGTCTCGTGCGAGGAACTTGCGGCTGCGCTCCTGGAACTCCTGGAGCCGATTGATGACCGTGCGACGCGAGATGCCCAGCGTCTTGGCGACCTGCTCCTGCTCGAGCCCGTCGACGTAATAGAGCACCACCGTCTCACGCAGCTTCTCGGGCGTACGCTCGACCAGCTTGAGCGCCATTTCACGGTCGAGCATCTGCGGCTCGAGCGTCTCGCCCTCACCTTCGGGAAGCTCGTCGGGCGCGGTCGGCTCGGCCTGGCGGCTGCGATCGCGGATCTGGTTGAGGCAATAGTTGGTCGAGATTCGGTAGATCCACGCCAGCGCTGCGCTGTCGTCGGGAGCCGCCTCGATGTGTTTCATGACGCGCACGAAGACCTCCTGCGTGGCGTCTTCCGCGAGGGCGTCGTCCTTCAAGAGGCGACGGCACCGCGAGTAGATCGCCGGCCCAAACTTTCGGTACAGGTCACTGACCCGCCCTGTTGACTGGACCCCGCTCGGCGGCACCGTGTGCAACCTTTCTCAGCAGCATTTTCCGTTCGATGAGAAACGACCTGCGGCTACCTCCCCATACACCGATTGTCCCGGTGCGCGAAGTCTGGTCAAACCGGCGGCATGTGCGGCGTTTTCGGCATTTACGGCCACGATGAAGCAGCCAACCTCGCGTACCTCGGGCTCCACGCGCTGCAGCATCGGGGGCAGGAGTCGGGAGGCATCGTCACCAGCGATGGCACCCGACTTCGAAGCTTCCGCGGCATGGGCCTGGTCGCCGACACCTTTACCGAGCCGGTGCTCGAACAATTGCCCGGCTCCATGGCGATCGGCCACGTGCGCTACTCCACGGCCGGCTCGAGCCACCTGAAGAACGCCCAGCCGCTGCAGGTCTCGTTCGCCGGCGGTCAGCTGGCCGTCGCCCACAACGGCAACTTCGTCGACGCCGACGCGACCCGCCACGCGCTCGAGGGCGAAGGCGCCATCTTCCAGTCCGACTCCGACACCGAGAACATCGTTCACCACATCGCGCGCTCGAAGGCGCCGACGCTCGAGGCCCGCGTGGTCGAGGCGCTGCGCAAGACGACCGGCGCGTTCTCGCTGCTCTTCCTCGCCGACAAGCAGCTCATCGGCGTGAGAGACCCGATCGGCTTTCGGCCGTTGGTGCTGGGCCGTCTGAAAGAAGCGTACGTGCTGGCGAGCGAGACGACGGCGCTCGACCTCATCGAGGCGGAGTACCTGCGCGAGCTCGAGCCCGGCGAGATGGTCGTCATCGACGCCAACGGCCTGCGCAGCTCGTTCCCCTTCGAGAAGCGCCCACCCGGCCGCTGTGTCTTCGAGCTCGTCTACTTCGCGCGCCCCGACTCGCAGGTGTTCGGCGAGAGCGTCTTTCAGGTGCGCAAGAAGCTGGGCATGCAGCTGGCCCGCGAGCAGCCGGCCGAGGCCGACGTCGTCATCGCGGTGCCCGACAGCGGGGTCGCGGCGGCCATCGGATACGCCGAGCAGGCGAAGCTGCCGTACGACGTGGGCCTCATTCGCAGCCACTACGTCGGCCGCACCTTCATCGAGCCGCAGCAGTCGATTCGGCACTTCGGCGTGAAGCTGAAGCTCGCGCCCGTGCGCTCGACGCTCGAGGGCAAGCGCGTGGTGGCGGTCGACGACTCCATCGTGCGCGGCACCACGTCGCGGAAGATCGTGAAGATGCTGAAAGACGCGGGGGCGAAGGAGGTGCACCTGCGCATCTCGAGCCCGCCCACGTCGTGGCCCTGCTACTACGGCATCGACACGCCGAGCCGGCAGGAGCTCATCGCCGCGTCACACACGAGAGACGAGATCGCCCGCTACGTGACGGCCGATTCGCTCGGCTACCTGAGCGAGCAGGGCCTCGTAACGGCAGCGGGAGACCAGAGCGGCGCGTCGTTCTGTACGGCGTGCTTCTCGGGCAAGTACCTCACTCCGCTCGCGACGCGGTAGCTACCCCACGGCCGCGCGCACGGGCGGCGTCGGCGCAGGCCGCAGCTCGGCGTCACACGGCACGCGCACCGTGAAGGTGGTGCCTTTGCCCGCCTCGCTCTCGACCGAGATTCGGCCGCCCAGACGCTCCACCACCATCGCGCAGACCGACAACCCCAGGCCCGTGCCCACGCCGACCGGCTTGGTGGTGAAGAAGGGCTCGAAGATGCGGCTCTTCACCGAGTCAGGCATGCCCACGCCAGAGTCCTGTACCTGCAGAATCGCGACGTCGTTCTCGGTGCGGGTCGACACCTTGATGGTGTGACGCTCGCCCGGCGGCGCGGGCTTTGCCTCGATGGCGTGAATCGCGTTCACCAAGAGGTTCAACATCACCTGGTGCAGCTTCTGTCTGGGCGCAAGGTCGACGCGCGCCATCGAGAGCTCCTTCACGAGCGTGGCCTTCGACGACACCTCGCGCTCGGTCAGCACCAGCGTGCAGCGCGCCACCTCGGCCAGATCGACGGGCTCGAAGGTGTCGGTGTCTTGCCGGCTGAAGGTCTTCAGCTCCTGCACGATGGCGCGAACGCGGCTGCCGCCCTGCACGGTCTCGTCGAGCAGCGGGCTCACGTCAGCCATCAACATGTCGAGCCCGAGCGTGCGGTCGAGCGCTGCGCCCGTCTCGGGGTTCATACGGTAGGCGCGCACCACCCGCATCAGGTCGTTCACATAGCCGCGCAGGCTCTCGAGGTTCGACAAGATGAACGAGAGCGGGTTGTTCACCTCGTGCGCGACGCCGGCCGCGATCTGCCCCACCGCGGCGAGCTTCTCTGACTGCGCGACCTGCAGCAGCAGTTGGCGCTCCCGATCGGCGTTGGCGAGGCGGAGCAGGTTGCGCACGCGCGCCGAGAGCATGCGCCGCGAGATGGGCTTGTGCAGGTACTCGTCACCACCGGCGTCGAGGCCGGCGATGGTGTGCTCGACGTCGGCGTTGTCTGCGGTGAGGAAGACGATGGGCATGCGCGCGAACTTCGGCTGCGCACGAATCAACCGGCACACCTCGAGCCCGTCGAGCCCCGGCATGCGCACGTCGAGCAGGAGGAGATCGACCTGCCGCGCCTCGAGCACCTCGAGCCCCTCTTCGCCCGACGACGCGCAGACGACCTCGTAGCCTTCGAGGGTGAGCGACGCCGAGACGAGCTTCAAGTTGTTGTGATCGTCGTCGACCGCCAGCACCACGTGCTTCGGGCCCTGCGGCGGAGGCGTGGTGGGCACGGAGTCGTAGCGGCCTTTCATGCTGCGCTCCTCATCGGCTCCGACAGCAGGTGAACGCGGTGCGCCAGCTCGCTCGGCGTGAGCGACCCTTTGAGCAGCACCTCGGCCCCGAGGTTGGTGAGGGCGTCGCGCTCGTCACCCTGTGGGTTGGTGGCCGAGAAGATCAGCACCTTCACCCGCTCGCCGTTGGGCAGGCTGCGCAGCTTCTTGAGCAGCTCGTAGCCGTCGAGCTCGGGCATCATCAGGTCGAGCACCAGCACCGAGGGAATCTGCGCCATCAACTGCTCGAGCGCGCGCTGGCCGCTGGGCGCCTGGCGAACATCACAGCCCTGCGCCTCGAGCACCCTCGCCAGCATCAGCCGGGTCGCGTCGTCGTCCTCTGCCACGATGACATCGGGCCGGGGCGCGCTCTCGTTTCGGCGCAGCGTCGACACCTTCGTCGCCAGCGGCAGCGTCACCGTGAACGTCGCGCCCTTGCCAGGCTCGCTCGCCAGCTCGACCTTGCCGTCCATCGCTTCGGCCCACCGCTTCACCAGCGCGAGGCCGAGGCCCGTGCCCGAGTGTTTGCGCGCCGTCGAGGAGTCGGCCTGGTGGAACGGCTCGAACACCGCCTCGTGTTCGTCGCGCGCGATGCCCGGGCCGGTGTCGGTGACGCAGAACTCGCAGCCGCCGTCGACCGCGCGCGCGACCAGCTCGACCCGGCCACGCCGCGGCGTGAACTTCACCGCGTTGCCCATGAGGTTGAGCAGCACCTGCTTCACGCGCAGCGCGTCGCCCATCAGCGACAGGCCTTCTTCACACGAGACCGTCAGCAGCAGATCCTTCTTCGCGGCCAGCGCCTCGAGCAGCGACGCCACCTCTTCGACGACGGAGGCGACCTGCACGGGCTCCTTCGCGAAGGTGAGCCGGCCCGCGTCCGACTTGGCGTAGTCGAGCACGTCGGTGATGAGCGTCATCAGGTGCTGGGCTGCCGCGCGGGCGTCGTGCAGGTACTCCTGCTGCGTCGCGTTCACGGGGCCGGCCGAGCCGTCACTGACCAACTCGGTGAACCCGATGATGGCGTGCAGCGGCGTGCGCAGCTCGTGAGAGACCGTCGCGAGGAACGAGCCCCGGCTCGACCGCGCCTCATCGAGCGAGGCCTGCAACGCCCACGCGCGCTGCTGCCACGACGTGAGCCGCCGCCGCTCGTCGTCGAGCGCCGTCTGTGTCGTCATCAACCGCTCGAGCGAGGCCTGCCTGTCGCTCTGAGCCACCTGCGCCTCCGAGACGGCCTCACGCCAGGTCGCGTGCAGCCGCTCCCGCTCCTGCTCGAGGGCTTCGAGCTTCGAGGTCGCCCGCGCGACGAACGCCGCGGCCAGCAGGCTCACGCTCACGCCGACCACGAAGCCCGGCAGCGGCCCCAGCGTCGCGGCGGCCCACACCAGGGGCGCTCCCATCACGACGCTGAACCAGACCCCTCGCATATCGGCGATTGATCAGCACGAGGGGTGCCAGCGCTGCCCCGTTGGATCAATTCGACCCGGGGTGGGTCGGCGCCACCTGCTGAGGTCGTACACGACCCGTGACGACCGGCACCTCGAGCAGGGTCGGTCACCACCGGCACAGGTGGAGCAACGTGCGGGGCCTGCGCGACTCCGGCACGGACGATCACGACTGCATGAAGGCGATCAGATCATCGGCGAGCGGCGCGTCGAACGAGACGGTCTCGCGCGTGCCGGGGTGACGAAAGCTGATGCGCGCGGCGTGCAGGGCGTGACGCGCCAGGCGCAGCCGCTCCCACGCCTCGGGCTCGAGCTGCTGCTTCGTGAAGCGATCGAAGTAGCCGGGGTCGGGCCCGTACATCTTGTCTCCCACGAGCGGGAAGCCGGCGACGCTCGCGTGAATGCGAATCTGGTGCTGACGCCCCGTGCGGGGGAACGCACGGAGCAACGAGAACGGCTCCCCGTTTCGCTCGAAGCGCGCCACCACGCGAAAGTGCGTCTGCGCAGGCCGGCCCTCGTTCGAGTCGATGCGCACCGCGATGCGAATCAGCTCGGTGCCTTCGGCGATGGGCGCGTCGACGTCGAACGCGTCGTCCTTCGGCTGGCCCTCGACGAGCGCGAGATACTCCTTGTCGACGAGGCCATCGTGAAAGAGCCGGCCCAGCCGCTGCGTCGCCTGCAACGTTCTGCCGCACACGACGAGCCCCGAGGTCTCGCGATCGAGCCGGTGCGCGGGTGAGGCCTGGTCTTTTCCGTAGCGTTGGTCGAGCTGCGTGACGAGCGTGCCCACGTGGTACCGAGCGGTCGGGTGCATCGGCAGGCCCGCGGGCTTGTCGACCACCACGAGCCAGTCGTCGACGTAGACCTCTTTCAGGAGCTCGATGCCGGGCACCGTCGGCTCGGCCCGCACACGCCGGCGCAGCTGAAACGTCAGGCCCGGCCACACGGGGCTCGAGGCCTTGAGCTTCTTCTCGCAGACGAGATCGTTCTCGATGATCTCCTTCACGCGCTCGCGCGAGGCCCGGCGGATCTTCTCGCAGAGATAGCGATCGAGCCGCCAGCCCGCGTAGTTCGGCTCCACGGTGTACGAGATGAGGGCGACCTCATCGCCGCCCGTGGGGGGGCCCTCGTCCTCGTGCTCGACTGACGCCATCGGAACGCTATGTTCCACGGATGATCTCCGCCGTACCAGCACTCGTGTCGTTGATGGCGCTCTCGGCCGCAGACACCTGGGCGGTGATCGACGTCGACGCCGCCGACGCGATGATGGGCCTGGGCGCCCAGGTCACCCGGCAGGTCACCGAGGCGGCCGCCGCGCAGAACCTCAACGCGCTCTCGCCTGATCAGGTGCGCGCGCTGCTCACGCCCGACAAGTACAACGCCCTCAAGAAGTGCCGCGACAGCACCGCCTGCGTCGGCCAGCTGCTCGCCGGAACCCAGGTGACGCGGGCCATCACGGGCTCCCTCACCAGAGACGACAAGAACTACCTGCTCAAGCTCTGGCACCACGACGTGAAGAACAACAGGCTCGTCTGCGACGTCGATCGCGCGGTGCTCATCGCCGCGCGGCGCTTCCAGAAAGACGTCGAGCAGGCCGTGCCGCCGCTCCTCCGCGGAGAGCGTGAAGCCCGTGGCAAGCTCGTCATCGAGAGCAACATCACCACCGCGCAGATCTCGCTCAACGGCGAGTTCGTCGGCACACCGCCCGTCAACCTCACCCTCAAGCCCGGCAAGTACGAGGTGAAGATCGAGAAGAACAAGTACCTGCCGGTGACACGGCTGGTGGCCGTCGAGGCGAACCTGACGACGACCGAGGTCTTGAAGCTGCTGCTGATTCCCGGCCAGTCCCCCGACGAAGAGCTCGTTCAGAAGCTCCGGGCACCGGGCGCCGCCACCGAGTCGAAGGGCCTCTCGCTCTCGGCCCCGACGTGGATCTTCGGCGGCGTCACCATCGCCGCGGGCATCAGCGCCTCGATCTTCGGCGTGCTCGCGGGGCAGCAGGAGGCCTCGCTGCGCGCAGGCCTCAATGAGATGACCGGCCTCTACGCCGGCACGCGGGCCCAGGCCCTCGAGCAGAACCGCAACGCCCTCATCGCGAACGTCTCGTTCATCACCCTCGGCGCCGCGGCCATCGCGACCGCCGTCTTCCTCATCATCGACCTCGTCTCGCCCCGCGACGACGCGCCGGCCACGCCCGCGAAGAGCCAGGCCACGCCATGAAGACCCGACTCCTGCTCTCGCTCGCCGGCTTCGTCGTCGGCTTCGGCCTCGGCTGCCGCAACGTCGACCCCGACAAGGGCATCTACTCGTGCGCCACCAGCGCCGACTGCGGCCCATCGTTCGAGTGTCGTCCCCTCTTCGGGTCGATGAACGGCCGCTGCTTCACCGTCGGCTTCTGCAAAGACGAAGAGACCTGCAACGGCCTCGACGACAACTGCGACGGCCGCACCGACGAGACCTTCCCCATGAAGGGCGCGGCCTGCACCACCACGCAGCAGGGCGTCTGCTCGGCCGGAACGCGCGTGTGCACCCTGGGAGCCGAGCTCTGCGAGCCCACCCGAACGCCCTCGGACGAGCTCTGCAACGCCCTCGACGACGACTGCGATGGCCAGACCGATGAGACGTTCGACCTGATGACCGACAGCGCCAACTGCAGCGCGTGCGGGCGAGCCTGCGGAAGCGGCACCGTCTGTCGCGCCGCCGCCTGCATCGAGTCGAACTGCGCCGACGGCACCGACAACGATCAGAACGGCAAGGCCGACTGTGACGACGAGGTCTGCCTCGGCTTCGACTGCAACACGATGCTTGCCCCTGCCAGTCGCTGCGGGTTCGCGCCGATCATTCCCGACGCGGGCGTCGATGGTGGCGCAGCCGATGCTGGAGAAGTCGACGCGGGTGCCAGCAGCGATGCCGGCCTCGTCGATGGTGGCTTCGTGCGCGCCTGCTACCGGCCCGAGAGCGCCTGCGACGATGGGTTCGACAACGACGGTGATGGTGTCGCCGACTGCGCCGACTCCGACTGCGACAACCGCACGTGCTACTCGGGTCAGACCTGCACGATGCGCCTGTGCCCGGGGCCAGGGTGAGCGTGCACGTTCGGGAACTCGTGTTGCTTGAAGGCCTGAGGAGAGCGATTCTCATGAGCGCGATGCGCATCGGGGTGCTGGTCCTTCTCGTCTCGGCTGCCGCATGGGCTCAGCCCGTCAACGTGCACTTCACGAGCGAGACCTCTGCCATTCCGGGAAACCAGGCGGGTGACACCGCCGTGCTGAGAGACCCATGGGGCCAGTGGCGCGACACCCTGTACGGCACCGACTCGACCAACAACGGGTTCTACGCGTTCCTCGTCGACGGGGGCACGGCGTTCGCGACCGGCTTCGGGGCCGTCGGCGGTGTCGACGCACGCCAACCGATGCTTGCCCTGCCTGAGGCCTCTGTCGGTGGGCTGGTGGCGGTGAGCGCAACCACCTCTGGCGAGCTCCTCTTCTTCACGACCACCGATGACGCCGGCATTCTCGGCATCGGGGGCCTCAGCCGCGTCAGCACCCTCGCGCCCGGGGCCGTCACCCTCGGTGACTTTGGTGATGCAGGCGCCTTCGTCTTCCTCAGCACGCAGGCGCCCCTGATGCCCTGGTGGCAACTGACTGAAGACGGCGGTGCCCTCGTCACCACGTCAAAGCCGTCGCTGCTGCTCCCAGATCCTCCGACCGCGCTCGCCTCATCGGCTTCCACCCGCCGCGTGTATGCCTCCATCGGCATCGGCGGCGTCGTCGAGATCGATCCACTCGCCGACCCGCCGACCGTCATCCAGGTCGTCGACGCGGGGAGTTCGGGCGAGATCGTGGGTGGTCTGGCGACGTATCCGCAGCGCGATGGAGGATCGCTCCTCTTGACGTCGGTGCCGGCGCGAAACCTCTTCCGGGTCTATTCGGTGCAGCCCGGCACACCGGCCGAGCACCTGGTCGACTTCACCGTCAGTGATGTCGACGGCGGCCGGAAGATTCTGGGCGCCTCGGCACTCGACGTCTGGCCCGGCCCCTTCGGTGGCACTGACGACCAACCCGTGTTCGATGCGGGCGTGATCGTCATCTGCGATCGCCTCGGCGCCACGGGCGCCAACTACAAGCTCGTCTCATGGGCAGCCCTGGCCAGAGCCGCCAACCCGCCCCTGCCCATCGATCTGCCGGTCTTCACCCCACCCATTCAGGTTCGACCCGTGGGTGTGCCCGCGCAGCTCGCGCTCGCAACCTCGAGGGGACCCGTCGATCTCTCTTTCTGGCCTGGGAACGACACCCTCGTCACCACGATCGACGGCGTGTCGTTGCTCTCGCCGCGCGACCTGCGCCCGTTGCGCGGCCTGCCTGATGGCGGGCTGGGTGATGGCGGAGTGACTGATGGTGGACGCCCTGACGCAGGCCTTGCCGACGGAGGGCGCGCGGATGCGGGCGTGAGCGACGCGGGCACGGCTCCCGTCTCCGTCGCCGTCACGGTCTCCACCCTGGGCCGTCTCGGTGCCTTTGCGTCGGTCGCGCCAGGTGGCCTCCTCGCGGTCGGCTCGAGCACCGGGTTCGGCGGCTCGACCTCGATCTCCATGCGAGCGACTGACGGTGGGTTGCAGACGCTCCTCACCGTTCCGACGTCTGCCACCAGGAGCGTGCAGCTCGCTGACCTCGCCGACGCAGGGGTGTGGCTGTTCGCAGCCGACGGCGTCCTGCTCCACCGCTACGAACTCGACGTCGCTGACGGCGGCCTGCGGGCGACGCCTGGCGCTGACATCGACTTCCCCGAGAGTGTCGTCTCGGTCACGGCGTGGTCGGCCGCCCGCCGCCTCTTCGTCTCCACGACCCGGAGCGTGTACGAGCTCGACCCGCTCGCCACGCCCTCGACCAAACGCATCGTCACGGGTGGTGCCGGCCTCTCAGCCCTCACCCTCTACCCACAGCGTGACGGCGGCGCGATGTTGCTCGGCGCGACCAACGATCGGGTTCGTGTCATCAGGACCAATGACGGCACCTCGCTGCTCGAGTTCCAGGTGATTGCCCTCGACCGCGTCAACCTCGTCGGCGGCATCGGCTGGCTCGACGTCACCAACGAGCCCGTGGGAGCCGACGCCGGTCTGCGCGATGGCGGCGTGCGCTGGCCCTTTGGAGTGCTGGCGCTCGGCGTCAACGCCAATGACGCCGGCAGCGTCGTGCTCGTCGACTGGGCGCAGCTCGCGCGGGCCGCGACACCACCACTGCCCACTGACACCGTCTCTGTCGTGCGCGCGGGGGGCGCGGCGGGCGGAGGAATGGCAGGCGGCAGCGTGGTGATGGGTGGTGGAACCAGCAACCGCAGTGGAGGAAGCGCGGGGGGAAGCGCTGGCGGTGGCGAAGAACCGCCTCCGGGTTGCTGCACGGGCGCGCCGTCGGCCTCGGTTCTTCCCGCGATGGCGTTCCTGCTCTGGCTCAGGCGCTTCGCGCGCCGCAGTACGAAGTGACTGACGTGACCTCGACCATGACTCCGTTCTTCAGAAGCCTCTTCTTCCTCGTCGCCTCTTCGGTGCTCTCCTGTCGCACGACCGAGAACGGCCTGCGGCCCGACTCCGACGGCGTGGTGCACCTCACCCTCGTCGGCACCAACGACGTGCACGGCTGGGTGATGACGCAGGAAGAGAAGTTTCCCAACGGCACCATTCGCTACGGCGGCGCGGCGACGTTCGCGGGCTACCTCAAGCTGCTGCGCCAGGAGAACCCGGGCGGCGTGCTGCTGGTCGACGGCGGAGACCTGTTTCAGGGCACGCTCATGTCGAACCTGACCGAGGGCTCGGTCGTCATCGATGCCTTCAACTCGCTCGGCTACGACGCGGCCGCCATCGGCAACCACGAGTTCGACTACGGCCCCGTGGGCCCACAGACGCACGCCACCGAGCCGGGCATGGACCCGTTCGGCGCGCTCAAGTCGCGCATCGCGCAGGCGAAGTTCCCGCTGCTGTCGACCAACATCTACGAGTCGAACTCCCGCCTGCGCCCCTCGTGGCTGCCCGGTGACGGCACCGTCATCATCGAGCGCAAGGGCATCAAGATCGGCATCATCGGCCTCACCACGCCGCAGACGCCGACCACCACCCTGCCCATCAACGTGGCGACGCTGCGGTTCGCGGCGCTCGGGCCCGAAGCGCTGGGCAGCGCGAAGCGGCTGCGTGAGCGCGGCGCCGACGTCGTCATCGCCATCGTGCACGCCGGCGGGCGCTGCGCCGAGACGAAAGACCCCTCAGACCTGCACTCGTGCGACACCGAGACGGGAGAGGTCTTCGAGATGATGAAGGGCTTCCCCTACGGCACGCTCGACGCCGTCGTCGCCGGCCACACGCACGGGCAGGTCGGCCACTTCGTGAACGGCACCCCCATCATCGAGAGCTTCGCGCTCGGCAAGGCCTTCGGCGTCGTCGACCTCTTCGTCGACCCCTCCACCCGCAAGCTCGTGCGTGAGCGCACCCGCATTCGCAGCGGCATCGAGATCTGCGAGACGGCCGACGAGAGCACCGGCAGCTGTGACGCCCGCAAGCTGCGCGCGCGCGCCGCCGAGGTGAAGCCCGTCGCCGCGAAGTGGCTCGGCAAGGCCGTCGAGGTCGACAGCGCCATCGCGGCCCTGCTCAAGCCCGGTGAAGAGCGGGTCGCCGCGCTGCAGAACAAGCCGCTCGGCCTCACCGTGCCGAAGACGCTGGGCCGCAACTACGAGCGTGAGAGCGCGCTCGGCAGCTTCCTCGCTGACGCGCTGCGCACGATGGCGCGCGCCGACGTCGCCATGCTGAACCCCGGCGGCCTGCGCGCCGATCTGAACCAGGGCCCGCTGCAGTACGGCGCCGTCTACGAGGTGCTTCCGTTCGACAACGCCGTCGCCACGCTCGACCTCACGGGCGATCAGCTCGTCAGTCTCGTGCGCGCGGCGTACTCGGCGAAGAAGGGCGTCTTTCAGGTGTCGGGCCTCGAGGTGGTGCTCGAGAAGTGCCCCGGCCCTTCACGCTTGAAGTCGGTGCACCTGCCTGGCGGCTACGGCGTCGACCCGAACGCGCGCTATCGCGTGGTGCTGCCTGACTTCCTCGCGCGCGGCGGCGATGGCCTCGGCCCCGTGCTCGCCACCATCGACCCACGCCAGGTCGACCTCGGAGAGACCCGCGGCACCAACCTGCGCGACGACCTCGTCGACTTCTGGGTGAAGAACCAGGAGACGTTCAGCCCGCCCAGCACCGGTCGCGTGAACATTCTCGACGACAGCAAGCCGTGCGTCGCCGCCGACAGCCACGGCAACCCCTGAAGCGTCAGCCCCTTGACGCGGCACGCAGCCTAACCTTTCATTGTTGCTCGCAAAACGCGCGCAGGGCCGATATTCAGCCTTCAGCGGCATCGGGGAATGTCAGCCTGGCGCGAGATGGTTCAACGCGGGTGTGCAGCGGCGAGTGTCGCCTTTGCACCTGATGTCGTGACGCAGTTCGAGGGAGGGCGTGGTGCTCTACAAAGTCACTCCGATGCTGACTCCTGCCGAGCCGAAGGACGGCGAGGCCAAGCGCAAGGCGAAGGATCCCAACGCTCCGAAGGAGCCTCGCAAGCGCCGCAAGTCGGCCGTCTTCGACGCTGAAGGCAACGAGGTGCTGATCACCATGATGTGCCTGAAGTGCCGCGCGATGAAGCCGCTCGGCATGTTCGGTCTGCGCAAGATGGCCGACGGCGCCATTCGAAATCAGCCGTGGTGCCGCACCTGCCGCTCGGGCGCGGGGACGAAGAAGCCCAAGGGTGAGCTCGAAGCGCCCGAGACCATCGAGACGCCTGCGGTCCAGGCCACCAGCGCTGCGCTCACGCCCATCGAGGCTGCTGGTGAGGCCGACCATGACGAGGTTGAAGCCGTCGTCGCCGCTCCCGCCGAGCCCGCGTCGCCGGGCTGACGAAGGCAAAGAAAAACCCCGCTCGGAACCTTTCGGGTCCGGCGGGGCTTTTTCTGCCGCGGCATCTGTGGAGGCGAACGGGATCGAACCGATGACCTTCGCATTGCGAACGCGACGCTCTCCCAACTGAGCTACGCCCCCAGATGATTCACCGACGGCGCCGCGGCGGTGGGCTGACTATGTGACGCATTCTTGGCTGTCAAGCGCGAGCAGCAGGCGCTGATCAGCATTTCATTTCGTGTCGAACCAACGAGACCCGCTCGGTTTTGACATTTGACTCACTGCATTGCGGGTGCCAGAAACTCACGCTCTCCAGATGCCTCCCACGACGAAGACGTTGAGCCCGGCCGAGCTCGCGAAGCTGGAAGCAGCGTTCGCTACTGACCCCGCGTCACAGGCCTATAAGCCCCTTGCCGAGGCCTATCTCGCGATGGGCCGGTACATGGAGGCGATGGTCGTCTGCAAGAAGGGCGTGAAAGCGCACCCGACCCTTGCCGACCCCCGCGTTCTCCTCGCCCGCGTCTACGCCGATCAGGGCAAAGACAAGAAGGCGCTCGAAGAACTCCAGGGCGCGCTGCAGGTGGTGCCCACCGACAAGTTCGCGCTCCGCCTCACGGCGCAGCTGCAGTGGAAGGGCGGCGAACGCGAGAGCGCGAAGGCCACCATCTCGAAGGCGTTTGAAGCCGACGCGAGTGACGCCGAGACGCTCAGCTCGATGAAGGAGATGGGCGTCGAGCCACCGAAGCCCGCTGCTCCGCCTCCGCCTCCAGCGCCAGTCCTTCAGCAGGCTCCGGCGCAGGTGCCGATGACGCCCGCCAACGGCGTGTCGGCCCCGAACATCGTCGTCGAGACCGACGTGACGATGCCGAACCCGATTCCCGCCGACGTGCGGCCTCCTCCGGCCCAGCGTCAGTCGGGAGCGCAGGCACCGCAGCGTCGCACCGCGCCCTCCTCTGCCAAGCCCACCACTGGGAGCCGACCGGCGGCGCAGCGGCGCCCTGCCTTCGAGCCTGAAGAATCCGTCTCGGAGCAGAGTGAGATCTCGGAGCTGTCCGTCGTTCCCGCCAAGAAGCGCAAGAAGGACTCGGGTGGCGGGCTCGCAAAAGCACTCTTCTTCATGCTGATCTTCGCGGTGCCCGTCGGCGCCGGCGCGTACTACGGCTTCGGCCAGTACATCGCCAAGCGCAACCGCGAGGTGAACCGGCTCATCACCGCCGCGCAGGACCTGCTGAAGACCGACACCTTCCAGGCCTACAAAGAGGCGTGCAAGCTGGCCGAGCAGGCGCTCGACCTCGACCCGAACTCACCGCTCGCGCACCGCATTCTCGCCTACGCGTACACGGTTCGATGGGGCGAGCACGAGCACGACGACACCATCAAGGGCCGCGCGGAAGAGTTCCTCAAGGAGTCGAAGGAGCAGAGCGACCAGAAGAACCTCTCGTACCAGTACGCCGCCGAGTCGCTCATCGCCTACTACTCGGGCAAGGGCAGCGAGGGTCTTCGCCTCATCGAAGATCGCGTGAAGACCGCCGAGGCCGAGAACAAGAAGTCGGCGCTGCTCTACATGACGCAGGGTCTGCTCCAGATGAACCAGGGCGATCTCGATCGTGCGCGCGAGAGCATGGAGAAGGCACAGAGCGCCGCTCCCGACGACCCGCGTGTGTACATCGCGCTCGGCACGCTCCAGCGTCGCACCGGCAACGTCACCTCGGCGCTCGGTCACTTCAACAGTGCGCTCCGCTACACCAAGAACACGCACCCTGAGGCGTTGCTGGGTACGGCACTCCTCGTCCTCGATCAGCCCGAGCCCGCGAAGGGCTACATCGCGGCCGCGAAGAACCTGAAGACCTTGATGGAGCTCGAGCCGCCACCCTCTCCGCGTCAGCTCGCGCAGGCGCACATGGCCAAGGCGCTGCTCATCTCACGCGCGTCTCGCGACATTCCGCTCTACACCGACGAGAAGTTCCGCAAGGAGCTCGAAGAGGGCACCGGCGTCTCGCCTGATCAGGCGAAGTCGTCGAAGGACGTCACCACGCAGGAGCGCGAGGCGACCGACAAGGACAAGACCAACCCCGAGCTCAACCTCATCAAGGGAAAGCGGCTCTTCTGGGAAGGCAAGTACGACGACGCGGTGGCCGAGGTGAAGAAGGCCATCGAGATGAACAACACGGTCGCGAACTACCACGTCGAGCTCGCCAAGATTCTGCTCAAGAAAGAGGGCGGCGAGGCGCAGGCTGAAGACGCGCTCAAGAAGGCGCTCACGATGGTGCCCGGCAGCCCGAAGCTGCTCTCGATGCTCGGCCAGGCGCAGTACCGCTTGAAGAAGGGCGAAGAGGCCCGCCAGACGCTCGAGAAGGCGACCGAGGATCAGAAGCAGAAGAACGGCGAAGCCCGCTTCCTGCTCGCGCGCATCTACCGCGACGACAAGAAGGACAACAAGCGAGCTGCCGAGCTGTTCGATCGCGCCGCCGCTGACTACTACTCCGACCCGTCGATGGCTTCGATCGCCTACGACGAGCTCGGGTACACCTACGAGCAGGCCGGCAACAAAGAGAAGGCGCGGCTCTCGTACGAGAAGGCCCTCAACGCCGACCAGGACAACGCCGCGGCGTACTGCCACTACGGCCGGTTCCTCGCGAAGGACAGTCAGGCCACCGACAAAGAGAAGATGAAGGCGGTCGGGCAGAAGTACCTGACCCTCGAGCCCAGGGGCGAGTGTGTCGCCGACATGCAGCGCCTCGTCTCGCCCTGAAGCCTTCGAACAGGCTGGCTCCTGAGGGGTGGCTTGTCACGACTGGCCGGCGTCGGTATGAGCGCCGCGTTCGTCGTTCAGCCGGAGTCCCTCGCGCCCATGTCCGTGTCGTCTGAGCAGATGGTCGATTCGGCCGCGAAGGTGGAGCGCTCCGTCGTCGGCTTCGCGCGTGACCTGCTCTCGCTGACGAAGCCCCGGCTCTCGGGCCTGGTGCTCTTCACGACGGCTGGCGGCATGTGGCTGTCGCGAACGTCGCTGCCGTGGTGGCAGTGGGTCGTCACGATGCTCGCGACCGCGGGCACGGTCGGCGCTGCGAACGCGTTCAACTGCTACATCGAGCGTGACTCCGATCGGTTCATGGCACGCACCGCCGTGCGGCCGCTTCCACAGAGCCGCATGGAGCCGATCGTCGCGCTCGTCTTTGCCGCTCTGCTCGCCCTCGTCTCGGTGCCGGTGCTGTTCGTCGGCGTCAACGCGCTCACCGGCGTGCTCGGCGTGGTCGCGCTCGCGAGCTACGTGCTGGTCTACACGCCGATGAAGTCGCGCACGCACTGGGCGATGGTGGTCGGCGCGATTCCCGGAGCGCTCCCGCCGCTGATGGGCTGGACCGCGGCCACGGGAAAAATCGAAGTGCCGGGCCTGGTGCTGTTCGGCATTCTCTTCTTCTGGCAGCTGCCGCACTTCATCGCGATCGCGCTGTTCCGCAAGGCCGAGTACCGCGCCGCCGGGCTGACGTCGTTGCCACTCGAGAAAGGCGATGACGTGGCCAGGCTGCACGCCCTGCTCTACCTGGTCGCGCTGGTGCCCGTGTCGGTGCTGCCGTTCGTCGTCGGTGTGGCGGGCTGGCTCTACCTCGCCGCTGCGGTGGTGCTGGGCGCGGGGTTCTTCTGGGTAGCGTTCGATGGGTGGCGGCGCAAAGGCGACGCTGCCTGGGCGCGCAAGTTGTTCGGTGTCTCGCTCGCCTACCTGACTGGTCTCTTCGCAGCCCTCGGTGTCAGCCCTGGCCTCTGACGGGTCTGACGACACCCTCACTGTCGTCACCGACCCGGGGCTTGCCCGCCTCACCTGACCGGACTACAGGGCAGAGTGTCTCGCGCGCCAGGTGGGGAGCGTCTGAGGCAAGGCCGGCGACGCAGAGAGACCCACGAGAATTCTTGAGGAAATGGGAGCATCTGGCGTGACCGGCGGCCTGACCCTCGACACCGTGGTCCGTGTGAACCCTGAGACGGCCGTTCAGCGGGTCGGCGGCAGGTACATGGCGGCCACTCCGGACGACCGTTTGCATACGTTCGAGGCGCCTGACGGGTCGGTGTCGGAGGTCGGGGAGCGGATCATCGAGCTGATCGATGGGGCGCGAACGTTGGGCGGAATCATCGACGTGCTGGTGGAAGAGTTCGAGGTGTCGCGCGAGGTGGCAGAGGGCGACACCAGGCAGTTCATCGAGTTGCTGCTGGGCAAACAGGTGCTGACGGTGGGTTGAATTCCACCTCGGGCCAGGGGCACCAAGGGAGACGTGCGCATGAATCGGTTGGCTTCGATCCGAGTGGGGGCGGTGTTTGCGTCAGTGGTCATGGCGTTGGCGGGGTGTGACTGCGGAAAGGTCGACTGCACCCAGACGCCGACCGCTCCTGAGTGCACCTGTGACACCACCGATCTGACGGCATCGTTCACCACGCCCAAAGACGGCGACATGGTCGAGCAGACCAGCAACGTTCAGGTCACGCTGGCGCGTCGAGGCGCTGCAGTGAACGTTGGGTCGGCGAAACTCCAGATTCGTGGCCCCGGAGCGACCGAGTTCGGAACCTCCCGTGACGGAGTGACTGACGGCGCGAACGCAACCTTCTCGGGCGTGCAGCTTCAGCCTGGAGAGAACGCGCTGCGTGCGACTGTCGTGGAAGCGAACTGCACGAACAGCGTGCCTGCAGTGACGATCGTGGTGACGGCGAAGAACAACGTCACGCCTCCACCGGTGGTGCTGGGGTGCGACTTTCCTCAGGACGCCAACACGGATGGAGTGTTGAACGCGACCGAGTTGCCTGCAGGCCAGGCGGTTTCCGTTCGGGTTCGCACCCAGAATGGAGCAGGCGCGACCTTCTCGGCTCCGAACTCGTCGCCTGCTTCGGCA
Source organism: Myxococcaceae bacterium (assembly GCA_040275325.1). Classification (GTDB taxonomy): domain Bacteria; phylum Myxococcota; class Myxococcia; order Myxococcales; family Myxococcaceae; genus Xiheimicrobium. The sequence continues at coordinate 3,237 of JBEOKA010000228.1, read as the reverse complement.
CCCATCATGAACGAGACCGCGACGCTGACGGTTCCGGGTCCGACGGCTGATGGAACGCTCACGGTGACGGGCACGGTGACGCGCGGAACGGGAATGCCGACCTGCAACGCGTCGATTCGGGTGCAGCGCGTGGCAGGCTGCGCCATCGAGAACACCACGGACCAGACCGTTCGCGGGCCCATGAACGACGCAGACTCGATGACGGCCGGCTTTCAGATTCGTGCAACGGCGAGCCGAACGACCGGAATGGCCGCGACGGCCACCCTTCGCATGGGCAACGAGAGCCGTCCGATCAACCTGAACTCAGCGGCGACTGCGTCTGCTGACTTCACTGTCGCCAGCACTGGCACCCAGTCGTACATGGTGACGCTCGAAGGCGCAGACTCAGCCGGCAACCCCTGCACCGTCGTCAACGCGACCCGGACGGTGAGCGTCGACTTCGAGGCGCCCACGGTGGCCATCACGGCTCCGATGGCGGCAGATGGTGGAGCCCTCGTCACCCGCGCCCCCGTGGCGGTCACTGCCTCTGTTGGTGCGGCCGACAACGGAGCGACTGCCTGCGCGTTCATCGGAACGACTCAGGTCGACTGTGGAACGGTCGCCAACGGCTCGGTGACCCTGTCTGTGCCGTTCGGCTCGGACGGACCTCGCACGATTGAGGTTCGGGTGACCGATGCCGCAGGGAACACGGCGAGCGCTCGAGTCGACGTGAACGTCGTGCTCTCGGGCTGCGGGGTGGCATTCTACGTTCCCCCCACAAGCCCTGCGCTCGTGAATGCGTCGCAGGCGCCCGGCGGCAACTACACCGTGCGCACGGCGAGCAAGGCGACCTGTGTTGGTCAGCCGGTGCGCCTGTCGCGTGCTGCCGTGAGCGCTGATGGAGGCGTCGGCGCGTTCAATCAGATTGGCAGCGGCACGCTCACCCTTCGCGCGCTTGCTGACGGTGGCAACGATGCGGTGTCGGCATTCACCTCGATGGTCAGCAACGGCGACTTCGTCTTCCGCGCAGAGGTCGACAACTTCGGTGATGGCGGCGTCGACCAGTCTTCCGTCGACGTGACGGTGGACCTCGATGGTCCGGTCATCACGAGCCCGGTGGTTCCTTCGGGCCAGATGCGCGCGAACATCAACACCTCGCAAGACTCGAGCGCGACCACCCCCGGAGCTCAGCGCGTGCTGTCATTCAATGCTCGCGTGCCCATGGGCGGACGCGTCGACCTCTGCACGACCCAGAACACCGGGACGACGACCCCGGAGTGTGGGAGCGGCTTCTTCCGCCTGGCCACGAACCTCGTCAGCCCGGTCACCAGCTTCACCTACCCCGAAGGAAGCTACGACCTGAAGATCGTGGTCGTTGGAGGCGGCAACACCATCGAGTCGCCCGTGGTTCCGGTGACGGTCGACGTCTCCCGTCCGTGCATCGTCGCCGCAACGCTTCGCGCGCCCCAGGACTCGAATATGGATGGGCGCCTGAACCTCGCAGAGCTTGGTGCAGCGGCACCAAGGCTCGAGTTCCAGCTGGACTCTGCGTGTGGCGACTCCACCCTCGCAACGCTCTCGTCCACGGCGGGGGTCACCGTGCGAGAGGTCGTTGGTGGCGTGCCCACGACCACCTTGAACCTGCCAGCCGACGTCTCGTTCGATGGCACGGCGATGCGGGTCCGCGTGAACCTGACCCAGAGCATCGCGACCGAGCGTGACTACACGTTCTTCGTCGAGCTTCAGGACCTGCTTGGCAACCGAAATCTCTACTCCGCGACCAACAACCCTGCGGTTCTGCCCATTCGTGTCGACCGGGTCGCGCCGCTCTGTGATCTCGTCGCGCCGACGCTCACGACCCTCAACACCTCGCAGGTGCCGTCGGGAACGCTGACCGTCACGGTCGCGACGTCGGCTGACGTCGGAACGAACGGGGTTGGCGTCACCTTGAGCGGCTTGCCCGGCGCCAACGGCACGCCGTCGGGGGCCAGCAACCAGGTCTCGATTCCTTTCAACAGCCTGACGGGCACCAATACGCGCACGCTCGATGTCACGTGCCGCGACCTCTCGGGCAACGCCACGCCAATTCCGCAGCGCTCCCTGACCATCGACCTCGATGCGCCGACCTGTGCCTTCACCGCGCCGACGGCGAGCACCTCGTACACCGACCTGGCGATTCCCACGTCGCTCACCGTGACGGGTGGAGATGGGCGAACGGTGACTATCTCATCGACGGTCGGTGGCACTCGCGGAAACCTCACCACGACTGCCGGCGTCGCGGCCGGGAGCATCACCTACGCAAACGGTCTTCAGGACCTCACTGCGTCGTTGACCGATGCAGCCGGCAACAGCGGCACGTGCCAGGTCGCAGCAGTGAACGTGAACTCTGCTGACTGCGGCCTCACGATCACGAACGCCTTCTCGAACAGCAACGGGCTTTGGTTCAACCGCAGCAACACCGGAAGCCTCACTGCGAGCTCAGGAACCGCGACCGTGACCGCGCAGACCTCGAGCTGCACCACGGGTCGAATGATTACCCTGGTGCGCACTGCGCCAACCGCAGGCACGCCCATCGTCGTTGCCGACGTCGCAGGAACCGCCACGTTCTCGGCAGTCGCCTTGAACGACGACGAGACCTGGTCCATCTCGGTGCCCAACGGGGCTCGCCCGCCGACCGTGCAGACGTTCCGGGTCGACCTCGACGCTCCGTCTTTCGGAGTCGGGCCCACCCAGCTCGGACAAGCACGCATCAACGGAAGCCTGACCCCCTCAGCCTCGCCCACCTCCTTCGTGGCGGCGGCTGACAACCGCAACGTTGAAACGGCGGTGGCGGGCTACTTTGCCGACCTCACCGCAGGCACGCCGGGCGCCCAGGCCAATGTGGTGCTCGACGGTGTTCAGGCCTTCGACTTCTCGCTCAACGGCACTGTCACGGTCCTCTTCAAGGGTAGCCCAGTCGCCACCCAGACCGTGACTGCCGCGAACCAGACCATCAGCTTCAGTGGTGGTTCGGTGCTCACGCTTCCTCACAATGACAGCGGTGCACTGATCGTTCGCGTCACCGACGGGGCGGGAAACTCGTCGGAGTGGACGTCGACCGCGACAATTGACGTGCTGGCTCCGGCCGCGCCCAGTGTGAGCCAGACTGTTGCCGAGGCGAGAATTGCCGAAGCCGGTCTGGGGTGGACGCCAACCTATGATGACGGTTCGACGGTCTCGTCAGGTGGTCACGCTGGCTACGACGTTCGGTGGACAACG
>JBEOKA010000227.1:0-7254 GCA_040275325.1 Myxococcaceae bacterium | reverse complement strand
TGGACGCAGGAGCGATGGACGCAGGAGCGATGGACGCAGGAGCGATGGACGCAGGAGCGATGGACGCAGGCGCGATGGACGCAGGCGCGATGGACGCAGGCGCGATGGACGCGGGCGCGATGGGCGCAGGCGCAGTGCCGACCACGACGACTCAGTTGGTCGTCGGGTGCGGATGCTCCTCCGTCGACTGGTCGGGAGCAGTGGCATTCCTCGGGTTGCTCTCGCTCGCGCTGCGCAGGCGCTGAAATCGCGTCGAAATCCCGGAAGGACACTTCACGGCTGCAGCGCTGACGTCGCAGCCCAGAAACGCGGCAGGTGCCTCAATGCCTCCTCAAACTGATCGCGCACCCAGCTCAGGCCCGTCGCAGCGTGTTCTCGTCACGATGGTCGAACAGCTCGGGCCGGCCCTTCATCTTGAGGAACGTGTGCGAGTCGTAGTGGAGCGTGTCGTCATCGAGCAGCTCGACCAGCAGGGTGTACCGAACGGTCTTGAACTCGTTCGTGAGGAACGGCGAGGAGCAGATGCCGAACACCTCGTCGCCCGCCCTGGCCTCGAGGGTAAACGAGCGCGCTGTCGGCGCCACCGTGCCGCCCGCGAGCACCGTCATTCCACGTGGCGGCATGAAGCTCCGAATGACCAGCTGCGACGCGGCGTCCCACATCCAATAGCCAAGCTCTTCGTGAAACGGGTCGGGAGCTCCGACACGCCAGGCCTTCGTCGAGTACCGCAAGCCGTAGAGAGACTGCTCGTGGTTGTCGACCCGCCCGGTCGGCTCGAACACCATGCGTTCGCGGTACCTGCTCGTCACCGGCTGGCGGTTGTCGTGCGGTTTGTCCGAAGTCGCGAGGTCAGTGCCTTTCTCGCCCTCCCAGATGCCGAGGAGCGGAGCGAGGGGGCCGAGGGTTGGGTCGAAGCGCATGCCCGAAACATGGCTCAACCTCGCCACGCGGTCAGTCCTCACGTGAACGAAACGCCCGGCCGCATCGTTCGACCTTCAACGGACCGATCGGTACTCGGCAGCAAGAAGCCGTTCACGCAGTGCGCGGCACTTCGCCCGAAACTCCGGCGAGGTCAGCTCGTGCTGCAGAGACATGGCAACGAGTTCGCGACGTGCAGCCTCGAGGCCCGCGCCCTACATCTTCCATGAAGCGCCTTCTACACGGTGCCCAGTCGTCAACGAGACGCGAAGCCCCTCGATGAAACCGTCGCGTGACGCCCCACGCTCGGCGCAGCGTCGGCGAAGGCGAACAGGCATAGGGTCTACCGATGCGCCGAATTGCCCCCGCCTTGCTCGCTCTCGCCGCGTGCGAAGCTCCTCTTGGGAGCCTGAACGACGACGCTGGCACGACGGAGCTTGATGCAGGTCGTTCGGCGACCGATGCGGGCACTTCGTTCGATGCGGGCACTTCGTTCGATGCGGGCACTTCGCTCGATGCGGGTACTTCGTTCGATGCGGGTACTTCGTTCGATGCGGGTACTTCGTTCGATGCGGGCACTTCGTTCGATGCGGGCAGTTCTCTCGATGCAGGCATTTCGCTCGATGCGGGCGCTCCGTTCGATGCTGGCGTGTTCGACGCAGGACCGACCGTCGACGCAGGCGCAACTGTCGATGCCGGCACCTCTCTCGACGCGGGAACCCGCCCAGACGCTGGTGTCGACGCAGGCTTCATCGACTCCTGCACGACGCTGATGCCGGCGTGCCCCGCGATGCCCTCGAACCTCGTCGAAGGAGCCGGTCTTCGCTCCATCGACCGCTGCGCCTTCCCCATCTCGCTTTCGGCCGCCTCCTTCACCAACACCGCCCTGCTCGACGCGCTCGCGCTGCGGGCGACTCCAGCAACCGTCGCCACCGTGCTCGCCGACACCAACCGCGTCGCCACGCAGACCACGATGGCGCCGGGCAACCCGGCTGGGCTCGCCTACGCGTTTCGCTGGAACACCGAAGACGAGAACTCCACGACGTGGATTCCCCAGGGCATCACGGGGAGCGCCGACGCCGACGCGAGCGGACTCGTCGGCGGCAAGCGCGTCGTGCTGGTGAGTTGGTACGAAGACGCAGGCCTGCAGAAGGGCGTTCGCATCGCCTTCGTCGACATCACGACACCCTCCGCGCCGCGCTATCGCTTCGCCTTGCTCGTCGAAGCCACCGGCACCATCGCCGCTCCGAACCTCACGCAGGTCGACGCGCACGCGGGCGGAATCGTCTGGTACGGCCCGTACCTCTCCATGGCGCAGACAGGCAGCGGCTTTCGCGTGTTCGACCTGCGCCGCATGCTCGAGGTGGCCACCGACGTCGACACCATGGGCTGCACGGCCACGGTGTGTCGCGCGGGCCTCTACAAATACGTCATTCCGCAGGTCGCCGAGTACGTCGACCGTTCGAGCTGCAACCCCATCTTCTCGTGGGTGTCGCTCGATCGCGGCACGGCGCCGCCGACGCTCGTCTCAGGTGAGTACTGCAGCGGCAGCGCCTGTTCAGGGCCACTCGCCGGCCGAGTGTTCCGCTGGCCACTCGATTCGTCGACTCATCTGCTCCGGGGCACACGAACCTGGCCTGTCTTCGCCGGGTACATGGGCCAGCGACAGGTGCAGGGCGGAACCCAACGCTTCGGCACGACGTATCTCTCGTCGAGCGCGCCCGCCGGTGGTGGTGGAGCGCTGTATTCGCTCAACACCACACGCAGCTTCACCTCGAACTTCGTCGACGCGCCTGAAGACCTGATGGTCGACGAGCAGAACATGGTCCTCTGGAGCCTGTCGGAAGCCGCGGGCGACCGCGTCGTGCTCTCGGTGCGGTTCTCGAACTACCCGGTGCCGTGAATCGCCAACTCAACCCGCGTCGGGAGCCGTCTCACCCGCGAGCGCATCGGCTGAGCCGTCGAAGAGCTGCCGCGTCTTGCTGCCGCCGAGAAAGGCAGCCCCGACGCCCAGCAGCACCACGATGACCGCCACCACGATGGCCCAGAGCAGCACCGCTCGCTTCGCTGTTGGCCCTGGCGTCGTCATGACGCGCTTCACATCACGGAAGCTCGAGAATCTGCCAACGAACCTGACGCGAACCACTCGATGACACCTCGACGTCGTCGAACGCGCGCACCCCACTCACCCGCACCCGGCGCACGCCCCCGAACGTCTCGACGGCGCAGCCCGCGCAGGTCGCAGACACAGGAGCCGACACCCGCTTCGCCTCGAGCGTCGTTCCATCGGCCAGCGTCATCGTCGCCGTTCCACCGGGCCCGAGCGCTGCGACGACATCGAGCACGTCGGCGCGTGAGGCCTCGGTGACGACTCCGGGTACCGTGGCCGGCGCGAGCGTCTGCACCTCGGCGTCGAGCAACGGCACCAGCTGATTCTCGACGATGAACAACGGCAACCGGCCCAGCGGCGCAGGCACCTCGACGAAGCCGGGGCCAGTGTGCACGGAGCCTTCGCTCCACTCGACGAACCGCCCCGGTGGCAGCCAGGCGCGCCGCGTTCGCACCCCACGCCGCACGACGGGCGCCGCATACAACGACGGCCCCACGAAGAAGACGTCATCGACCTTCCACGCTTCGGCCAGCTTCGGGAACAACAGCACGGGCGAGCGTGTGATGGGCGCTCCCGTCGCGTGCGCGTCACGAGCCAGCGCGCGGAAGTACGGCGCCAGCCGCGTGTGCAGCGAGGCCGCCGCTCGATAGAAGTCCTGAGACTCCACGTCGTCCCAGATGGTGGCCTTCACGCGGTCACCACCGACGGGGTTCGAGCACGCGTCTTCTTCGTGCATCATCGGGCTCATCACGCTCATCTGGTACCAGCGCACCAGCATCTCTTTGTCGTGTGGCGCCGAGGTGAGGCACTTGTAGCCGCCGATATCCGTCCCCCAGTACGGCACGCCGACCATCGAGAGGTTGAGCCCACCGCGCAACATCGCAGGCAACCCCACCGTCTCGTCGAATGAAGCTTCGGGATCGCCGCCCCACACCTCGAAGGCATACGCCTGACTGCCCGTGTACCCGGAGCGGACGAAGCACATGCGGTTCGTGTCCTTCAGCAGGTCGTACGCGGCCTTCGTCGACAGCACGGAGAAGCGGTTGTGCATCGACTCGCCGGTGCGGCCATCGAAGAAGCGCGAGCTGCGCGCGACGTATTCGCCGAAGTCGTGCATCCACCCGTCGTAGCCAAGGTCGATGGAGCGCCCGAGCAACGACTGAAACCACGCCACCGCCTGCGGGTTCGTGAGGTCGACCGTCGACACCGTCTGCGCGCCGCCCGAGAGAAAGAACGTCGTCGCGGGGCCGCCGTCGGGTTGTTGCTCGAAGAACCCCGCGTCGGCGCCGAAGCCGTAGTCGTCGGCACTGCCCCGGGCAGACGCCGAGACGTACGGGTTGTTGTACGCCATCACCTTGAAGCCGTTCGCGTGCAGCTCGCTCGTCCACGCGCGCAGCTCGGGCTCGATGCCTTTGTGCGACGCCGACGGCAGCACGTGCATCGCGTCGTCGACGGTCGTGATGGGCAGCTTGCGGTCTCGCATCAGCTGCCACTCGAAGACGCCGTCGACCTTCGCGCCGCGGTTGATGCGCCGGCGAGGCCCGTACGCCCAGTCAGGTGGAATCAGCGGCCTCCCCGTGTCGGCGGTGAAGTCATCGATGGCGTCGAGCGGCCGGTCGCGCACGTAGAAGGTCACCGCGAGCGACGACTCGTTCGCGACGAGTCGTACCGTGCCCGGTTCGTCAGGCACGTTGCCGAAGTGCACCGTGTTGCGGAAGTCGCTGTCGAGCCACACCGAGACGCCGTGCGTGGTGTGGAAGAACGGCACCGGGAAGTAGGTCATCGATGGCCCGTTCGGGTACGGGTTCGTGTCGGAGACGCCGGCGTCTTCACCGGCGCCGAGTCCACCCTCCTCTGGCCACGAATAGAGCGAGAAGCCGAGGTGATCGAACGTCGCCGTGCGCTGGCCCATGCCGAAGTAGTGCGCGCCCTCGGGAATCACGAACGCGAGCCCTGACGTGTTGCTGTTCTTGCCGTCGTTCGACCGTTGCTCCCAGCGAACTCTCGAGCCGTCGACCTTCAGCGCCAGAGACACCGAGCCGAGCGCGTCTTTGAAGCTCAACGACACCGACTTCGCGTCGCTCGCCTCGATGACGCCGGTGTCGAAGACGCGCCATGGCCGTTCACGAGACCGGTAGCCGTCCCAGCCCGGCACCAGCTGCGACTCGATGACGAACGTGTCGAGGGTGACACGCGGGCCGTGCGTCGTCTCGAGCCGCGTGACGCCATCAGCGCCCGTCACCTTCAGCGAGAACGGAGCAGCCACCACGTCGACCGTGAAGCCGTCTCCCTGCAGGCGAACCGAGCGCGGCGACTCTTTCGGGCAGCCGAAGAGGACGAAGACGAAGAGCCACCAGGTGCGCATGCGCGGCGGTCTATCGCAGGCGGTCGCGCCACCACCCTCGGGTTTCCGAACCGCCGGGCTCCCTCTGGAGCGGCTGACGATCTCGGCCCGGCAACGCCGCCGGCCTCGGAACTCAGACCAGGCTGCGCAGCTTCGCGGCGGCCTTCTTGAAGTTCACGCCTTCGGTCGAACCGGGCGGCCACATCGAGTTCGCGGCGCGACCGATGAGCTTTGCCAGCGCGGCGTCGGGCTTTCCATTCACCTTCACGAACTGCCCCACAGCACGCGCGACGAACTCGGGCGGCAACACCATGCACTCCTGCACGACGCCCTCGAGCACCTGAACGATGGCCTCGCGCGTCCACGGCAGCACCTGGGCTCCGCGCACCGCGCCGTGCACGTAATACCAGGCGAGCCAGTCACCGTTGCTCCGGGTCTTTCGAATCACCGGGTCGCGGTCGACGAAGTGCAGTACCGCTGAGAGCTTCTCTTCCGGGCTCTGCTTCGCGAGCGTCGAGAACGCCTTCGTCAACGCCGTGGCCGTCGCGTTGCCGCTGACGAGTCTCACGCACTCCGCCTCGAGCGCTTTGAACTCGGTGCGAGTCACGAGCGCACCGCCCCGAGCGGAAGGCGCGCGGCCAGCTCGGTGTACCCAAGCAAGACCTGCCGGGCGATGGCGGGTTGTCGCTCCTCGGCCATCAGCGCGTCGTTGGCGGTGAAGAACGAGTCGGCCGTGATGACGGCGCCTTTCGAATGCGCGCCATCACCGGCTTCGGCGATCTCCACGCACGCGAACATCGGCGCCAGAAGCAGCTCGAGGCTCGAATCGTCCAGCGCCGGCGCGAGCGACTGCGCCTGTCGTTTCAGCATGGAGCGCACGACGCCTTCTCCGAGCACGGCGAGCACATCATGCGCACTCAGCACGCCCGTCGTGAGCACGGTGCCCGCGGCGACGAAAGTTCCCGTGGCAACCAGCGGCGTCTGGCCCGATGGGAGCTCGTAGACGGCTCCATGGCCTTCGGGCGTGAACACGCTGCGGCCACCCGCCACGCTCTCGCCGAACGCCCTGAAGCCCTCGTGCGTCGGCGGCCGTTGCTCGGCTTCGAGCAACAACATCGTCTGCCCGAAGAGGTGCACGAACCCGTCGTGCACGGCGAGACACGCAGCGCGCTTCGGCTTTGGGACGTCGAGCAGCGCGCCCAGCTGCGCCCACACTGGCTCGAGGGAGGCGATGAGGCTCGGAGCTCCGCCCGAGGCGTGGAGGATGCGGGCTGCGACGTCGAAGAAGATCACCTACGCCTCGTTGAGTTCGACCATCGCCGCGCACGAATCGCAGTTGAAGCGCGCCGGCCAGCCACCGATGCCATCGGGAACCATCACGCTCTTCTGACACCTCGGGCACGGCAGCTCGGTCTGTGAGACCAGCACGCGGTCTCGCCACGACATGAAGGCGACGATGGGGCCGAGCACGAACGCGAGCGGGAACAGACAGAGGTGCACGTGCGGAATCGGCATGAGGATGAACGCCACGTTGCCCAGCAACACCAGCACGCCCATCACGACGAGGCTGCGTTTGCCCGCCCGCAGCACTCGTTCGAACAGGCTCAAGTGTCGAATCGGCAAGATGGAGACGAGCTCGGGTCGCTTGCGCTCCATGATGCCCACGCGCACCGGTGTTGGCCTGGAGTTCTTCATGCTGGCAACGACACGCCGTGAAACGCGTACGGCTGCAGCGGCACTTCGACGCGCGCGAGCGGCCCCTTCGCGAGTTGGTGCGGATCGAAGATGAGCAGGTGCGTCTTGCCTCGTGCCGGGTCGGCCAGGCAGCAGATGAGATGGCCCTCCTTCGGCCCAGCGCCCGGAGTCGGCACGAAGATGGGCT
>JBEOKA010000226.1:0-10638 GCA_040275325.1 Myxococcaceae bacterium | reverse complement strand
TGGCTGACGCGCTCTCACGAATCGATGCGCTGCGGCTGCGCGACGTGACGGTGGTTCCGCTGTTTCCGCACGAGGCGAGCGCGACGACAGGCTCGGTGAAAGAAGCGGTGTACTCGTACTACCGCGGCCACCCGCGCATGCCCGGTGTGCGCGTGGTGCAGCCCTTCTTCGATGACGCCGGCTACCTCGATGTGCTGGCCGCGAACGTTCGCGCGCAGCTGCCGGCCGACGTGCAGCACGTGCTCTTCAGCTACCACGGGCTGCCCGAGCGACAGGTCCGTCGCGAAGACGGCACGGGTCACTGCTTGACCGATTCGTGTTGTGCGTCGCTGACGGCGAAGAACGCGCACTGTTACCGCGCGCAGTGTTTCGCCACGACACGACTGTTGGCGTCGCGGCTCGGGCTCGTCGATGTGGGAACGTCGTTTCAGTCGAGGTTGGGGCGCGATCCATGGATCGGGCCAGCGACGGACGCGACGCTCGATGGATTGTTGGCGCGTGGCGTCACCCGAGTCGCCATCGTGACGCCCGGCTTCGTGGCTGATTGTCTCGAGACGCTCGAAGAGCTTGGCAAGGCCGCGGTCGAGCGGTTCGAGCGCGCTGGAGGCCGGCTCACGGTCGCGACGTGCCTGAACGACGACACGTCGTTCGCCCAAGTGATCGCCCGGCTCGCGAGCGCGCCGCAGCTCAGCCCCACAGCAGCGGTTTGAAGATCACCATTCCGACGATGATGATCATCAGCAGCGTGGGCAGCTCGTTCATCACGCGGAAGAACTTGTGATTCCAGGTCGCGGGCGCGGTGATGAGCCGCTTGCGCGCGACGATCGCGAAGACGTGCGTGCCGATGAGCAGCACCACCATCGTGAGCTTCAGATGCAGCCAGCCCTGAGCCAGCCAGCCGGGGATGATGGTGATCATCCACACGCCGGTGATGGTCGCGACGATGCCGGCGGGCGTGGTGATGGCGTTGAGCAGGCGACGCTCCATGACCTGGAAGCGCTCGCGCACGACCTGCTCGGTCTCCATCGCGTGGTAGACGTAGAGACGAAAGATGTAGAGCAGGCCCGCCATCCAGCTGATGACCGCGATGATGTGGAGCGTCTTGAGCCACAGGAACATGCGGCTGTTTTCCCAGCGCGCGCGATCGTTCGTGTCACCACCCTGTCATGTGCTTCGGGCAGACTGGGCGCATGCGGCGTTTCGTGGTGGTGCTCGCGGTAGCAGTGGTGGGGCTCGTCGCGGGCGGTGTCTTCTGGTGGCGGGCGCAAGCCACTGAATCGACCAGCGCGTCGGGGCTGCTGAGCGTCACCAGCGTGCCTTCAGGAGCCGCTGTGAACATCGGAGGCAAAGAGGTCGGCCATACGCCGTTCTTCTCGGACAACCGGTGGAACGGCAGCGTGGCGATCGAGCTCTCGCGGCCCGGTCATCGGAAGTGGGCAGGGACCTTCGAAGGTGGGCGCGACGCGAAGCTCGAGGTGTCGCTGGTGCGGAAGCGGGTGCGCCAGGTGATGCAGGTCGACGCTGGCGTGATTGAGATCGAGCTCGACGGGGAGGAAGAAGCGCCGCGGCACACGAAGGGACCGCTTCGACCGCCCGAGCCGACCGAGTTCGTCGACGATGACCTCGATCGCGAAGCCGAAGCGCAGAAGAAGCAGTAGACCGCCGGCATGGGGATTCTCACCTTCGGTCTCAACGTGACGCTCGATGGCTGCATCGATCACACCCAGGGCATCGTCGATGACGAGCTGCACGACTTCTGGACCGGGTTGATGGACGAGAGCAGCGCGATGCTGTTCGGTCGCAACACGTATGAGCTGATGGAGCAGGCGTGGCCTGCGGTGGCGCGTGACGAGAAGGCGCCGCGCGCGATGCGTGAGTGGGCGCAGAAGCTCGAGGCGAAGCCGAAGTACGTGGTGTCGGGCACGCGCAGCCAGTTCCCCTGGCAGAACTCGTTCAGGGTCGAGGGCGAGCTTGGCGCGGCGATCGTGGCGTTGAAGGCCAGGACCGAGCGGGTGCTGGTGGGCGCCCCCAGGCTGGCGACCGCGCTGGAAGAACTCGGACTCATCGACGACTACTGGCTCGTGGTTCACCCCGTCATCAGCGGGCGCGGGCCGACGTTGTTTGCTGGAGTGCCCGGCCGACGCCAACTCGAGCTGGTGTCGAGCCGGCCGTTTGCGTCGGGCGTTCAGGCGCTGCACCTGCGTCGGAAGGCCTGAAACGACAAACCCCGGAAACCTTGCGGCTTCCGGGGTTCATCGTCTGCGAGGAGTAGGGGACTTGAACCCCTGACCTTCGGCGTGACAGGCCGACGTTCTAACCAGCTGAACTAACTCCCCATATTCAGTTGTCCTACCACGGCTTAGGCGGAGCAGGCTTCGAACCTGCGACCCTCGCCTTGTAAGGGCGACGCTCTACCCCTGAGCTATCCGCCCAGTGCTGCGTTGAGAGCGCGGGGCTTCTACGTTTCGTCTTCTTCAGTGTCAACCGCGATCCACACGACTTCTGTTCAACGCACTTCCTGACGCGCTTACGGCACCACCACACCGAGGTTGACCGAGCCGCTCAGGTCGCCCCGGAAGCCGTCCCACGCCTGGCCCATGCCGTTGGCTCCGTTGCCGTCGTTGTCGGCGTAGCACCAGGTGCCACCGTCATCGCGCGAGAAGCGGAACGCGTAGTTCGGGCTTCCGCCATCGGGCCGGTAGTCGACGAAGTACTCGTTGTTGTTGCTCATCGTCGGAGGCAGCCCGAAGCCCAGGAACGCCGCCGGCCCCCACTGCCACGCGAGCGACGGCTCAGCATTTCGCCCGCCGATACCGAACTCGGCGCGAATCGGAGCCCCCGCATCAGGCGTCACGCCCGACTGGAACACCTGGCCGTAGACGCGCGAGACACCCGCGTCGAGCGAGACCGTCGTCGGGAACTGCAGCTTGCAGAACTGCACCGACGTGTGGCGCGTCACCGTCACGTTGTACTGCTGGCTCGGCTCGAAGCCGTTCTGATCGGAGCCGTTGAGATCGCAGTACGTCCACGACACGCCGTTGTTCGTCGAGACGCGCGCCGCGACCGCCCTCGTGCCGATGTACGACGGCTGAAACGTCAGCGCGTACACGTCACGCCCGCTCACGTCGTTCACGTACGTCGCCTCGCCCCAGCCCCACAGGGTGCTCTGGCTGGCGTCGTCGGGCGACGGCGCTCCCATGCCGATCTGCGCGCGAATGTTCGGCGCCTGCCCCGCGGTCGAAGTGCCCGTGGCGGCGACGTTCACCGAAGCCGTCAACGGCGAGCCGCTCTCGAGCATGAACGCGCTCGGCGTCACCAGCTGACACGCGCTCACGAGGGCCGAGGTGACCTGCAGCTGCGCCGCCTGCGCGCTCGTGTAGCCATTTCCCCGCCCGTCACGGTCGCAATAGACGAACGGCTTCGTGCCCACGCGGAAGCGGAAGGCGACGTCGAAGGTGCCGAGCGAGTTCGGAGTGGTGAAGGTTCCCGAGTAGCGATCGAACGCCATCGAGTCGGCGTCGAAGGTCGCGGCAGTCCACGTGCTCCAGGTCGAGGGCGTCGAGCCCGTCGGGCCGTAGCCGATCTCTGCCGTGACGCCCATGCCCTGACCCGCGGCGGCCGTCAGCGTCGGCACCCGCACGCGCGCGAGGTACGGCCCCGGCAACGCCGTCATCGGCGTGCTCTGCTGCGAGGTGGTGTCGACGAAGCACTCATCGACGTCGTACGGGCCAGCCGTCAGCACGCCAGCCTGAGCGACCTGGTAGCTGTTCGCGCTGCCGTCGAGATCGCAATACGTCCACACGCCGCCCATGTAGCGAACGCGCCAGGCGTACGCGTACGTGCCCGGCACCGGACCCGTCAGCGAGGCCTGGTACTCGGCGCCGTTGCCCATTACGCCCGTGTTGAAGGCACCCGCAGTCCAGCTCCAACCGGCGTCAGGCTGTTGGGGATCGGAGCTCGCGGGCCCCAGGCCCAGCTCGGCGTCGATGCCGGCCGGAGCGCCACCGTCGGCTCCCACGTTCGTCACGCCGGTCGCGAACACCTGGCCATAGACGAGCGGAGTCGGCCGCCCTTCGGCGCTCGTCAACGCGGAGGGGAACTGCAGCCGGCACTCATCGAAGTTGAACGGCGCCACCGTGTAGACGCCGGCCTGCGTCGTCTGGAAGCCGTTCTGGCTGCCGTCGAGATCGCAGTACGCGTACGCACCGCTGCCCAGCTTCGCGCGCCACGCATACGCATACGTGCCCTGCAGCGACGCGGGCAGGCGCGACTGAAACTCGGCTCCACCGCCCGTGACGCCCACGTTGAACGTCGCCGCCTGCCACGACCATGAGCTTTGATCGGGCTGAACGCCGCCGGGCCCGATGCCGAGCTCCATGCTGAGCGTCATCGGCGGAGCGCCGCCGTCGAGCCGATCGGTGATGCCCCCGGCGAAGACGCGGCCGTACACGAGGGGACCCGCCGCTCCGACGAGCGCCTGCGCGTTGTTCGGGAACTGGAGCACGCAGTTGTCGACGCCGGGAGCGCTCACGATCAGCGTGCCCGACTGATCTTCCGTGAAGCCGTTCATCGCGAGGCCGTCGTTGTCGCAGTACGCGTAGGTGCCGTCGTCGAGGTTGAAGCGCCACGCGAACCGGTAGCTGCCTTCACCGGGGTTCGGCAGCGTCGCGCGCCACTCGTCGTTGTTGCCCACGTCGGTGTTGAACGCACCGTCGACCCACGTCCACGTGCTGGGGTTCGCGCCCATCATGCCGTAGCCGATTTGGCCCTTGATGCCCGTGCCCGAGCCGCCCGCCTCGGTGCGGCCCATCACGAAGACCTGTGCGTAGATCGTCGGGCCCGTCTGCGTGCCGCGCAGGTTCACCGTCGGAGGCGCCATGCCCACCGTCTGGCCACCGAGCCGGCACCAGTCGACGCCCTTCACCTCGACGATCAGCTTCGGCAGCTGTGGCTCCTGAATGCCGTTCGACGAGCCGTCACGATCGGCAAGCTTCCATGTGGCGCCGTTGTCGACCGAGAAGCGCGCGGCCAGCCGGTACGTCTTCGACATCATCATCGCGCCCGGCACCGTCACCATCGCGCCGTACACGTCACGCGCCGCGTCTCCTGCCATCGCGCCATCGGCGTCGGCGCTGTACGTCGCGTCAGTCCACGTGAAGTCAGACTCGGCCGGCGTTGTCGAGAGCGTCGTCGCGAAGCCGACCTGGCCCTTCACGCCCGAGCCCTGGCCAGTGCCCTTCGTCACGTTCGGTACCTCGACCTGCGCGGTGACGGCGACGGTGATCATCGCGGCGCCAGTGCGATCGGTCGTCTCGGCGGCGTTGGTGACGAGGGCCTGCGTGATGGTTCGCCCGTTGCCCGTCTCGAAGGTGAACGCGTCGGGCAGGGTCGCCGAGGTGCCGTCGGGGTTGGTGACGGTGAGGGCCACGCGGCCGGCGTTGGTGACGGCGGGCGTGCGAACCGTGAGGCGCAGCGCGTTCATCACCACGACCTGCAGGCCCGGGGCGTCGCCGAACTTCACCGTCGCGCCGTCGAGGAAGCGCGAGCCGTTCACCGTGACGTTCGTGCCACCGCTGATGGGGCCGCTGGTCGGTGAGATGGTGCTGATCGTCGGCGGCAGCAGCGCTCCACCATCGGGCTTCGGGGTCGGGCCGGGGCAGGCGAGGACGACGGGGAGCAGTCCAACGAGCAGACGCACGCGCATGGGTGAGGCGTGTAGCAATGCCGTGGAGGCGTGCAACAGCCCCCCGTCAGTCGTGCAGCTCGAAGCGCAGCACGAGGCGCTCCAGCACCTCGATGCGATCACCCGGCACCAGCGCGGCGTTGAAGAACTCCATGCCGTTGATCTTCACGTCGTCGCTTCGTGGAGCGCCGTGCCGCCACATGAGGAACCAGCGGCCGTCGTGAAAGGCGAAGTCCCACGAGGGCCACGAGTCGTAGCGCGGCCACACCGGGCGCTCGAAGAGCACCTTGTTGGGGAACACACGCACCCGCAGCCCTTCGTCGAGCTCGAGTGAGTCGGCCGTCACGCCCTCGACCTGAAAGGCATCGGAGACCGACTCGAGCGTGAGCCTGGCGCGATCGGCGCGTTGAAACAGGGGCGTGCGTGAGAGCCGCGGCCGGGCCTCGATCAACGTCTGCGGCGTCATCAGGATCGGCGGATCAGCCAGCACTCCGAAGTGCACCCGCGTGAGCCACGACGGCCAGGGCAGGGCGAGCAGCTCGCGGGCGAGGGCGCTGAGCTCCATCGGCGTGGCGTCGGGCTCGAGGCGCGGCAGATCGATCGACAGCTCTTCGAGGAACCGGGAGCTGCGCGCGCAGAGAATCTCGAGCAGCGCCTCTCGCCATGGCACCTTCGAGGCCCACTCGGGTCGGGTGATGGCGGCGCGCCGCAGCACGCCGTGACGCCAGCTCGTGCCGATCCACGTGTGGGGAGAGATCGGCGTCGCGGTGGTTTCACCCAGTGACGACGAGATGCGCTCTCCGAGCGGGTCTCCGTGATCGAGCAGGCGATCGGCCAGCACGCCCCAGTGCGCGGTGTGGCTCCAGTCGTCGACGGCGCGGCGCTCGAGGTCGCTCTCTCGGTGCGTGGGCTCGGGCTCGAGGAGCAGCCCATCACGCGGCCCCCACAGCACGTCGCCGTCTTCGAGCAGGTAGCGCGTCTGCCGCGGAACCATCACCTCTTGTGAGAGCCTGCGCCGCACCGACACCACCGCGCCGGTCGTCTCGAGCACGAAGCCATGCTCGGCGCGCACGATGCGGTAGTCGCCCGGTGGCTCCGCCGCGCTGATGGAGAGGGGCGAGAGGGTGAGCGCTCGGAACATCGGCTACGACTTCTCGATGCGGCAGATGCCCGAGCGGAACGCGGGGAAGCCGCTGATCGGGTCTCGTTTGTCAGGGCTGATCAACCGATTCGGGTTGGCGTCGGCGAAGCCAGCGGCCATCACCGCGCACTCGCGCTGCACGTCGTCGGTCACCACCACGCTGAGCTGAATCGACCCGTACGGCGACGTGAGCTTCACCGGCATGCCGGTGCTGAGCCCGAGCGGCTTCGCGACGGTGGAGTGAATCGTCACCTCGGCGGTGCGCATGCGCGCGTTCACGCTGGGCACGTCGTGGAACTGCGAGTTGATGTACGCGCGGGGCCTCGGCCCTGTCACGAGGCGCAAAGGGAATTCGGGCGTCGGGTTCTCGGTCGGCGGCGTCCACACCGGCAGGCCAGGGTGGCCGGCGCGCTCGAGCAACTGGCTCTTGAACTCGGCCCGGCCCGAGCGCGTCGAGAACTTCGGCGTCTCGACGGTCGGCTGCGGCTTCGGTTGCTGCTCGGCGTCGAACATCCACGGAACGCGCTTCTGCTTCGCAGCCTCGTGCATCGTCGCCCAGGGGAAGTACTGGCCGAGCCCCAGCTTCTTCGAGAGCTCGACGATCACCTTCCAGTCGGGCAACGCCTCGTGCTGCGGCTGCACGATGCTCTGCGCGGCGACGCGATCGTCATCGTCGACATCGGGTGACTCGGCGAACGTGGTGGCGGGCAGAATGACGTCGGCTTTGCGTGCCGACTCGGTGAAGAAGGGATCGACGGCGACGAGGAGGTCGAGCTTGTCGGCGGCCTCTTCGAGGCGCTGCGTGCCCTGTGACGTCACCAGCGCGTTGCTCGCCACCAGCATCACGGCGCGAATCGGGTAGGGCGTGTCGCGCAGCACCGCGTCGGCGAGCAGCTGGCCCTGCGCTTCACGGTTGAACATCTCGTAGAGCGGGTAGCTGTCACGGCCGAGGGAGCGCGCCTTCACGGGCGGCGGCACCGGCTCGGGCGTCGTCATGTCGTAGAGCGCGGGAAGCAGCTCGTCGCGAAAGCGGGGGCCAGGCGGGGTGAGAATCGAGCGCGGCTCCTGCGTGCCGTCGAACCGGCCCACGAGCACCTCGAGTGAGCTGATCGCGCGCAGGGTCTGAACGCCGTTCTCGTGGTGTTCGACGCCGAGGCCGCCCCAGACGCCGGTCGGGCCCTCCTGCGCCATCATGCGGGCGATGCGCTCGACGTCGGCCGCGGGAATGCCGCACAGCCGCTCGACCTCGGGAGGCGTGTACGTCGCAGCGAGCGCACGAAGCTCCTCGAGCCCCAGCGTGTTCGCCTCCATGAAGGCCTTGTCGTACCAGCCGTTCTCGAGCACCACGCGAATCACGCCGAGCGCCAGCGCGCCATCGGTGCCCGGCCGAACCGGAACCCAGAGCGTCGCTTCCCGCGCGAGCCCCGTCTTCACCGGGTCGATGACGATCAGGTTTCCGCCGTCGGCCTTCTTCGCGATGACGTGCAGGAAGGGTGGAGCGGTGACTCCGGGGTTCGAGCCCCAGAGCACCATCGTCTTCGCGCGCCGCACGTCAGAGGAGTACTTGCTGCCGACGGTGAGCGCCTGGCCCATGCGCAGCGACGCTTCACAGAGGCTCGCGACCGTCGACACGTTCGGTGAACCAAACGCGCGCGCGAAGCGGTGCAGCCAGTTCACCAGCGGGTGGCGCACCATCGGCCAGCCAGTCTGAATGAGGAACGCCTCGGGCCCATACTTCGCCTTCACCGCCTCGAGCTTCTTGGCGACTTCGCTCAGCGCGTCGTCCCACGAGACCTCGTGAAAGGCGTCGCCCTTGCGAATCATCGGGTGCTTCAGCCGCGCGCCCGAGTGCACCATCTCTCGCAGCGCGAACCCGTGCTCGCAGATGAAGCCGCGCGTACGCGACGAGAGATCGCCTTCGACCTTCTCGAGCCGCTCGCCCTTCGTGTGCCCGATGATCCCGCAGTGCATCAGACAGAAGCGGCAGGTGCCCTTCGTCGACGCCTGGGCTTCTTTCGAGAGCCCTCCCGCGGCCAGCACGCCCACCCCTGCGACCGCCGCGCCGATGGGCGCCGCCTTCATGAGATCGCGCCGCGTGAACTTGCGACGAACGACGGTGTTGATCGGCTGACGGCTCATGCCGGCCCCCTGCGCATCGGGCCGCGACGAATCGGCTCGGGCTTCGGAATCTCGGTGCCCAGCGGCTCGATGATGATCGCGCTCGCCTGATCGGGGCACGCCTCTTCACACAGGCCGCAGCCCACGCACGCCTCGACGTGAAACAGCGGCGCCTTCTGCGGGCCGACGAGCTCGACCGCTTTGTCGGGGTACGGGCACACCTGGTAGCAGAGCCGGCACACGCCCTGGCCGTTCCACGGCAGGCATTTGGAGCGCGTGAGCACCGGCACGCCCATACGCACCTCTTTGGCAATCACCTGCGCGTCGGCGGCGATCGGCAGCAGCGCATCGGTCGGGCAGACCTGCGTGCACTTCATGCAGAGCACGCACGCGCGATCAGAGAGCTCGAGGTGCGGCGTTCCTTGATCGAGCGAGAACGTCGACGGGAAACGAATGCACGACGTCGGGCAGACCTCGGCGCAGCGGAAGCAACCGATGCACGCCTGCTCGAACTGGCCGGGAGGCAGGGCTCCGGGCGGGCGAATCTTCTTCGGGTTCGCGCGCGCACGCTTCGGCACCACGGCGAGTGACACCGCGGCAGTGAGCGCTCCGATGAGGCCGCGTCGGTTCATGTGCCGGGCTTCTCCTCTGGTTTCCGAAACGCCGAGGGCGTGCCCAACTTCCACGACAGCGCCTGCGTCGGGCACGAGGCGATGCACTTGCCGCAGCGCTCACAGCCACCATCGAGCTTGTCCGTCATCGGCAGCTGGCCGAGGTTGCAGACGACGTCGCAGATCGTGCAGTCGGTGCACTTCGGAACGTCGCGGTGAACGCGCAAAGGAGAGAGCGCTCCCAGCGTCGAGAACATCGCGCCGCCCGGGCAGAACGAACGGCAGAAGCCCGCGCGTGAGACGAACGTGTCGAACAGAAACGCGCCCAGCACCACGAACGCGCCTGCGCCGAGGGAGCCGTAGAAGAGCGCGCGGAAGACTTCACGGCCGATGATGGCCGGCGGGTAGATGAGCGGGAGCAGCTGCGTGCCCAGCAATGCACTCGCGAGGAGCACGCCCACCAGCGCGACCCGCGCCGTGATGCGCGGCACCTTCACGTCTCGAATCGGAACGCCCAGCTTCGAGAGGAACCAGCGCGCCGCGTTGCTCGCCGCGAGAATGGGCAGGTAGGGGCACGCCCACCCGCAGAAGAACCGGCCGAGCGCGACCACCAGCAGCAGACCGGGGAGGAGTGTCCACACCATTCCTGCCGACACGCCGCGGTTCAGCGTGACGCCGAGCCACTCGAGTGGATCGACCAGCTCGATGCCGAAGAGCTCGATCGAGGTGGGGGCTCCGACGAAGGGGACTTTGGCGACCGGCAGCCAGCGAATGAGCCGCGCCCACGGAGAATCATCAGCGAGTCCCGCGCCTTCCATCGACAGCGCCCGCAGGTGCAGCAGCGGCAGCCCGAAGGTGAGCGAGACCGAGAAGGCCAGGAACAGCTTGCGAACGAGCTGGTAGCGCTTGCCGTAGCGAAGGGTGATGTCGAGGGGCTGCAGAACACGGCGCGACATGGCGGGCGGAATCCTGTGCGAAGGAGGGGCCACTGCCAACTCGTTGGCCAGCTCGAAGCGTCGATAAGACGTGGGAATAGCTTGGGTGCAGGATCACTTTGAGGCGACGACGGCCCTGTTGAGCGAACT
>JBEOKA010000225.1:0-10647 GCA_040275325.1 Myxococcaceae bacterium | reverse complement strand
GCGACCGCGGCAGCGAAGAAGAAGTACGGCGCGCGTGGAAGGATCGAGTTGTTCACCGCGCGAGTGGGAACCGTGCACGTCTTGCTGATGACCTGGGAGGCGCCTGGCGCCAGCGAGAACGGGCCCTCTTCACAGACGAACGGGTCGGTGAGGCCGTTGAGCGTCTCGTTGTCCGACATGAAGAAGACGACCGACACGTTCGGAGCCGTCGCGCCGCCCTGGTTGCGAACCGTCGCCTCGACGCGAATCGGCTCGCCGAAGAAGCCTGCGGTGGCCGTCTCGTAGGGCAGCACCGGCCGCGCGATGCGAATGCGGTCCATGATCAGGTCGGCCTGGCGCACCAGCATTCGCGCGCGGCTGATGGCCTGGTTGTTCGCGTCTGAGACCTCGACGACGGTGCCGGCGTTCGGGCCATCGTCGACCTGCAGCAGCACGTAGTAGTCGTCGGCAGGAACGGTGGCGGGCAGCGTGAAGGTGATCTGGGCGACGACGTTCTCTCCGCCCTGCACGGCGCGCGTTCCGCTGAAGACCTCGCGGTCGTCCATCGAGAAGACCGTGTCGGCCGAGAGGAAGATCTTGAACGGCACCACGCCGGCCGGGTCGAAGCCCTGGTTGGTGACGGCGTACGAGATGGTGACGGGATCGCCGGGACCCGCCGACGGAGGGCCGCTGACGCTCTCGGCGACGAGATCGACGCCCGCGAAGTACGGCGTGGTCGTCGCCAGCACGTTGTTCACTTCGTTCGTCTCGGTGACGGCGTTCGAGTCGTCGACGACGGCGAGCACGTAGAACGAGCCAGAGGTGGGGCGCAGGGCAGTGCCGGTCGCCGCGTTGGTGACCGCGCCGTTGGGCACGAGCGTGAACGGGCCGGGAGGCAGCGCGCCAGTGACGATCTCGGTGTCGGCGACGCCTGCATCGGCCGAGGGAGCGTCGAAGAGCGTGTCCTCCGAGAGGTAGAGCCGGTAGTTGAACGCGCCCGACGTCGCGGTGCCGAAGTTGCGCATCGCGACCTCGGCGCCGATCTGCAGATCGTTGCCGGCCTGCGAGATGCCGGTGACGCGCAGGCGGGTCGGCTGCAGATCGACTCCAGGCGGCGGGCCAAAGCGCACGTAGGTGATCGGCGAGCCCGTGTTCATCGGGTCGAAGCTGGCGAGGTCGCAGTGCGCGAACGACGGCACGGGCATGGTCGGCACGGTGCGGTTGAGACAGCTGCCTGCGGTCAGCGCGTTGGTGCCGCCAGCGCCGGTCGGAGACTCGATGCCGATGGTGGCCGAGATCGCCTGCCCCGAGCCCAGCATCGCGCCGTAGAAGAACTCGATGACGCCGTTCTCCCAGAGGCGAATCTGGAAGTTGAGCGTGTACATGCCGAAGCGGCGGTTCCAGTCTTTCCACTCGATCGCCAGGCCCTGCCCGTTCGGCCCCGTCACCACCTGCTGGCGCAGCGCGCTGGTGCCGTTGTTGCCGTCGAGGTCATCCCAGAAGGGCGCGATGATGCCGTTGGGCTCGACCGTCGAGGGGATCGCCACGTTCGACGGGAAGTCGTCGGTCGGAATCGTCGAGGCCTCGAAGAAGGCCATGCCGTTCGCCGTGACGACGAGGCTCGTGTACTGCCGGTTGTAGAACTGAAACGTGAAGGGCAACGCCACGTTCGCTCGGCCGCGGTCGGTCACGCTGTTGGGAGCCGTCAGCGTGATCGTCTGCGGGTTCGTGAGCGACGGGTAGCCGCTGATCGCCTGGGTGGTGGCCACGTATTGGGCAGCAGCCGACCCGGACCACAAGGCGAGCAGAAGGGCCATCGATCTCAACGACGTCATCGGGACAGACTCCTCGGGGGGCGGCTCCCGGCGCCCTTCAGTGACCGGCCGTGTGGCTCTATATACGACCGTGTGGGCGCTGCACGCGTGAAGTACCGAGTTTTCCGGCCGTCTCCCGAGGCACCATGACCGTCGTCGCCGTCGCAGTGACTCTCTTCTTGTCCCAGGCAGCACCCAAACCCCACGCCCACCAGGTGCTGCTCGATCAGTGCCTCGTCTCGGCGGCTGATCCCAGGAACCCCTGGGCGCTCGCGCACGGCATGACGGCGTATGGAGCGAGCTACCTCGCGACCGACGGCCGAAAAGCCACCGACGTGATCACGAAGGACTTCCTCGCGCGCAACGTGCTGGCTGATGGCGGCGTCGGCGCGGGCAACGCATATGGATTTCAGCGCTACGCGAGCGATCGCACACCCATCGAGCCGCACTCGAACCTCATCACCAAGACGTTCGTGATGGCGAAGCTGCCGCTGACGACGAGCTTCCCGACGACGTGGGGCACGGTCACGCTGCAGCAGCTGGTCGATGGCGTGAAGAAGGGCTTTCGCCACGTGCCCTCGAGCGAGGACTACTGGAAAGACTCCGCGTGGACGCTCGATCTCTTCTCGCAGACCGGCAAGCCGGGCTCGACGATCCCGACCGAGCTCGGGCCGCTCTCCCTCGACGCGGTGATGAACGACGCGCTCGACGCGCTCGAGAAGAGCCAGGCCGAGCTGAGTGACGGCATGAAGAAGGGCCTGCCCGAGGTGCCGAAGCGCAAGCAGGGCATCTACGCCCACCCGTGCGGCGGGCTGCACTTCATGCAGGCCGTGTTCGGCTGGTCGCGCTTTCCCGAGGTGAAGAAGAAGTGGGGCGCGCGCCTCGACACCCAGATCGCCGTGCTCTTCTACCGGCTCGAGTCAGAGCGACGGCAATACGACGCAGCGCTCCAGCAGGCGCCACAATTCAAGCTGCAGATCCTCACGCAAGAGGTGAAGTTCTACGGCCACTTTCTCGAGACGCTCGGTCGCCTCAAGAACGAGACAGGCTGGAAGCCGAACAAAGAGCAGGAGCTGTCGATCAATCGCGCCAGAGCGCTCCTCGACGCGGCGGTGAAGGGGCTGGAGGAGATCAAGGCGTTCTCGACGATGGCGGCGATCAAGCAGTCGAACCCGCAGGTGTACCTCGATCTCATCGGGGACAGCTGCCACGCAGCGAATGGGTGGAATCAATGGCCGTGAGGCTTCTGGTGGTGGGGGCGGCGCTCGCAGTGGTGAGCGCTGGGTGTGCGAACGAGAGCTGTCTGTCTGGAGATCCCGCGTGTGTCGTGGCGTCTCCGTGCCCGAAGGTGGCGTTCGAGTGTGGCGGCATGCAGGAGCAGCTCGCCATCGAGACCATCGCGGGGCCATCGCAGCGCCCCGGCGGGTGGAACGGTCTGGGCGCGCGCGGTGACGTGAAGCTGTCGAACGCGTTCGCCGACGTGGTGATCGCCGGCATCGGCACCCAGAACTACCTCGACCCCAACGGCGGCTCGGTGCTCGATCTCGCGCCACACGGTCAGCCCAAAGACGTCGTCACCAACATCTTCCAGGTCACCGGAATCCTCCCGGGCGACAGCATCAAGTACACGTCGCTGAAGGTGATCGACGAGCGGCCCGATCGCGTGGCGGTCGAGCTGCGGGGCGCGCTCGATGGCCGCAAAGACGTGCTCGCCTTCACGCGCTACGAGCTGCGGCCGTGTGATCGCGGCGTGCGCGTTCGCACCGAAGTGATCAACGGCTCCAACGACACCGAGCTGTGGAGCCTCGTCGACGGCTTCTACTGGAGCGGCCGCGAAGCCGTGCCCTTCACGCCTGGCGCGGGCTTCGGCTTCACGCACCCGTCGTTCAACCTGCTCACCATCAACGGCGTGTTCCGCTCGTTCCCCTACCTCGCCGCGGCCGGCCACACGGGAGACGAGCGCACCTCGTCGATCGCGAGCGCAAGCTGCACCGCCGCCACGATGGAGGGCTTCAACAGCGATCAGGTGAGCGCCGCCGGCCTGGCCCGCACGAGAGTTCCGCCGCGCGGGTACCAGGTGTTCGAGCGCTTCCTCTCGGTGGCTGACACGAGGGGCGTGAGCGGCGCGGTCGACATCGCGCTCGACGTTCGCCGCCAGGTGACGAAGGAGGCGTACGCGACGGTGAAGGGCAAGGTGGAGCGCCCGAACGCGATCGCGCTCAACTCCGAGCGCGAGACGAGCATTCAGATCTCCGAGGGCACGCTCGCGTCGACGGCCGCACAGCGCAGCCCGTGGACGCAGATCGTCCCCAACGCCGACGGCTCGTTCAGCGCGCGCGTGCCCGCGGGCAAGACGTACGTCGTCGAGGTGCACTCCTTCGGCCGCAAGGTGCTCGAGAAGGAGTTCTCCAACGTCGCCGATGGCGCCGACTTCGGAACGTTCGTGCTGCCTTCGACGGCCACCGTCACCTTCCGGGTGAACGACAGCGCGACGATGGCGGGCCTCGACGCCGAGATCTTCGTGGTGCCGGTCGACGCCACCGAGCGCGAAAAGGTGCTGGGCACGTTGCATGGGCGCTTCACCGCCTGCGCGCCGTGGCTGGGCACGCCGTCGGGCGCATCGCCAGCGTGCAACCGCATTCTCGTTCGTCAGGGCGTGACGACGGCCGAAGTGCCGCTGGGCCGCTTCTACGTCTACGCGTTCCACGGCCCGTGGTGGTCGCTGGGACGAGACACCGTGACGGTGATGCCGGGTGCCTCGACGATCTCGTTCACCCTCACGCGGCTCGCGGGCCTCAAGCCTGCCGGTTCGCTCACCGCCGACTTCCACATTCACGGCGCGGCCAGCTTCGACAGCTCGATCCCCGACTACGATCGCGTGCTGTCGTTCTCTGCCAGCGATCTCGACGTCGCAGTCGGCACCGATCACGACGTCGTCTACGACTACACGCGCGTCGTCGAGCAGCTCGGCCTCGCGCAACGGCTCTCGACGGTCATCGGCCTCGAGACCACGGGCCACATTCCGTTCCTCTTCATTCCCAACTCGTCGTTCCCGCTCGTCATCGGGCACTACAACATGTGGCCGCTCAAGTACGACCCGTCGCTGCCGCGCAACGGTGGGCCGTACGACGAGCTGGTGGAGCCCGGCATGTTGTTCGAGCGCACGAAGCCGCTGTTCACGGGCACGCCGCTGATCGAACTCAATCACCCGTGGGCCGTCGCCGAATTCGGACGCGATCTCGGCTTCCCCCGCGCGCTCGCGATGGATCTTCGCAAGGATCTGCCGGCCGCCGACGACGGCACCAACCTGGGCATCTACGTGCGCACGCCGGCTGGTTCGACCTTCGCCAACAACGGCCACCACGCGCAGGAGGTGATGAACGGCTCAGACAACGGGCTGTTCCTGCAGTACCGCGCGTTCTGGTGGTACGTGCTGAACCAGGGGCAGAAGAAGATCGGCACCGCGAACTCCGACTCGCACAGCCTCACCGACAACACCGTGGGCATGCCGTTCAACCTCGTCACCGCGGCCACCCTGCCCGGCCCGACGTTCGACGTGAACACCCTCAACCGGGCGGTGCTCGAGGGGCGCTCCATCGGCTCGAACGGCCCAGTCATCGAAGCGACCATCGAGGACTCGACCGGTACCGCCCGCCCCTTCAGCACCACGACGTTTGCGCCGAAGGCTGACGCGAAGGTGAAGGTGAAGATCAGCTCCGCCCCGTGGATTCCCGTTCAAGAAGTGCGCTTCGTCGTGAACGGGCAGATCGTGAAGACGGTGAAGGAGACCACCCTGCCCACCGATCCGTTCGCGACGTCGGGCTCGTTCGTTCGGTACGAGGGAGAAGTCGCCCTGAGTGAGCTGCTCGCTGGTGTGACCGGAGACGCGTGGTTGTCGATCGAAGCTGGCCGGCCGCTGCTCGCGTCTGCCGATCTCGGTGGTGGACAGGGCGGTGCGCTCGACGGGGTTCCCGACACGACCGACAACAACGGCGACGGCGTGGCCGACGCGAAGGACGTGGCCGAGGGCGCGAAGATCGGGCCGCTCGGAGATCCTCCACAGCCCAAAGAAGGCGAGACCGGCTTCGACTTCGCGAACATCACCCTGGGCTATCCGCTCGCGTTCACGAACCCCTTCTTCCTCGACCGGACCGGTGATGGGCAGTTCACCGCGCCGGGTGCGAAGGGAGGCCGCTGATGCGATCGATCGTTCTGATGGCGTTCGTCTCGACAGCGGCGCTCGCGCAGGAAGTGACGCAACCGGTTGCTGACGTGTCGCCGCGTGGCGGGTGCGTGGCGGAGGACTCGCGTGGCTTGCCTGAAGGTCCACTCGGGGTCGGCTACGTCGAGGCTGATCTCGCGGTTGGCCGCCGGCCCTGCCCTCGCACTGAGGTTGGGCTGGCGGTGCGTGGCGCGGGCATCATCGACACGCCGAACTTCTACGGAAACGTCGGCGCGCAGGGCGTGCTGTTCGGGTCGTGGGCGGTTCGTCCTCGCACTGAACTCTTCGCGTCGCTCGAGGCGGTGAGCTTCGGCTTCACGCAGAACGCGACGCTGACGAAGACCGAGATCACGCTCGGCCACATGACGGCTGGCGTGTCACAGGTGCTGTACGACACCGAGCGGCTCACGGGCGCGTTCACGGGCCGAGTGCTGCTGCCGACGTCGTTCGAGATTCCGGGCATGCGGTTGGTCGGCGCGGAAGTCGGGCACGCGGTGAGCTGGCGGCCGAAGACCTGGCTCGAGGTGCACGGCGCGGCGAGTGTCGATCTCACGCTGGCGCTCGGCGCGGCGCGCAGTGATCCCCGCGTCGGTGGCTTCGCGGTCGTCGGAGCGATGTGGCAGCCGACGACGTGGTTCGGCTTCGTCCTCGACGTGAACGGACGGGTTGGGCGTGTGAGCTATCTGGCTCCGACGGTGGGAGCGCGCTTCCGCATCTCGTCGTTCGGCATCGAGGTCGGCGGCAGTCTTCCGATCGTCGGCAATGATCGGCACGACTTCGTGGCGAGCTTGCGTTTCAGCTGGCGGTTCTGAAGCTGGGGCAGTGATGGCGAACCAGAGCGATTCGCAGCGAACGATCATCGGAGCGTTGCTCGGAGGCACCGCCATCGCGCTTGGCGTGGCGGGCTTCTTCGCAGCACAGCCGAAGACGATGACTCCAACGGTTGCACAGGGCCCGCTCGTTCCTGGCTTCGACCTGCCCCGGCTGCAGGGCGGTTCGGTGAAGCTGTCGGACCTGCGCGGGAAGATCGTGGTGATCGACTTCTGGGCGACGTGGTGCCCGCCGTGTCGCGCCGAGATGCCGTGGCTGGTGGCGATGGCGAAGAAGTACGAGTCGCGCGGCGTCGTCTTCGTGGCGATCAGCGAAGACGATCCACCCGGTCAGGTGCCGCTGGTGACCGAGTTCTCACGCGAAGTGCCCGGCCTCGAGCGCTTCGCGGTGTTGGGCGACCCCGAGATCGAGTCGCAGTACGGGGTGACGTCGCTCCCCACGCTCTTCATCGTCGACCGCGAGGGGCGGCTCATTCAGCGACTTCAGGGCGCGGCCGAGGAGTCGAAGGTCGTCGCGCTGATCGACCGGCTGGCCGAGTAGCCCACCTGGAGGCCACGAGCGACTTCCAGGGGGGCCACGAGGCGCTTCAAGGGGTACTCGAGCGACTTCAAGGGGTACTCGAGAGGTCTTCTCTGGGCACCTCGAGCCGTTCGCTGGGAGCGTATCGTGTGTTCGAGGCGTCCTGATGCCGACGCCTGATGCCTCAGGGGTTCAGATCGATCGTGTACCGGAAGTCGTACGAGTCGTTGTCGTACGTGTACGTGGTGCCATCGACCGTCATCGAGCCCGTGATGCTCGCGCGCATGCGGAAGCTGTTGTTCGTGGTGTCGATGTTCGTCGTGATCTTCAGGTTGTTGTACTGAATCGAGCCGCGCTCGGTGTCGCTCTCGACGGTGATCGGCCCACCGTTCATGTTCACCGACAGGTTCAGCATGCTGGTGTTGCCGCCCGAGCTGGTGCCCATCGCGGAGTAGGTCGACGTGATCGGCCCGCCGTTCATCGTCCACAGGCGACCATCGTCCGTCTTGTACTTGCAGGCGTTGCCGGTGAGCGAGAACGAGACCGCGGCGCTGTTCGCCATCGCGCTCGCCGTGACGCTCACCGCCACCGAGCCGCCCTCTTCACAGGTCGCGTTCGCGTTGATGGTGTCGGCGGGCGTCGCTGCCTTGAAGGCTGCGCTGCCAGAGAGGCGCGACATGCGGGTGGCGTACTCAGCTGCCTGCTGCTTGTTCATCTGCAGCGGATCCTTCGCACAGCCAACCAGCGCCAACAGACCGACCACCACGAGCGAGTTGCGAACCATGGGTC
Organism: Myxococcaceae bacterium; assembly: GCA_040275325.1. GTDB lineage: Bacteria > Myxococcota > Myxococcia > Myxococcales > Myxococcaceae > Xiheimicrobium. Next base: position 2,493 of record JBEOKA010000225.1, on the reverse strand, counting down.
TTCTCCAGATGAGGAACTGCGGGGGAGCGCTGCCTACCACGCAGCGCAGGGTCAACGAACCGGGCAGGCTGGCTGGGCACCGCCGGAGCAACCGAACAGCAACGTGTCGATCGCGCAGATGGCCTCCTGCACCAGGCCATTGCGGAGCAGGTCTGCGACCACGGGCAACGCGAGCTGCGCGTTCCCCTGAGCCTGGCCAGCCGGCGCGGCGGTCGACAACAGCGTCTTGCAGGTGCTCGCGGCTGCAGCGATCGCTGCGTCGTCTCCACGCACGGCCTTGGCGAGCGTGTTGGCGAGGAAGATGAGCGAGCCGCGCTGGTCGACGTCCTGCAGTTGCTTGAAGACCTGCGAGAGCCGCGTGACTCCGAACTCGGCGCGCATGTCGCGAATCGCCAACCGATACAGCATGCGCACGATGTCTGAGTTGCGATCGCTCACGGTGATGCAGTTGAGCGCCTTGCGCGTCGGCTCGATCAGGCTCGGCGTCTGAAGAATCAGCTTCAGGTCTTCGACGATCGGCCGCAGATCCATCTTGAGCTCGGCCGAAAGGGGCAGCTGATCGAACGCGTTCTGGAGCGCCTGAGGATCCGCCCCCTGCACTGCCGGAATCAGCGCGCGAGAGATCGACACGAATCCCTCCTCCGACAGGTTCTGCGGCGCGAGGAAGGCAGTCAGGCTCGTCTTCGTGCCCAGCGTGTTGATGTCTGCCACCAATTTCCGGCCCGGCGCAGTGTTCGCGTAGTCAGTGAACGCGATGATCAGATCGAGCCCGTTCGACAGCTGGCACTGTTGGGTGTTGCTGCACAGATTCGAGAACGCCGCCGCGACCTCGTAGTGAGAAACCAGCTCGCCCCTCGCGTTGCGTTCGGTCGACGTCCCCGTGCCGGTCATGTAGTCCATGATGCCCTGCAGCTGCGGCTCGACGACGGCGATGGCGTCGAGCCCCTTGCCCTGATGCACGAGCGAGTCGATCGCGCGGCGCATCTCACAGACCTCGTTGGCCAGGTTCAGCGGAGGCGGTGTCCCGGCAGGGGCGCAGTACGACTCCTTCGAGCCACCGGGCTCGGGCGGCTTCGAAGCCAGCGCGTTCAGCGTCGCGAAGATGATGCGCAGCACGTCGTTGATTGGCGGTGGCTCATCGTCACGCGACGTCTTCAGCAGCCTGTCTTCGACCACGATCTTCAGGTTCTGCGTCTTGCCCGTCGAGATCGCGCTCACGAACCGCGGCATCAACTGATCGAAGCGCCGGCACTGCTGCATCGCAGGCGCGGCCGGCTCGGGAGCCACTTCTTTGTCGGCTCCACATGCACCAAGCCCAAGCCCGACGACGAACGCGCCGAGCCCTGCAAACCAGCGCTGCCTCGAGCCCATCACCCTGCGTCACCTGCGTCGGGCTCTCCGGCGTCGACCTGCGAGCCCGCGTCCACGCCGGCATCGACGCCCGCATCGACCGCCGAGCCAGCATCGACGCCAGCATCGATCATCGAGCCGGCGTCCACGCCCGCGTCGACCCCTGCGTCAACGCCGGCATCGACTCCGGCGTCCACACCAGCGTCGATCATCATGCCGGCGTCGACACCCGCATCGACCATCATGCCCGCATCGGGAGTACCCGAATCGACCGGGCCGCCCGCGTCCATCGAGCCCGCGTCCATCACGCCGGCGTCGGGCCGACCCGCATCGACCATCGAGCCCGCGTCGGGAACGCCCGAGTCGACCACCACGACACCTGAATCGCGTGGGCCCGCGTCAGGCACCGGCGGAATGATGATCACGCTCGCGTCGGGCCGTGGACCGGCGTCGGTCTCCATCGGAATGCCGCCGTCAGGCAGACGATCGGAGCGAAGAATCGTGAACGCCGAGACACCGCGCTTGGTCGACTTCGTGCGCAAGAGCGAGGTCGTGCCGCGAATCTCGTTGCGCACGCGATCGAAGAACAGGTCGCCGAGCACCTCCCAGTTGCCGTCGATCGAGCTCGCGACCCGCAGCGTCTGTTCGTCGCGCACGTTCGTGACGTCGACTGCATCGAGCTTGATGCGAACGATGGCCGGCTTGCGAAAGCGATACTCCTCTTTGTTCAGCGCCTCGATGTCCCAGACCTCTGAGACCTGGCCACCGGGTCGATCGCTCGACGGGTACGTGATTCTGAAGTTCTGCGCTTCAGACAGCCCCTGCGGCGGAATCTCGAGGCATAACCGCCGCTCGAGATCGCACAGCTCGCCGCCAGTCGGAGTGATCTGGCCCTCGTTCGAGCCTCCGCACGAGACGAAGAGCGCCGCCCACAGCAGCCCCACCCCAACCAACAGCCATCGGACCTGTCGCACGGCGCGGAGCATACGCTGACAGGCGGTGGCGGAGCGAAGCTTGACGAACGTCGAGCGGGCGACAATGTGGCCCCTGTCTTCCTTCTCCAAGGACCCCTCACCATGAACCGAACCATCACTCTCTTCACGGCCGCACTCGTGGCCTGCTCCCCTCCAGCCACCGACGCCA